>NZ_CP195119.1:637992-956988 GCF_052056915.1 Methanosarcina sediminis | reverse complement strand
GAACCTGCCTTTATTAGTGGGTATTTCCTCAAACAGGAAAAACACATAAGCCACGTAAAGCAGCACAAAGACAGCCGCTTCCAGCCTTGAGAGAGCTTCATTAAAAGCAGAGGCAAAGAAAAGCAGGGCTGCAAAAAGCATAATGTAGCCGTCTCTTCTGAGCATCTCGGGTGCTGTCTTTACCGGGGAAAGAGCTGCTGCAAACCCCACAATCAGGGCAATGTTTGCTATGTTCGAACCGGCCACGTTTCCGACAACAATTCCGCTTGCCTGCTGCAGCGAGGCGGCTATAGAGGAGGCAAGGTCGGGGACTGAGGTCCCCACCGCAACCAGGGTCAGGCCTATTACGAACTCCGAAATCCCGAGTTTTTTTGCGATAGTTGAGGCTGCTTTTACAAAGTAGTCGGAACCCTTGACCAGCAGGACCAGACCTGCCAGGAAGATGGCGGCGTTTCCCAGCACCATGAAGCTAGGTAGAATCTGTCTTACGTTTAAGTTTATTCGTTGACATTTTTAATTCTGAACCATTATGCGCCTCTCAGTGGTATGTGTCTCTCAGAACTGCCTTTTTTCTTACCGAATTTCTCCGGCTTCGAGTTCTCTTTCCAGGTCCGTGATATCAAACCAGACCCTTACTGTTTCTTCTTTTCCTGAATCGTTGAGTTCGATTTTTATGGGCTGGATCAAGTAATCCTTGATGGTTTCCCATCCCCCTCTTCGGATGTCGGTGATTTCCCATGGGCCGGATTTCGGGTCTTTCTTCCTGTCCCGGCTAAGCTGGGCAAGTAAATGTTTTTTCTCCATGTAAGATAGGTTTTCAATCCCTTTGATTTCGGACTCCCCCACTTCAGGCTTATCTATTTCAGGCATGTTTAATCTGTGCTGGTTTACCTTATGTTGGGTCGTATCTGGCTGGTTTACTTTATGTTGATTCACTTTATGCTGCTTCATATCGGGTTGATTAACTTTTGCTTCCATCTCTTTACCCCCTTTGTTTATTGATGGTCTCAGGTTTTGATCTACTTCAAAGCAAATTCAGATCAATTTCAACGCAAGCTTCAGGTCAACTTCAAAGCAAGTTCAGATCAATTTCAACGCAAGTTTCAGGTCAACTTCAAAGCAAGTTCAAATCAACGTTAAAGCAAGTTTCAGGTCAACTTCAAAGCAAGTTTAGATTAAGGGCCTGAAGGTCCTCGGGTCAAGGAAGAGAGCCCTCTGGCAGTAGCTGCACAGGGTTTCCAGGTTCGTCCCCCTGAGAAGGGCCCTGTCTACCTCTTCTTGCGGTGAGATGTACTGGGTCATTTCTTCCCCGCAGTAAGGGCATTTTATCTTCAGCCAGTCCAGCCTGGTTATCTGCCTTATATTCTGTATCAACATACCCATGGCGTCTTCATAGGCATCCGCGGAAAACCTGATCGGATTCAGGTGACGGATCAGGAAGGGCAGTTCCACCCCTGCTTCTGCAAGTGGAATTATTAGCTGGTCAGTCCCCACGGCCAGGCCGAGTTCCTGGTTTACTTCCGGGGCTCTTGCTCCTTCCGGGGTCAGGATTGTTATTACGCAGTCGGACTGCCGGATTCCGAAGCGTATTCGCTCTGCCCGGGAGAGGGACTGGGCTTTCCTGTACAGGGAATAAAAACTCTCCAGTTCCACGGCCCAGAGGGCCCGGGCCAGTTCCTGGGCAAGGGGCTCGTCCTGCTCACAGTGAGATATGTAGACTCTTGTGATCATGGTTAGGTCGCATAAGGGTTGCTTTGCTTTTTTATCCTTCAAGCCGCACTCAACACGAAGTTAACTTTTTTTGTCCTCATGTTTTCTGGTTGGTTCCGGACTGGGCACAGGTTCCGGTGATGGAACAGGTCCCGGTTCAGGACTGGGAATCGGTTCCGGCTGAATACTTGGTTTTTTTTCGTCTTTTTGCAAAATAATTTTCCCCCTTTTTATTTCTCCTCTGTTTATTTACCTCTTTATTTGTTTGCCATTTTATTTATATCTAAATATAATATCTCATTATAATATCTCATTATAATATCTCATTTTTCTCTTTTCGTGTTCATCTCTCGATGGAAAAGGAAATCTTGCTGAGGATATGGTTATATTTATCAACCAGTCCCTTGCGGTCGTCTGCGCCGATGTAGATGTCTGCGAGTTCGTAGCTGTAGCTGTCCCGGATCTGAAATTCGGAGAGCTGCTGGCCTTCCCTTACAAGGGACCTGATGATGGTGTCCGGGATTTCCTGTTTGATCGCGGCGATTTCTCCCCTTGTGGGGACTTTTACCACTTTTCCGGGTTCAAAGGTCCTGAGCATGAATTTTGCGGCGTAATTGTATTTCCCCTGCCATTCGAAGGGGACCGGTTTCCTGCCAAGGGCGATCTGAAGCATAACCCTATGGTGGGAGACGCCGTGCACTTTTTCAAACAGGTCGGCGTGGGACTGTGACATCCTCGGGTTGATTTCAAGCAAGTAGGTCTCGTCGCTGTCGGGGTCATAGAAAAATTCTGCGTTGAAGGCAGAATTGTCCAGCCCTACGTGTTTGATAATCTTCCTGCAGACCCCTGCCATATGGTCTTTTACCCGGTCAGGGAGGGATGAGGGGTATTCGTAGCTTAAGACGGAGGAGAAGTGTTCATCAAGGACCCAATCGACAACTCCGTATATTGCCACTTCCCCGTTCAGCACGTAGCCCTCCACGGTGCACTGCCGGCCTGAGAGGGGGCTTTCGGCAAGGCAGCTCTCTTTCATGTCCGCAAACTCGGACGGTATATCGTAGTTTTTCAGCAGGTAGCGGAATGGCTCGTGGAGGAAGCCGATCTTTTCTTGAATTTCGTGGACGTGGTCCCTGAACCCCTCTTCATTGTCCACCCTGAATGCCAGGAATGCCCTGAAGGACCTGACCGGCTTGATCCAGAACGGAGTTTTGATATCGATCAGGGCGCAGGCTTCTTCATCAAAAGGATCGAAAGCGCAGAACTTTGGAATATTATGGGGGATTATCTTCTGCTGTTCAAGCCGGCTCCAGTACTTGTGCTGGCATTTGAAGACGCTCTCCATACTCGGTCCCGGCACCCCGTAAGCTTCGACAAGGATAGGTACCAGGTCCGTTGCCGGAAAATCAAAGTAAGTGACAATGGCGTGAGTCTCTCCCGGAGTCGCTTCGATCCGCTGCCTGGCTTTTGCAATCAGCTCCCCCATGTCATAGCCCGGAACGTCCAGGATTTCACCTGCATCGAGCGCGGAATAAAAGTTACACTCGGAGGCTTCCGGAAGCCTCTGAAGTTTCTTGAGATTGAATGAATCCATACCAACAATAAAAACGTTCTTTTTCATGCATGCCCCTCAATCATGTCCTTTTTACTTACCGAGGGAATTGCTCAGTACTCGCTCTTACGAGTCTTCCATACTCCCCCTTTTATACTATTTATTTAAGAGGACATATAATTATCTTAGTTTATTTTTTTAGTATCATCTCTAAGCTTCTTTACGGGTGGCCTGTTTGCGTCAGCTGAATATGAAATTGAAAATGAAAAATAGGGTGATAAATAGGATGAAGAATAAAATGAAAAATAATAATGGAAGAATAATACGAAAAACGGAAATCGAAAAATAAAATAAAAAGTAGGTTATCACCGGAAGACTTCGGAGCTTTGTTTATTAGATTCCGTTTTATCTTTGATTCTGTTTTATCTTTGATTCTGTTTTATCTTTGATTCTGTTTTATCTTTGATTCTGTTTTATCTTTGATTCTGTTTTGTCTTCCGGATCATACATTTTTTGGATCCGGTTAATTTTCCGGACCATATATGTTTATGAACACTTCTTTTGAAGTTGACAGCAGTGTTTCGCGATCGGTTAAGACCAGGCCGATAGGTGTATATTCCGGGACAAGGGCTTTGAACGTAAATGTCAGGTCCGACTCTTCTTCCAGTGATACGTTTTTGTTTGAGGGGAAAAATTCCAGAAAAGGACTTTTGTTTTCATTGATTTCAGGGTCCGCCCTGCAGGTAAAAGTTTCTCCCAGAGCTACATCTGCCGGAAATGCCGGTTCGATAAGTTTTAATTTCGGGAATTTATCCCAATCTTCTGTAACCCCGTTGAGGGCTAGGTTTTCAAGCCAGTCGAGTAAGTCCTGGGTTATGTCGGTTTCAAGGTTGAAACCTTCCACATTAAAGCCCACGTTGTAGATCGCACTCAGCTGCTGGGAATAATTCTCAGTCGAAGCCGTAAGTGTAATATGCCTTTTGTTTTCAGGGTTAAGGCCCTGTATGCGGGAAATGTGCCTTTTGCTTTCAGGGTTGGGGCGGTGTACGCATTCGTTCAGTGCAGTTGCTGCAAGGGTTTTGAAAATTCTCTCGTGAACCGGGCCCGGGCCGCTGTTTGACACGTAGATTTCTATATTTATTCGTTCTTCGCCGTCGTGCATGCACCACTGCTTGAGTACGCCTTTCCACCCAACTCTGACCTGCTCCAGGTCCAGGGCCCAGCCGGAGAGGAGCGGATTTGCCAGGGGATCCGGCCAGTTGCAGCATACGAAGGTGTAGGGGTCCAGGCTTTCGTATTTTGCGGGGTAGTCCAGAAGTTCCTTAATTTTATTCAACTTTTCTGCTTTTTTGTCATCCATTTTTTCGTCTGGCAGAAGCGGGTTTGCGGCTTCAATTCTTTCTACATCAGCCACCCCGTACCCTGTTACGATATCCTCTTCTTTCCCGGGTCTCTCAAACCTTGTTGCCGGGTAAAGCGCGGGGTTTGAATCAACAGCCTGGCTGACATATTCTTCTGCCGTATCGTTTCCGGGGTGCGGCCCTGCGCAGGAGTCCAGTATATTGTCCTTATTCAATAAGCCGCAAAAAGCGTGATTGGCAAATCCGGTCCTGTGCCCAGAACCGTTGTCAATTATTTCAGGGTCATGCCTGCCCTCTTTTAAGAAAAAGGGGTTGTTGCATTCTCCCCTGCCAAGCAGGTCGGTCCTGTTGATGTATCCGAAAGGCTCCAGAAATAGCCATTCAATGTCATTTATCCCGATCCCGCCAAGGATTGCCTGTAGAGCTGCCGCCTGGTCGTAGCAGTTAGCAATCGGGACTGCGCCTGCCAGGTAGGCTTTCAGGTTGAAAAAACCGCCGTGCTCAAAGACTCCGTAATGGCTTGCTCCGCAAAAACTGTCGTATTTCAGCCCATGCTTGAAGTGGAAATAATCTACAACTCCCGAGACGCATTCCTCCTTTGACGCAGGGGTGCTGATGACCTTTCCGGAGAGGAATTCCAGTAACTCAACCCATGTCCCTCTCTTGAACATCGTGCCGGGTTGGTCAAATATCCAGTATATCTCTACTGGAATAGTTTCGATTGTTTCGGATGTTTTGATTGCTTCTCCTTTTTCTTCGGAGTTTCCTTCAGGGTTTCCAGTTTCTTCTTGATTCTCTCTGGAATCACCTTTTTCTTCTAGAGTTTCTTCTGGATCATCTGTTTCTTCCGGGTTTTCTTCTGGATCTCCTTTCTCTTCCGAATAAGCAATTTTCCAGACTATATCTCCCTTTTTACAGCAGAATTTGTCAATTGCTTTTTCAGGCCTTGTGGAAACGGTCTGCTCTTTTATGCCTCCCTCAATCTCGCCTGAAAATTCCAGATCATCTATTATTCCCGTTATTTTGAGGGTTTTTCCGCTTTCCAGTCCTTCCTGTTGGATTTCAAGAGAAATGCTATTGTCAAATTCATTGCCGATTACAAATACACCGGGGCTGTGGGTTTCCCTGCTGCTGGCGTCCCAGTTGGGTCCTGGCAGAACTTTGCCATTCAAGCAGGTTTTTACGCCCCCGTTGATATTGAGGGCTTTTATTTTTACATTTATTTTTGGGGTTTCCATATCTATTCCACACACTATCGAAAATTTGTTCGAAATTTATTCCCTAATCTGAATAAATTTTTTTAAATTTAACTCTTTCTATTTTTACCGGTTCCGCTCCAAAAGCCAGGGATGTGATGTGGAATGAAATGAAATGGATTTTGAAACCAATTGATTGAAGCTCTAATTGCTACTTTGAATTTCCAGGTTTGCTAAATAAAAGACGAAGTTAAAGTTGATTGGTTTATTTTATCGGTTTGCTTTGTTTCTGCGGGGGATGGAAGCGAAAGGATTCCTAAGATTTACAGGGACGTTTTCCGTAATGATTGATCGCACTTTTCCGATGTAACCGGAATAGTGTCTCCTGTGGTTCTTGTCCCGAACGAAGTGAGGCCAGCCCTTTTTGATAGAGAAGATTAAGGAGCTTCATGAAATAAAAAAACCTCATCTTTTTCAACCCTGAATCATGCGTCTGCCAATGAATTAAACATTTTGTTTTTTATTTTTTGGAGGTTTCGGGACGCTTGTGTGCACTTCGCCGAAGCAACCGTAGTTATTCGCAAAAATAGATTCTTCGACTCCTTCTCCCCTCTGCAACCTCCCTCCCCTCGTCACCGCCTTGTCGAATTGCTCAGTTCTTTTGAATATGGGAGGGCAGGCTTTTTGAAAGTAGCAGAGTTTATGTCGGTGGTATAGCTTCCTTTTTATTACATCAGGAGCTCGGAAGGTAACGAAATCTCCAGGTCGGAGATGAAGTGAACACTCGCACGTTTTTTGTGCTCCTTTAGATCGATAAACCCTTACTCATTTTTAATATGGGGTTTCTTGGTATCATGGTTACAAGAGTTGTGAATTCATATATCTGTTGATTTTTTTTTATCAGTATTTTTAGGATTTGATTTAAATCAAAAACTTAATGTCAACTTAATAGCTATTCAATATAAGTACTTTTAGAAGTAATTTTTAATCTTTTTAGGTGGAATATGTCTGAAAAAACTAAATCACAAATATATCTGGAAAAGATGCAATCAAAGTTTTATGAAGATGAAATTACTGGCCATCTTTCATGGATAAATAATCCAGAATTTTTAGAAGAATTTAAAAAAATATATCCCGAGGTTGATTTCAATGAAATAGAAAATTATATGGAAAAAACTGACTTGCCTACTATTTATGAAAATCCTGACACTTATTCTATTTTATTTGATTTATTTGAACAAATTGAAAAATCTGCGAAAGAACTTTTATCTAGGTTACCTATGCGCCCTCTTATTGGTACGTTACCAAGTGGAAAGGTAAACGCAATGGCAATAAAAGTTCCTGACACTGATGAATTTATGGTGGTTTTTGAAGATCAACTTTTCACTTTTGCAAATCTAATTGCAAAAATAATTGCACAATCTATACCTTTTAACCCAAGTTTGACAGTTAAATAAAAATCATAGTTCTTAGTAATGTTTGATCGACCAAAATGCAAACAAAACTAAGAACATATGAAATAACTCCTAACGACAATATATGCTTTCCCATCGGAACCATTCTTGCTGTTGAAAACCTGTATGAACAGCTTAATTTTTCATCTATTTTGGGTAAGCATAAGGCTAAAGGTATCGACTTCAATTCTTTGATCAAAGCTTTGCTTAGTTATAAGCTTACAGAGAACTTTAGCATTGATCGGGCTCATAAATGGATTAACCAGGACGAAGTCCTGGAATTTTTCAATCTTGAAAAATTCAATGAAAGGGTTCTGTACAGAACCCTTCAAACTTTGGGAAGTAATAAAGAAGAGATCATTCTGGATATTCAGGATGTTTTGTTCTCCATGTACAATTTTGAACACACTAATATCAACATGGATTGGACAAGTATTGTTCTTTATGGTGATAAGTCTCCACTTGGTAAATATGGTTACAGCCGCGATCACCGTCCAGATAAAAAACAGATTACTTTAGGAGTAAGCGAACTTGCAGATCCAATAAACTTACCTGTTGGAATTACTGTGGAAAAAGGAAACGTTCCCGATCAGACTCATTTTAAAAAAACGTATCAGCAGGTAAAAAGTAGACTCAATAAAGAGTCACTTGTTGTTTTTGACAAAGGTGCAAATAGCATAAAAAATCTAGCTCTGATCAAAGAAGATGAAATGGATTACCTTACTGCAAAGAAGCTCAACGCCAGCGATGATAAGTTGATTAAAATGTTTGATCAGCTTGATCCTGAAGTCGTTGACAAAGAAAAGGGGATCTATGGGATAAAGATTGTAAAACCCAGCAGTACAAACTACCTCTATTTCTCAGAAACCTTAAAAAAACAGCAATTGGAAGCAAGAGTCAGAAAAGTACAGAGAATGGTGGAAGAGGCAAAAGAGATACAGAAATCAATTGATGAGAACAAGAAACTTCCGAAGAAATTCAGAATCAATAATAAACTCATTGATATAAGTTATTCATACCAGACAAAGCTGGTTGAGATGAGTGAAGATGAAGCCTTTGAACTCCTTGAAGAAGAGGTAATTAATGGAAGAGAAGGATTTTTCTGCCTAAAATCAAGTAAGAATTTGACACTTATAGATGCTCTTGAAACCTACAGGAAAAAGGATTCAATTGAAAAAATATTTAACTCGCTGAAAAACGAAATAGAAATAAAACCACTAAGGGTCTGGACGGATGAGAGCATCTATGGAGCAATAATCATAGGATTCATTGCTCAATTACTCATATCGCTGATGCGATATGAGTTCAAAGAACTCAAGCATACGTCAACAAAATTCATAAAAAAGAGTCTATCGAATTTGACAGTTACCGTAGATTTTCTGAAGAATAAGAATAAAACTTATATTTATGCCAATTTTGATTCCATAAATCGCTTGATTATAACCCAAAAACAGGGAATTTCTTAGAAAATTCGATGAATTTATTTGAACTGTCAAATACCTTTTTCTGACAAAAATCGGGAAAAATGAAGGAAATTTTAATTAAAATTAGTGGAAACTGTCAAAGTCAGGCTGTAAGTGCAACAGTACGCAGTCCTTTTCGCTCACTTCGTTCACTCAAGAGAACGATTTTAGGTATTTTTCATGATTTGTGAGGTGGAGGCTGGGATTTTTGAAGAGGAGGAGAAGGTAGGAGGGGCGGCTTTTTCTCGATTTGAGGAGAGAATTGGTTTGTGCCGGGGGTGGTGATCTAGGATTGGGTATTCGGAGGAAAGGGTAGGGGTATTTTATTAAACCATTTGAACTATTGTTCGAGAGTATAATGTAAGCTTTCCAAATGAAGAGCATCTAGATTTTTTTCATTTGTTACTGAAAATTTGTTACGAATTATTTTCTTCTTTTACTTCATTGTTTTTTTCTTTGAGTTCAGATATATTATTCTCAATATGCACCATAGGAATCATAGGAATGATACTACTTAGAATTGAATATTGTTTTACTATATCATTTTGTTCCCTAATCTGATGAATTCTATCAAAAATGCGTTGATTATTCGGAATATTCGGAATGCTTGATTCTAAAGTAAAGACAAGGTTTTCAACAAACCAACTCATTTCTTCCTGACTACCGATTTCCCATTTCTGAACCTCTTGACTGACAGCACATACAATTTCTTCTGTATCAGTTCCTTTTGATACTTGGCACGCGGTCTTTACTTTTTCCTGGATTTCTTCTAAAAGTTCCTTAAGTTTTCTATCTAGAATTGGAAGACCTTTTCTCATCACCCGTGTTGCTGAAGGTGCCAGTTTTTCTGTATCTTTAGTAATTTCTGTTATATTTTCGCAATGTTTTCTGTATATATATAGATTATCTTTCTTTTTTGTAAGATCTAGATCTTCTAGATGTTGAACTTCTTTTAATGCATTAGCAAGATTTTCAACTGCTTCTAAAAGTAGTGCTTTATTTTTAGAATTTCCAATTGAATATTTTGCGTCATCAATATATCTATCTATTTCGTCTTTTGAGGACTTATTTTTGAAAATTATTGTATAGAATGCACGATAAAAAGGGAGGCAGAATCTAGAAGGATTTTTAAACACTGAACAATCCGAAGAAATCTGAAAGTAATTAATTGCATTTTCTAACTCTTCTTTGTAACTTTTTTCAGTCCCCGATTGAGATGCTTTGAATATATGTATTTTTCCAAGATAATAATTTGCTGCCGCTTCAACATCATTCTCTTCATCATTTGTTAATTCATAAAGTTTTTTCAATACTTGTTTTTTGTCTGAGGTATGTTGGTAAATCGATCCTAATGAACTTGTAGCTCTTTCTCTTACACCACTGTCTTCATCATTTGCTAATCTTAACATGTCTTCAAAAGCCTGCTTCTGATTAGAGTTATTCGAAATATGTGGAAATGCTGTTCCCAGAGAATAAGCTGCCCCCTCTTTCACATCATTTTCTTCATCACCAGCTAATCTATGTAGATCTTCCCATGCCTTTTCCTTATCCGGAATATATTGAAATGATAAACCAAATGATTTTGCTGTACTCCATCTCACATAGTTGCTCTCATCAAATGTTAGTCTGTGTAGATCTTCCCATGCTTGTTGCTTATCCGGAATATGTGGAAATGCCAAATTCAATGAATCTGCCGCGTTCCATCTAACTTCAGTATACATATCCATAGTAAGCTTGTGTAGAACTTCCCATGCTTGTTGCTTATCCGGAATATGTGGAAAAGCGGTCCCTAAAGAGGATGCTGCACTTGATCGTACAAATTTGTCTTTGTCATTTGAGAGCCTACGTAGATCATCACATTCTTGGTTTTCATTAGGCAAATATGGAAAAGCAATTCCAAGTGAGGACGCTGCACTCGATTTTACGATGTTATTTGGATCAAATGTTAGTCTGTGCAAATCTTCCCATGCTTGTTGCTTATCTGGAATATATTGAAAATAAGTCGCCAGAGAAATCACGGCATTTTTTCTAACATGGATATCCTGATCTAGTGTCAGTTCATGGAGATCATTCCACACTTCATCTTTTTCTGCTATGTATTGAAGAGAAGATCCTAATAAATGCGCTACCTTCTTCTTGATATTTGGATTACTATCCGTTGCCCTTTTATGCAAATCCTCAAAATTCAGTTTACCCATTTCTTTTCCAAAATAGGTTAGTCTATTAGAGATCTCTTCGATGTGGTCTGCAGACATAGAAGATTGCTCTAAGATACTCCTAATTTGCATATACAATGAATAAGAATCTGCATATCTTTTTGTTCTTTCATATAGGGATTCCAACTTACCAAGGTATTCTATAACTTCTGGATGATCGAAAGGTAAGGTACGCGTTCGGATTTTAAGCCCTCTTTCTATAAGAGGAATGGCATCTTCGTAGTTCTTCTGTTTAATGTAAAAATCTGCTAGTCTATCTAAGTTTTGAAGGTATTCAAAATGATCTGGATCCAAAACTTGCTCAAAAATTCTCATTGATTGTTTGTAAAGAGGTTCAGCATCTTCGTATCTATTCTCTTTTTCGTAGATTAATGCTAAACTTTTGAGAGTATGTGCCACAAGTGGATGATCAGTGCCCAAAACATGCTTGCGGATATAGAGAGCTTTTTCATACCAAGAAATTGCTTCTTCATAGGATTTTTGGCATTGGGTTTCTTCATTCTGAGTTAATGCAATATTTTTGTAAACATCTGCAATTCTGTTAAAGTTGTCCGCAATAGCAAATTGATCAGGATTAAGTTCACGTTTAAGGACTTCAAGCGCATTTTTATACTGTCCCAGAGAATCTTTATACAAACCGAGTTTGAAATAGACGTTTCCTTTTTCGGAATGTGCCAAGGCATAATCTTCTTTTATTGATAATACTTCTTCGTATGTATCCAAAGCTGCCCTATATTCCTTTAGATGGTATAAACTTAGTCCTTTACTTAACCAAGCTAGAGCAAAATCTTGCTTTATTTCTATTGCTTTTTCGTAAGCTACTAACGCTTCTGAATATCTGCCAATTTTTAAAAGGTAATTTCCCACTTGAAAGAATTCTAAAGGATTAGCTCTTATTTCGAAATTGTCACTAGATTTTAGATTTCCACACAATTTCACTTTTTTTGAGATTACTTCTCTAAGAATCAGTGCATATATATTTTTTGGATCTATTTGTATTGCTTTTCCACAATTTTCGGATGCTTCTTCATACTGGCCTAGCTCAAAAAAGGTGCTTCCTTTATTGTAGTATATAAATGAGTCTCCAGGTTTTAGCTCTAGAGCTTTATCGTAAGCATCAAATGTTTCGTCATATCTACCAAGTTTAGAAAGAGCCATTCCTTTGAAAACCAAAGATATTACATTATTTAAAATATCCATTTTTGCTTTATGATGCCCCTCATCATAAGCTTTAGATGCTTCATAATTTCTATTTTGTTCGAGAAGAATATCTCCTTTGAGAATCAGTGCATCTGAGATATCCTTTTTTAGGTCTAATGCTCTTTGGATGTCTTTAAATGCTTCTTCGTATTGCTCAAGTTCAAAATTTGCATTACTTTCAAGAACCCAGCTTATAAATTCACTATTTCTGGTATCGTATCCCTTTGATTTCAATTCTCCATTGAATTTTTGTTTAGCTTTATTTGCTTCTTTTTGTATTGAATTTAAATTCAAGTAATATGAAGTTTTAAAAAGTTCATTTATCGAATTAACAACTTTTGGGAGGACATATTTATTTTTTTTGAGATCACATATCGATATAGAAGACATTTGTGCGTTTTGTTCAATTGAAATATCTCCTATTTTCTCTAACACATCAACTATTTTTATTGATAATGGCACCATTTTTTGATCAATAGCTGCTTTTCCAATTTGATCGAGAGACCCTATAGCTTTTGTTGCCAAATACCCTAATTTGTTTTCAACTGATATTTCAGAAATTTGTCTAAGGAAATGTATTGACATGCTTGCTGAATCATTCATTTTTTCTTCAACTGATGCCTTTCCAAGTTGACCTAAAGATTCTGTGGCTATAACAGAAGTACTTAACATCTTTTGCTTTATTGCTATGTTACATACATTATGCAGGTTTGGCAACACTTTAAGGACAAAATCTTCGTTGTCTTTTTTTACAGCTAGTTTCCCAACTATTGTAAAATGATTAAGAAAATTTTCCAGTATTCCTTTGAAATCTTCAACATCAATATTTATTGATTTAAATATCTGTTTTGTGCGCTCTTCTATATTGAGGATCCCTTTCAATGCTGTTTGATTATCAACATTTATCAGTGAATTACTTACTATGTCTATAATTGGATGAATTGGGTCTCTATCATCATAGTCCCTTGTATGCTTCCTATTTGCGGCTAGCTTAAATCGTTCTTCAGTTATATCTTCGGCAAGAATCTCAATTATTTTGGATGGATTTAGAAGTTCAAGTGTATTTTTAATATACACCCATAATGAAGTAAATGCGATAATACTAAGAAAAAAAGTGAACCATATAGCTGTTTGAATGTCAAAAAGAACATAAACAATTTCAGTCGGCAAATATTTTTGAAAAGCGTTTGCTAAGTATAAATCGCCTTCTCCAATCTGTTTTAGTATGAATGCCCCATAAATCATGGCTCCTATATAAATTACCATGATTATCCAAAAATCTGGGTTTCTATTCTTATCTTTGAATATCTCAGTAACTCTCGGAGAATAACAAGAAGCAGTCTGTTGTACTGCAACGAGGCTTAGAGTTACTATTATGGCAAGAATTGCAGCTTCACTTTGTATTAGAGCACTAATTGTATAGCGGGCACTATCAGGATTAGAATATACAAATCCATTATATGAAAGAACTATTGAAATAGCAACTGAGGCGATGATTGTGAATAAGTAGAAACTGATCTTTTTTCGGAGTTTGTTGCCCTTAAAAAATCGATGAATATGTGATTTTATCTCAAGTGCCATTACAATTTATATTCAAACGTATTAGATTATTAATTTTTCTAAAAATGTTATCTGTTTCTTGCTAGCCAATCCTTAATTTTTCCAACAATTTTTGAGGGGAAATTCATCAGTTTTATCGCTTCCTTTCCACCAATTATTTCTTCAATTTCTTTCCTTTCAGATTCGGAAAAACTCTGAAGAGGAATTTTTTTGTTAAGTTTTATTCCGTTGCCGTAAAAGTCGATTCCTGTTGATATAGTGAGGTCTGTATTTGATTCCGATAAACTTACTAAAAAACAATCTATTTTTTTCTCTAAATCCTCGATTTTATTTCCTAAGTACAGATTTGGAATTAGTGGGATTATAGTACACAATATTCCATATTGTTTCACCAAATCTTTTTGATTTCTCATTTGTTCGATTCTATCAAAAATGAGATTATTTTCTGGAACTTGTGGGATTGTAGCTGCCAAGGAAAATACGAGATTTTCAACATACCAGCTCATCTCTTCCTGACTACCGATCTCCCACTTCTGAACCTCTCGACTGACAGCGCATGCAATTTTTTCTGTATCAGTACCTTTTGATACCTGGCACGCTTTCTTTGCTTTTTCCTGGATTTCATCGAGAAGGGATTTCAGATTTCGATCGAGAATGGGAAGCCCTTTCCTCATCACTATTGTAGCAGAAGGTGCTTTTTCTTCGGTATTTTTCATTAACTCTGCGGCCTGTTCGCAGTATTTCCTGTAAAAATTAAGTTCTCCTTTCTTGGCTGCTAGGTCCATATTTTCAAGGTTCTGGACTTCTTTTAACGCATTAGCAAGATTTTCAATCGCTTCAAAGAGTAATTTTTTATTATCGGACCAACCAATCTCTCCTTTTGCCTCTGCAAGGTATTTCTCAACCTCATCTCTAGCCTCTCGCTTTTCAATGGAAATTATTGTGTAAAATGAGCGGTAAAAGGGGAAGCAAAATTTAGATGGATTATCCAAGGCAGGTTCTTTAGCTGCATTTTCAAAAAAATCAATCGCTTTTTTAAGCTCCTCTAAATATGCTTCTTCATTATCAGATTGAGATGCCTTGTAAATAGAAATTCTACCTAGAGAATGATATGCTCTGACTCTCACATAGCCTTCTTGATCTGAAGTCAGTTTGTGTAAATCTTTCCATGCCCTTTCTTTACCGGGCACATATAGAAAACAAGTTCCTAGTGCTTCTACTGCCCCCCATCGCACCTCGCTGTTTTGGTCTGAAGTTAATCTGTGTAAATCTTCCCACGCTTTTTCTTTATCCTGTACATATTGAAAAACATTTCCTAGTGCATCTGCTACTTTCTCTCGCACATATCTGTCTTCATGTAAAGTAAATCTGATTAAATCTTTCCACGCCCTTTCTTTGTCAGGCACATCTTGAAAAGCAGTTTTAAATGCCACTACCGCACTGTCTCGCACCTCGCTGTTTTGATCCGAAGTCAATCTGTGTAAATCTTCCCCCGCCTTTTCTTTATCAGGCATATCTTGAAAAGCAGTTCCAAGCGTTTCTGCTGCCCCCTTTCGCACCTCGCTGTTTTGATCTGAAGTTAGCCTGTGTAAATCTTCCCCCGCCTGTCCTTTATCAGGCACATCTCTAAAAACAGTTTTAAGTATTTCTGCTACTCCCTTTCGCACATCATTTTTTTCATCTGTAGTTAGTTTGTGCAAGTCTCCCCATGCTTGCTCTTTATCAGGCAAACTTCGAAAAACAGTTCTAAGTGCTTTTATTGCCCTCGATCGCACATGGCTTTTTTCATCTGAAGTTAGTCTGATTAAATCTCTCCATGCCTGTTCTTTATCAGGCAAATACTGAAAAACAGTTCCAATTACCTCTGGTGCCCTTGATCGCACACCGCTGTTTTGATCTGAAGTCAGCCTGTGTAAATCTTTCCCCACCTGTTCCTTGTCAGAAAGATATTCAAAACTACTACATAGTTGATCCACTGCCTTTCCACGTTCTTCTGGATTATCACTATTACATTTTCTATGAATCTCTTCCTGATCAACCAATTCCCTGCACCATAACCTTCTAACACCCCAAAATTAATAAATCATTCTTTTTTCCACCATCTTTCCACCAACCTTACTACCAATCCGCTACAAGCCTACCACCCTTATTTTCCAATCAAACGTCATGTCCAGATTTTGAACGTACTCCAAAACCATGAGTAGTCAGTTTCTCCTTCGGTTTTAGTTCTTTTTTTGCTGTCCGAAGCTTTGCTTTTCGAGCTATATTCGTACTGATAGGTGGCTGTTCAAAACAATTAAATACAATTTTCGCCAATTATATATCTAAATTTACGGATTTTTCACAAAAATTAGGTATAAATTATAAAATCCGCAATTCAGCTCTGAGGGGTTCAGGTGTTAATCGAGTTCAGCATCGAAAATTTCCGGTCGATAAAAGAAGAGGTAACTTTCAGCCTCCTGGCATCTCCCGATAAATCGCTGGAGAAGAATACGTTTGAGTCAGAGGCGTTGAATAAAGGGGACAGGCTGCTCAGGACTGCGGCTATCTACGGGGCGAACGCTTCGGGTAAGAGCAACATGGTCATGGCTTTTGGAACTCTCCGGGAGATGGTCTTGAATTCCATGTTGAACAGGCCCGGGGACCTGCTCGTGCACACTCCTTTCAAGCTGGATGAGGGGTGTCTGGAAAAGCCTACAAGGTTTAAGGTCGTTTTTATCCACAATAATGTGCAGTATGTCTATGGCGTGGCTTTTACGGGGGAAAGGATAGTTGAAGAATTCCTGCACTATTACCCCAGGGGCCGGAAATCGCTTATTTTTGAAAGGAAAGTAGGGAATGGGGAACAGGAAGCAAAGTTCACTAAAGACCGGAGGGTGCAGAAGGGGATTCTTGACCGGACCCTGGATAATGTGCTTTACCTGTCGAGTTCAGCCCAGCAAAAGTATGAAAAAACAATGGAAGTTTTCCGGTGGTTCAGGGAAGAGTTAACTGTCATACAAAAAGCTGACCATCCCGGCCTGATGGATTATACGGTCGAGCTGCTGGGCAGAAGTGAGGAATACAAAAAGCTGATTCTGAAAACGCTGGTTGCAGCCGATCTCGGGATTGAGGACATTCTGGTTGAGTACAGGGAACTTCCTTTTGAAAGTTTTTCTTCGAAACTGTCCGGGGAGCAGGGCTGGCTTTCTGTGCGGGAAAGCAGGAACAAAAGCGAACTTGTAGACATAAAAACCGTTCATAGAGCTGGAATTGGAAATGTAACTGGAATTGAGAATGGAAATGTAAATAGAATTGGGAGTGAAAATGAGAATGGAAATGAAACTGTAAACGAAGAGTGGCAGGAAAAGGGGACGGAAAAAGTCTCTTCCACCGTGCAATTCGATTTCTACGAAGACGAGTCCGAAGGGACAAAAAGGATATTCTATCTGATAGGGCCCTTTATCGATGCCCTGGTTAACGGAAAGACGCTTGTGCTGGACGAACTGGACCTCAGAATGCACCCTGTTCTCTGTGAATACCTTGTCAAGCTCTTCCAAGACCCTTCCAGGAATAAAAAGAATGCACAGCTCGTCTTTGCAACCCATGACGTGAACCTGCTTGACCTGAACTTATTCAGGAGAGACCAGGTCTGGTTTACCGAAAAAGACCCTGGGACGGGAAGCACGGAGCTTTTTTCCCTTACGGAGTTCAGCCCAAGAAGAGATAAAAATATTCGGAAGGGATATCTTGCGGGAAGGTACGGAGCTCTTCCGTTTATCGGGGCTGCTGAAGGGCTCAACTGAAAGAGAGGATTTTTGATGGGCGGGTACAAAAGCCGGAAGACCTGGAGGCGCGGGAAAGCTTATCCGAGGAAAACACACAAAATTTTCCTGATAATCTGTGAAGATGAGAAAACCAGTCCTATTTATTTCCGAAGTTTCAACAGGAGGAACAGCCCGCTAAAGATCGAAACCCCACCTTCGGGAGGGCAGTCTCCCGATAATCTGGTGAGCTATACGAAAAGGCTGCTCAAAAGTGAATATGATTTTCTGGATTTCGAAGGTGGAGATGCTGCATGGTGCGTTTTTGACCGGGACCATTTTCCGGAAGAAGCTATCAAGCAGGCAGCCAGGACTGCTGGGAAAAGCGGCATAAAGGTCTGCTTTTCAAATCCCTGTTTTGAAGTCTGGTATCTTCTGCATCACGTCTACTATAATTCTTCACTGGGCAACTGTTCCAATGCGATTGGCAAATTGAGGGAATTCATGCCTGGCTACAGGAAAAATGTGGACTACTCAAAGATTCTAAAACCTCTTGCAGGAAAGGCAATAAGCAATTCGAAAATGCTGGAAAAGCACCACAAAGAAAACGGTACGGAATTACTGAGCAGAGGAAGTGATCCCTCAACTCTTGTTTATACTCTGGTTGAGGAAATTCTCAGGCGTACGGAAGGTATGGATAAAGATTAGGACAGGGACCTTGGACAGGGATCGGAACAAAAATTAGAAAAATTGAAGATTAAGAATCAGCAGTTAAACTTCCTTCTCTGCAATGGACGTGTACTCAAAAACGAATGGTGGCTCCACAATTAATGGCTTATTTATGCAGCCAATGTTTTTCCTTGCTGCTGTTTTTCTGTAACTTTCTTTCTTTCTTTCTTTCTTCATTCAAGGCATAATTTAAGGGTAGGCCGCTCACCTTCGGTGACCGTGGACAATAACCACGGAAGACACCATTCAGGTTGTTCCGGCATACCCTCAACCGCTCAATAAAGGATTCCCGTTTTTTCACCATCCAGCCAAGCCACTTCTACTGCTGCCTGTGATACCATGAACGCACTCAAAAAGCGCCCTTCACCTCATCCTCGTATTATACGTGTGGTACAGCGTGTACAGCAGGTAGATAAGGAAAGCCAGGGCAAGGATCTGTTTTGTATAAACCACTTCGGTCCTGACGGTTTTTTCGGTGGTGGTTTTTGAGTCTTCTATGATCCGGGTGTAGATGTCCTCTTTGGTGTAGACTTTTCCGCCGTTTTCGAGGATGGCTGTTTTGAAGAGGGGGTTTTCGCCGATGTAGATGTATTCGTCGGCGTGGTTTACGGAGACTGGTCTGGAGGAGGCGTTCAGGATGAAGGCGATTTCTGCGTCGGAGGCGCCAAGGGGGATTACGGAGTAGGGGGTTTCGGAGATGTTGTGGAGGCCGAAGGTTTTGGGGATGACGTAGGACTCGTACATGTTGCTCCCGATGGAGCTTATTTCCATGGGTTCTTTGTCAAAGTAGAGGTTCGGGGTGCCTTTTTTGCTGGTGGTAATCAGGATTCTGCCTGGCTGGTTCATTTTGAGGTCGGGGACTTTTAGCTGGACGGGCTGGCCGGTGTCGGTGTCTGCGACTGCCCAGTTCAGGGTCCTTGTGATCAGCAGGCTGTCGTTTTCAAGGTAGAGGCCGGGAGCCCAGGGGATTCCGCCGCCGTAGCCGTTGTCGGTGCTGATCGAGGCTACACGGCCAAGGCCCAGTCTCCAGACCGTGAGCACGGGTTTTCCGAGCCTCGTTATTACCAGGCGGTTTGCTTCGGGCCTGGGGGTTACGTCGTTGTAGCCAAGGATGTCGTGAATCCCGGAAACGTCCCGGGTGATGAAGTGTTTCGGGTCGTAGATTACGATGGAGCCTGAAGAGTAATCGTCTTCGGTGTTTTCGGCTTCTTCCGGGCTTTCCCCGAAGTTGAGGTTTACCCTTTGCCCGGGCTCTATCCTGTAATAGTTGTCGAAAAGGTGGATCCTGTTCATCAGGGTATCGGCGTAGTAGCGTCCCTCGCCGTTGACCTGTCGGTCGGCTTTCGGGGAATGTATGTGGACAAAGAAAATGCCAATCCCGCTGTCCTTAAGTGCCTGTGCCCGCACAATGGCTTTTTCAAAACTGCCTACCCCCTGGCCGGGGGCTCCGATCCCGCCGTCGGAGACAATTATAATTTCAGCTTCCGCATCATTTTCCTGTGCTTCAAGGAGGTGGCGTGCGGTCAGAAGCCCCTGTTCCAGGGAGGTGGAGTCTCCCCTGGGCCTTATCTTCCGGATCTCGGAATCAAGCCAGACCCTGTTGGACTCTCTGGACATGTCCAGGAAGCCGTCCGTGATATCCTGCCCTTTGCTCCCGAAGGTGATCACATCGACCCTTGCGTCTTTCAAAAGCTCGCTTTCGAGAAGCACGATAGTGTTGGAGAGAATGTCATCAAGGACTTTCCCCCCTATGTTATTGCTCTGCAGGGTGCTGGGGGAAACGTCGAGCATCAGGACAATATTTCTTCCACCCCGCCAGCTTGAGGGGTTGGACGTAACCGGAAGGAGTTCTTCGAATTTCGTGTTCCTGTACGTTTCCTCCTCCGGGAAGTCATAAGCAGAGTCTCCCCCTACCACTACCATGCCGCCCCCGTTGAGGATGAATTTTTTCAGCTTTTCGGTTTCGGAATCCGAGATGGTAGACGCAGCCTGGTTGTCGATTACCACAGCGTCCATGCCGTCCAGGTAATTATATGACCTGCCTGCGTGTACCTCGTAGACTTCTTTCAATACGTAGGAAAGAGGGGATTCGGGCTCGTCGGTAACGAAAAGAACTTTCGGCTTCGGGGTTACGTAGATGCTCTTCATGTAATGGTTATTTTCTTCGAAATAGTCCATACCTCCCGGCCGGAAGGTCGCGGGGTGGAGGGTTGCTTTCAGGGTATGCGGACCCAGGGTCTTGAAGGTGTGGGTGAAAGGAATGCTTACTATTCTTTCGGTCTGGTTAATTTCTCGTTCCATGATTTTTACACGGTCGACCGTAATCCTCAGTTTGTAACTAATTTCTTCTTTTTCGTCTTCCTCGGTCGATTTCCTGATATGGGCTGTAAAGAAAGCTTCGGAATCGACCGGAACTTCGTTTTCGCCTTCAATCTCTATGCTCAGGTCTTCTTCGAGGGTCTCGGGGACCAGGGCTGCTACCGGGAAATTGTTCCTGTAGCAGTAGGAAAGAGCATCTTCAAGCGAGGTTCCTGAATTACCCTGCCCGTCTGATACCACAAGTACAAAATTGTCAGCTGATGCCTGCTGGATAATGGCGTCTCCTAAAGCGGTATTCGGACCTGTGATCTTTGTTGCGGTTACGGGGATGCTGTTTCCGAGTTCTTCTGCGATCTCGTCGGAGACCCCTTCTTTGAGCAGTTCCATACTCGGGCTTTCGTCCGAGACTATGGTTACCCGCGACTGGTCGCTTTGAATGGAGGCTATTTCCGCAGTATAGGGTGCCGCAAGCGCTATGATCAGGAGGAAGGCTACAAGGGCATGGATTAAGAGATGTCTCCTATCAACTTTTTTCCTGAGCCCCAGGAGTACCATCAGGGCCAGGGGAAAGAGGAGGAAGAGTTCTTTTTCGTAGAGGAAATCGAGTTCGTAGCTGATACCTGCGGAATTCAGAATTCCGAAACCGTTCAGGAAATCAAGGCCGTGAGGGCCGTCAATAATCATATGATCCTCCTCCTGAACATGATTATGTTTTCAATGACAAGAAGCAGCAGTAAGGCATAAATCAGATATTTCCGGGGTTTGTACGGAGATTGTGTACTGATTTCCTGTTTCAGGTCTTCCTCTTCTTCGGGTTCAAGGTGAAGCCGGTTGCTGGTATAGGTATTTGATTCCAGGGGGTCGTAGAGGTTGGAAGCAATCGTTTTCTGGTCCAGGCTGTAAAAGCCGCACTCGTCGTAGTACGCAAAGTTACTGCTAACTGTTTCTGTCGGAGTCACGATCCTGCTGTTGTGTTCGAGCGGCTGGTACCTGCCGGTTTTAACGTTAGTCTCGCTTATGTCCCCGACCCCCCACATGTACTTGAGCAGTTTTGCCCAGAATACGGGGTATGTGGGCATGGTATGAAAGTTGTTCCAGGGGTCGTTATCGGCAGCGTCGCTGAAACCCACATAGGCTGTCGTCCCGTTGTAAATGTTCCAGGTTGAGACCATGGGTGCTGCAGCTTTGCCTGTTCCCGTGCCTGCGCCTTTGAGTTCTGCGAGCACGGTGGCATCTTCTTTCGGGGCAGTGCCCAGGAATCTGCGTACGTATACTTCTTCAAAGGCGACGTCTTCAAAAATATTCTTTCCGCTTCCTGCCGCTTCGACAGTGTGGCTGCCCTCTCCCTCGGATGATTTTATGCCGACAGGAAGGACCGGGTAAAGCCCGTGCATTTCCGAACAGTTGTAAAGGCAGCCGTTCCCGATGACTACCAGGTCTTTCCCGCTTTTTGCATAGTCGGCTATTTGCCTGGCATTTTTAGAGGACAGCGGGCCGTATTTGCAGTTTACGACAATCGTATCGTACATTGTGTAGTCCGAAGGAAGCCCGTCGAGGAGCTTATAATGCACATCAACGACCGTATTTGGCATCAGCGATACGGCTGTCAGCAGGGCGGACCTGTTGACCGCAGGGTCCTGGTCCGTCAGTACGAGGATCCTTTTCGGGGCGATTTCGGGAATGGAGATGTAAGCGCTGTTGTCGCAGGGGACGGTGTCCTTGTTCAGGATTTTCACGGTAGAGGTCCCCTGGCGGATGTTGGAGAAGGTTATTTGCTGCGTGCCGTATTTTCCCAGGGTGACCGAGTTTCTCACTTTCTGGGTGGGAAAGAGCTCGGACTTGCTTTCCAGCCGGACATCGAGTTTTGTGCTTTTATCGTTGAAGTTTTTGACAGTGCAGGTATATTCATAGGTCCCGTCATTGCGGTCTGTCAGGTGTCCGGCTATGATTGCGTAGTTGGGGGTTTTTTCCCCTACCTGTTTGAATTCAAGTTCGATATTCTTGGTCCTGGCGATATTGACGTATGTTTCAGGCGCCTTCCCGTCCCAGTTTTCAAAATCGGATATGACTATTACTTTTCCATTCTCGCTCTCTTTTTCGCCTATGACCGCCAGAACCGTTTTTGGGATATCAGTCCCTGTGTTCCGGGCTTCCATACCGGAAAGGACTTCTTTTGCATCGGCTGCGTCCAGGGATTCCGCAAGTATCATGGGAATGCTTTCTGCGGCGATAATCGTGTTTTTCCTGCCCAGGTTGTTTATCGCGATTTCCTGCGCGGCTTCGATCCGGCCGTCCGCACTCATGCTGGCAGAGGAGTCTATGATGAATATGACCTTTCTTGAGTCCCCTGCAAGGTCGTCTATCATCGGGCCCGCAAGGGCGAAGGCTATGAAAATCAGGGTCAGGAGCTGTAAGAAAAAGAGTGGGTCGTGTATCCTGTTGCTGAGCTTGCGCCGGGCATCAAGTACGTTCTGGCCTATCCGCTGCACGAACATCAGGGTAGGTAAAATAAACTGTTTAGGGCGGGGCTTGAGCAGGTATACTATTGTCAGGGGAATAATTCCTGCAAGCGCAGCCAGACCCGGAGAAAATTCAAAGTCCATGGGCGGGATCACCTTTTACTTATCTTTCACCTATGATTCTGAGGACAGTGTCAAAGGGCTGGTTCTTTACGTTTACCCTGAAGTACGGGATCTGGAAGTCGTATGCGATCTTCTCAAGCCCGGCCATGTGCCTTGCGTATTCGGCAGCATATTCTTTTTTGAACTGCGGGCCCACTACGATGTTAAGCTCTTTGTTTGTTTCACTGTCAACAAATTTGATTGCCCCGTCCACGCTTTCAGGTAGGTTGATCTCGGTTTCGTCGTAAAGCTGTACAAGGACAAGTTCGTGCCTGGACAGCCTGCGGACAGCATAGCGGATTGAGTCGAGGTCGTCCAGGAAATCCGAAATTATCAGGACCATTGATTTTGTCTTGATTCTCGGGTATGCGGAATCCGCGCAGTCGGCAAGCTTCGTTTCTCCGTTGACTGAAATTCTGGATAAGTTGTCGATGGTCCGGAGAAACTCGTTTCTTCCTTTACGGGCCCTGGCATAGTCCACGTTGTCCGTAAAGGTCGAGATCATGTACCGGTCGTTGTATTTCATTACGATGTAGGAGACGCCGATGGCTATCGTTGCCGCATATTCGTATTTTGTCGGTGTACCGTCCGGGATAACCATGCTGCTGCTGGCATCGAGGAGGATGACCATGTTCAGGGTCTTGTCTTCCTCATACCTGCGTATGTACAGCCTTTCCGTACGGGCATAGAGGTTCCAGTCGATGTCTTTTAAGGAATCGCCCTGATTGTATTTCCTGTGGTCCACAAGTTCGATCCCCGTCCCTTTCATGGTTGAGATGTGGCTGCCTGAGTGAACTGCTGCCACCCTTTTTTTGAGGAGGAGCGTATACCTGTCGAGCCGGGTCAGGAATGAAGTATCGATCTTATGTTTTTCACCAGCCATGTTTTACCACCGTTTCAATCCCTGTTTTGTCCCTGTATGCACCATGCCTCAAAACCCATTTCCGAACCTATTTTCGAACCATTTCCTAACTCATTTCCTAACTCATTTCCTAACTCATTCCAGAACCGAAGTAATTGTTTTATCCATCAGGATTTTTTCTATGACTTCGTCACTGCTAACGTTGTCCCGGGCAGCGTCAAAGGACAGGATAATCCTGTGGCGGAGGACCGGGAGGACCATGAAGTCGATATCCTCTTTGTCGACATACCCCCGGTTGTCGAGAAACGCATTTGCCTTTGCACAGAGGATCAGGGCAATCGAGGCACGGGGTGAGGCTCCCGCCTCGATAAGTTCGGGCATGTTCCTGGTCCGGTTTACGATGTCGATTGCGTATTTTTTGAGCTTGTTGGAGATCGGGATCCTCCGGGTGATTTCCTGGAGTTCGACGAAGGTCTGCCTGTCTATGCACTTCCGGATAGTCGGCCTGAAAGCTTCTGCGTAGCGGTTTACGATCTCGAATTCCTCGTCCGGGTTCGGGTAGGTCAGGAGGATTTTCATTAAGAACCTGTCAAGCTGGGCTTCGGGGAGTGCGTAAGTCCCTTCCATTTCAAGCGGGTTCTGGGTTGCAAGGATAAAGAATGGTTTGTCCAGGGCATAGGTTGTGTTTGCTACAGTGACCTGTTTTTCCTGCATCGCTTCGAGCAGGGCGGACTGGGTCTTGGGAGATGCGCGGTTGATTTCGTCCGCGAGGACAATATTTGCAAAAACAGGGCCAAGTTTGAACTGGAAACGTTTGCCGCCTTTTTCGTCTTCTTCAATGATATCGGTCCCTGTGATATCCGAAGGCATGAGGTCAGGCGTACACTGGATCCTGCTGAACCTCATGTTCATGATCTGGGAGATGGTGGATATGGTCAGGGTTTTTCCCAGGCCCGGGTTGCTTTCGACCAGGACATGGCCTTCGCACAACATGGCTATGAGGATCTGCCGGATCATTTCTTTCTGCCCGACGATAGCGTTTCCAACTTCTCTGAAGATGGTTTCAAAAATCTCCTGAGCCCTTTCGTAAGTGGGTTTTAAGTCAAGTTCCGAGTTATCCAGCTGGATTTCCTGTTCATATCTCATGGTGAAACTCCGTTCTCAAGACGAAAGGTCTTCAAAGTATTGCTTTATCATAGGCTCGTATTCTTCCGGCAGGTTTTCCGTGTATGTCTGGCTGTACCTGAAAGTCTCGTTAAATCTTTCCGTATTTTCCCCGAACTCATTTTGGGTATCCGCATTGGTCCGGCTAGTAAACCCGAGCCCCAGGCTCGGATTGATTTCCATCTCAACCTGTTCCCCGTTTTTTATGATGAGAGCTTCTGCTTTAAATGCAGTCTCAGGAGAGACTTCTCTTTCGGAGTCTTCGTCGAATGTAGTTTCGGGGATATCCGGGATGTTTCCCATAATGTCGTCCATCAACTCGCTGGGGGATACATCAAAGCTGAAACCCTGGTGGATACAGAAAATGATCGCTCCGCAGGCCAGCAGAAATATTATGAATGACCTGAGCATCTCTTTGCGCGGGGATATTTTTTTGATCTTGATGTCAGTCAGCTGCTTATGCACGTCCTCAAGCAATTTCTTTGTAACTATGTTGATATTCTGCCTGTTATCGTATGCCGTGCTCAGTCTTGTGCTGAGTTCGGGAAAACTCCTTTCAAGCCTGCTGATCAGCCCGATTCTATTATTTTTATTCAACAGCTCAAAGCCCATATGGGCTGCAGGAGTCAGTATCATTGCCTCAATAGCCATTAAAAGGATGTTGAACTGGTAAGGGTCGATGTATCCCTGGGTTCTTATGAACGTCTTTAGTTCCGGAGAATAGTTGGTAATTTTGTACCCGTCAAACAAAATCACTAGCAGGAACAACAGGGCAAATATTTCTGCCGCCTGTAAAAAGCCGAGAATCCAGCAAGACCGCTTCAGGTACTTTTTGTATTTTTCCAGCAGGGACACAACAAGCATAATAATCTCAAACCACGGTTGTAATTTGGTAATTATATTGTGGATGTTACTAAAAAAACTTTGCGAACAATTTCATTATTGATCGGATATATTTCCAGATGAAAACTCATTAATAAATTATATTGAGCAGGTAATTCTTTAAAAAGATATTAATTTTTGATATAATATTTTTGAGGAATTTAAAACTTTTTTCATGTCTTATTTTCCTGTAAAGTTATTTAAAAGAGGATATTAACCCTTTGATTTGAGTGGGACAATTTAAAATTTTGTTCATTTAAAGGGCGGAAAATCCAGCTTAAATATATATTACTTAAATTATGTCAAAGTGTATATATTAATTTTTGAATATAATATAATACTCCGCATCTAAGCTTATATTGGACAATGTGTTTTTACCCTGCATTCTTAAAATGAATCTTTTTAATAGCTTCTTTTTCAAAAAAGTGGTTGTTGAATTGACATTGATTAAAAATTTGTATTGACACTTTCCCTGATTCTTATCACTTCAATATTTATAGTTACGGCATTGGCAAAAACACCGGACAAGTGCCCGTATTCGTCTTCATCCGGTGGAATCTCCGGCTTCATCAGTCACATAAAAAAACATATTCACTTCATCACCACCTGAAACTCATTTAAAAAAGTAGGGGAGCTCCACACAAATATTTTGAAAATGATGTGGGGCCTCAATTCAACTTTACTTAGAAAGAAATCACAGGAATAAAATGCAGATAATGTGCTTCAACCCAACATTACCTCTGAAGAAAGTTCATTTTCACTTTTGTCACATTACCTTTTTTACATATTCTCGTCCACAACTACCCCGTCCTTCAGCTTTATCACCCTGTCAGTATATGCAGCATGCCATTCCTCATGCGTAACCATCACGATCGTCTGCCCGTATTCCGTATTGAACTTCTTGAACAGGTCCAGGACTTCCTTTGAGGTCTCGGAATCCAGGTTTGCACAGGGCTCGTCGGCGAAAAGGATGATTGGGGAATGGGCAAGCGCCCGGGCAATTGAGACCCGCTGCTGCTGGCCGCCGCTCATTTTGGAGGGGAGCTGGGCCAGGCGGTCGCCCAGGCCGACTGCGGTCAGGATTTCGGCTGCGGCGGACTCGTATTCTTCTTTGCTTTTGCCCTGCATCATGAGGGAGAGGTAGACGTTTTCGGCGGCATTGAGTTCGGGGAGAAGGGCGTAGTCCTGGAAGACATAGCCCAGATTATGGAGGCGGAATTTTCCTTTTTCTTTTTCGGAAAGGGCAGAGGTATCGGTGCCGTCTATTACGACTTTACCGGAGTTGGGGGTATCCAGGATTCCAAGCTGGTTCAGGAGAGTGGTCTTGCCCGAGCCGCTCGGACCCATGATGGCGACGAACTCTCCGCGTCGGACTTTAACGGAAACCCCGCGGAGAGCCCTTACCTGCACTTCGCCCATCCGGAAGGTGCGGACGATATCCATGCCTTCGATGATGGTGTCGTTTTTTTGGATCTCTGATTCATTTTCCATTTCGTCTTCCATTTTGTCTTCCATTTTGTCTTCCATTTTGTCTTCCATTTTGTCTTCCATTTCATTTTCCATTTCGTCTTCCATATTTTCACCTCCCTCTCATTTATCCCAGATCAGTTCCAGGAGGTCTTTTTGTGCCAGTTTGTAGGCCGGGATCACGGAGCCGACGATGGAAGCCAGGAAAAGGAGGACTGCCCGGTTTATTGCTTCGGCGTCGTCCAGTTTCAGGCTCATGGTTCCGAGGGGGATTTCCACCGGGTGGGCTACCGTATAGGGGGCAAGCCCGAAGCGCATGAAGCAGTAGCCCAGGATAACCCCGGTGCCCGCATAGAGCATGGCCTGGAGCACGAATGATGCCACTATAACGTTCTGCTCGATCCCGATGGCTTTCTGGACGCCGATCTGGCGTTTTTTATTGACGATGTTTACGTAGATGACCACGAAGATGATTACAAAGGCGATCAGGAGCCCGATCGCGTTCATGATGTTCCGGATCATGCCAAGTGTATTTTCGATCAGGCGCAGGATCCCGGCAAACTCGTGCCAGGTGCGGATGTTTTCCCTGACACCCAGGGAAAGAAGGGCCATGCGGGTCTCATACTCGTCAGTGCCTGCGGTGGTCCTGACAGCTATTTCCTGGGCAAGGTCCCGGCCTTCCACGCCCAGCATTTCTTCCAGGTCGGCCCTGTTTATGTAGGCTGAGGCATCAGCCATGAAGTAGCGGGTGGTGTAAATTCCTTTTACCCTGAACTCCCGGGTTTTGCCTTCGATGGTAAGCTCAACGGTATCTCCGACTTCCACCCCGCCAAGAGACCTTGATTCCATCAGGGCTCCGAAACCTCCCGAAACCTCCCTGCCCAGGATGATCTCGCCCCTGTCGGGCCTGCTCAGGAATTCCCCGCTTATGATTGCGTCTTCTATGGCCGTTACAAAGCTCTCGTCCGCAGGGTCAATTCCGTATACCGTGCCTCCAATTTCCTTTTCCTTGTAGCGGAAGTTCCCGGAAGTCTTAAGGCGGGCGGTTGTCCCGATCACCCTGGGGAGGCTTTCGATCTTCTTCTGGAGGGCTGAGGCGTCCTCGATGTAGCGCTGTTCTTCCTCGGGCTCGATCACGACATTTCCTGTCTGGTAGTCCACCATAAGCTCGTTGAACTTGAGCGTGACCCCGGCAAGCATGCTCGAGAAGAGCACCAGCTGCACGAAGATCAGGGTCAGCACAAAGATTGTAAAGATCGTGATCCCCTTATTGCCCCTTGTTATGGAACGGCCGGCAAGGAAGAAGGAGACTTTCGCTTTTTCAAGCATAATCAGGCATCCTGCTCTGTTTCTTGCTCTGTTTCTTGCTCTGTTTCTTGCTCTGTTTCTTGCTTTATTTCTTGCTCTGTTTCTTATGTTATTCTGGAGCTCAGAGCTTTTGTTTCAGAGCTTTTTTCTTAGAGTTTTCCTTTCTTCTTCATGAAAAAGACCGCCACGGTAAGCACTGCCAGCAATCCAATAAGAAGGGGGACTTTGCTGTTCGAATCGTTTATCACGTTTACCGTCAGGTCTTCGCTGAGCTGGTGCTGCCCGAAATCGTCTTCATACTCCACAAGCAGGGTGACTTCCTGCTCCCCGGTTTTTTCCGGGATGAAGGTAAAAACTGCCGGGGCGTCGTCGTCCTTTTCGAGCCTGCCCAGAAAAGCGCTGGTAGAGCCGCTGGCATCAAGCCCTTCAAGTTTTGCTTTTACGAAGCGGGCTTCTCCTTCGCCCACGTTCTCCAGCCTGATGATCATGGAGACTTCCTGGCCCTTCACCGGGATTTCCGGGTCGAATTTCAGGCTTCCGATATCGACCTCGGCTTTGTGCAGTACGTTGATCCCTATTTCCTGGTTCTTGTCGATCTGCAGGGTCTCGGCTTCGTTCGAAGCGGTAATCCGGAGGGGGAGCTTGTAGGGCTGAACTTCGGCATTGCTCCCGAGCAAAAGCCTGAAAGAAAGGTTTTCCGAACTTCCGGCTTCCAGCTTTTCCAGGAAACGGACGTTATCTTCCAGGGAAATGATTGGGGAGGATCCGTTCATATCCAGCATGACCCGAACGTTCTTTGCGTCCCCGTTCCCGGCGTTTTTCACCGTTGTCCGGAGGTAGAACTCCTGATTCGGGACCAGGGAATCCGTAGAAGGATTTTCACTTCCTACCAGGCCTGCCGGAATAATCTGCGTGCCCACGAGCACAAGGTCGGGGTTTCCTTCAACCCTTATTGGGATCCTTTTTGAAAAGCTGGCTCCGTTTCCGTCTTCGACGGTAAACTCGAGTTGCTGGACACCCGAAGTGGCTCTCGAATCAACCCGATAATGGAAGTTCAGTTCCACTTTAGAGCGCTGCCGGATCTGGTCGATTTTAAAGATGCGTTCAGTGTTGGTCCCGGATCCGTAGGTTTTTGAGGTGCTGTACTTGAAAATAAAAGGGTCAAGCTCCTCAATCCCGATTTTCACGTTCTCAGCCGGATCGTTCCCCGTATTTTCAATGTTGATCCTGATCAGCAGGTCTTCCCCTGGTCTTGCAGGGTTCGGGGTGATTTCAGCTACTTCGACCTCCAGCCGGGTGTCCCCTGATATGACGGTTGCAGAAGCAGGGGCCGCTATAAGTTCCAGGATTAGGGTTATCATCAGTACGGCAGCTGTAAAATGCAAAGTGGCTGCGGGGGCTTTATTTGAGCCTGTTTTTGTTCTTTTAGTTCTCGGCTTTAAAGCCCTCAAGGGTTTCTCCGGATTGGTGGACTTCATAGTTAACAATCCGCTGGAATGCTTATAACCGTTGCACTTTATTTGCAACCTGCATCGGGTTGTATTCCTCTATACTCCATCAGGGGTGTTTTTACTTGTCAGGTTGAGTTTCAACTGCTTGCTTTCATATTCTTGCTTTTAGCTCTTCAGTTTCAGGTTTTCAAAATACTTTCCAGTCTCGGCCACAATGACCTTCCTGAGAGCCAGCAGGGCAATCAGGTTCGGGAAAGCCATTAGTCCGTTTACGATATCTGCCAGGACCCAGATCATTTCCAGGGTCAGGAAGGCGCCGGAGGCAACAATCAGGATATAAAGTATTTTGTAAGGAAGAATGCCCCTGACCCCGAAGAGGAATTCCGTGCAGCGTTCCCCGTAATAGTTCCAGCCGATGATGGTGGTAAACGCAAAGAAGATCAGGCCCACGGTCACGATATAGCTCCCTATATCGGAGAGCACGGTGGAAAAGGCGTAGCTGGTCATGTAAGCCCCTTCCAGGTCCCCTGTCCAGGAATCCGTCATGATTAGCACGGTTCCGGTCATCAGGCAAACTACGATGGTATCGAAAAAGGTCCCGGTCATGGAGATCAGCCCCTGTTTTGCCGGGTCCTTGACCTTTGCGGCTGCGGCTGCAATGGGTGTACTCCCGAGCCCGGCTTCGTTTGAGAAAATCCCCCTGGCAATTCCCATCTGGATGGCCAGCATCATGCTCGCACCCAGGAACCCTCCCCTTGCCGCGGTCTCGGTAAAAGCTGAACTGATGACCAGGGAAAAAACCGCAGGAACCTTATCCAGATTCACCCCGATAATTATCAGGCAGCCGAGCACATACGCAATTGCCATGAAAGGCACCATGAGCTGGGCAACCGCCGCAATCCTCCTGATCCCCCCGAGCGTGACAAATGCCACAAGCAGGCTCAGCACAACCGCAGTCAGGACTTCCGGGATATCAAAAGCAATCCGCGCCGAGTCCACGATGGCGTTTACCTGTGGGAAAGTCCCGATCCCGAAAAGTGCCACATTAAGCCCGAAAAAGGCAAAGAGTGGGGCAAGCACCCGGCCGTACCATTTTCCTGCAAGCCCATTTTTAATGTAGTACATCGGTCCCCCGGACATCTGCCCGTTAGCGTCCACGGTCCTGTACCTGACCGCCAGGAGTGCTTCGGAATACATGGTCGCCATCCCGAAAAAAGCCGCAAGAAACATCCAGAAAAGTGCCCCCGGCCCCCCAGTCTTGACCGCTGTTGCCACCCCGACGATGTTTCCCGTCCCGATTGTCGCCGAAAGTGCAGTACTAAGTGCCGCAAAACTTGAAACATCCCCAAGGACTCCGGCTTCATATTTCCTCGAATTCAGCACATATTTAAGGGCAAGCGGCAGCCTGAAGATCTGGATCAGCCCCAGCCTCAAAGTCAGGAAAATCCCTGTTCCCACCAGCAAAATAAGGAGAGGCGGCCCCCAGACAAAGCCGTCTATCCTCGTCAAAACCTCAAGTATGTCCATACCCAGCAGTTCCATCGAATTCCTGACCCCCGTCGAAGCAATAAGAAAAGATTCCCCACTCATTATTTGTGTAAGGTTTATATTAAACGTTGATGCCGGAGGGGAAGTTCAATCCGTTGGATAGAATTCTGTCTGAAGCCTAACCCTGGATTTCCCGGATTTTTTCCATGCGTTCGTATGCAATTGGGAACAGGGTTCCCGTTTAGTAGCCAGTTCTCATGCCCACCCCTGTTCACGAAGTGAACGGCTTTTCCCTGAAAGTTGAATGAATGAAGGATTATTATTCACCCTTCACCCGTCCTACAACTCTCAGGATTATAGTCGGGTAACGCCCAGTACCCTGATTCCAAACTCAACCTTTACATTTTCCGAACTCTTCTGGCCGGTTATCAGGATATACTTTTTAGTCATCGAGGTATATCCCCCAGTCATTGAGATACACTTTTTAGTTATTTGAATGAACTTTTTAGTTGTTTGAATACACTTTTTAGTCATTGAGATATATTTTTTAGTTATTGGGATGCACTTTTTAGTTATTGAGATACACTTTTTAGTTATTTAAGTGTACTTTCTAGTTCTTGAAATGCAATTCGCAGCTGTGGTCTTACTTTATATTTAATTCACTGGCTGTCTATGAAAATGATTGTGATTTTGAATCGGCGCTTGAGCTATCGGGCAAGAATTCCATGAGAAGTTTGAAAGCATTCTTACAGGGGCAGGCCGTTCGCCTTCGGCGAACGTGGGTTGGGCATGGAATCTGGAAATCGGCGTTTGTCCGGGGTTCTGGATTTCCCGGATTTCCAGGTTTCTTGGGCTTATGCAGGAACCCGAGGTAGCAAGGTTAGCCTAAAAGGAGGTTTTGGCCATGCAGTCTGCTTTGATGATGCCGTTTGTCCAGGTCCGGAAGTTTAAACGTTCTTGTTTTTTTCGTTCTTCTTGCTCTTCTCGCTTTTCCCGCTTTTCTTGCCTTTCTCGCTTTTCTTGCTTTTCGTTTTTTCCTTGAGTAATGGAGAAACCTGTGCCATATATTCCCTGTGTATCCTGACCTGTTCGTCGTAGTTTTGCCTTTCTTTTTCCAGGGACTCTTTCAATATTCTGGATTCCTCTTTCAAACTCTCGATATACTCGGCCTCTTTCCAGCTCACGCTCTCGCTTTCGCTCTCTCCTTTTTTGAGCGAGTCAATAAACTGCCTGACTGCTGCCCTGGTCGCAGCTGTAACGGTATTGTATCCATATTCTCCGGCGGTTTCCTGTAATTCCGCATACAGCTCGCTGTCGATCCGGATTGATTTTAGCACTGCCATAGCTATAGATTTTTTTTCATTCTCTTAGTACTTTTCGTCCGGCTTCTTCAGATTTTAGTTTTAGAGAGACAGTTTTAGGCCGGACAAAGGCAACTGAAAACCTGATATGTCAGAAAAAGTGAAAAAACGCATCTCTAAAATGAAAGGTGAACGATAAATGATATGAAAAACTGAAGAAATGCACACTAAAACTGAAATGTGAATGAAAGCTGAATGAAAAAGGAAAAAGGGAAGAAACAATCCCTTGAAGGACTGTTTCTGAACAGGTAATGCTGCAACCTTAATCTTCTTCTTCGGCTGCTGCAACGGCTTCGGGAGCAGGGGTGCCTGCGGGTGTTCCGACGCCTGACTGCTTTGCTTCAAGGGACTTGAAGTACTTGTTTGTCTCCGCAACCACGACTCCGCTCAGGGCGAGGAGAGCGATGAGGTTCGGGAAAGCCATGAGCCCGTTGAAGATGTCGGCGATGATCCAGACGGCTTCGATGGAGAGGAAACCGCCGGCTGCTACCAGGAAGACGTATACGGCTTTGTAGGGGAGGATACCTTTTACGCCGGCAAGGTATTCCATACAGCGTTCTCCGTAGTAGTTCCAGCCGAGGATGGTCGTGAAGGCGAAGAAGATGAGGCCTATGGTCACGATGTAGGAGCCAAAGCTCGCAAGGGTTCCCGAAAAGGCAGCATTGGTCATGTGGGCGGCTTCACTTGCTCCGTTTGTCCAGGACCCGGAGAGGATGAGGGTCAGCCCGGTCATGGTACAGATGATGATCGTGTCGAAGAAGGTCCCGGTCATGGATATCAGGCCCTGCTTTGCAGGCTCTTTTACCTTGGCCGCGGCTGCAGCGATAGGGGCGCTTCCAAGGCCTGACTCGTTCGAGAAAATCCCTCTTGCAACGCCCATCTGGATTGCAAGCATAACGCCTGCGCCGAGGAAACCTCCGGAGGCGGCGGTCGGGGTAAAGGCGCTCTTAAGGATCAGGGCGATTGCCGAGGGCAGGTTTCCTATGTTGAGGCCGATAACCGTGAGGCAGCCGAGCACGTAGGCAACTGCCATGAAGGGGACAAGCAACTGGGCAACCCGGGAGATGCTCTTGATCCCGCCGATGGTTACCAGGGCGACCAGCAGGGCCAGGATGACTGCGGTATCGATTTTTGGGACACCGAAGGTGGCTTCCACGGAACTTACGATTGCGTTTACCTGGGTAAAGGTGCCCACCCCGAGACTGGCTGCGCAGATCCCGAAGAGAGCGAAGAGCTTGGCAAGCACGCCGCTGTAGCTCTTGTCCGCAAGCCCGTTCTTGATGTAGTACATGGGCCCGCCGGACATCTGCCCGTTTTCGTCAACGGTCCTGTACTTGACGGCAAGGAGGGCTTCGGAATACTTGGTTGCCATCCCGAAGAAGGCTGCAAGCCACATCCAGAAAAGAGCTCCAGGACCTCCTCTTGCGATGGCTGTAGCAACTCCGACAATGTTTCCAGTCCCTATCGTTGCCGAAAGGGCCGTACAGAGGGCCGCAAAGCTTGATACGTCTCCCTGGGCGGTGGTGTCGATTTTTCGGGAACGTGCCACATCTTTCAGGGCAAGGGGCAGTTTGGTTACCTGGATGAGTTTCAGGCGCAGGGTCAGGTATGCTCCGGTTCCTACCAGCAGGAGCAGGAGAGGGGGTCCCCAGACAAGCCCGTCAATACTATTCAAAAGGGAGAGTATTTCTGGTGAGTTAAATAACTCGAATATTGAATTGACTACCATTGGGATCAAACCTTCAAAATAAAATAATTGTGATTCAGGGAAGGAGCAGCCTGCAAAGTTTGCTTTCAGGCACCTTCAGGTGAACTACTTTCAGGCACCTTGGGGAACTACTTTCAGGAACCTTGGGTAACTACTTTCAGGGAGCTCCCAACCTGCAGGTTCCAATAAGGAAATGGTGAAAGTCCTCTGCCGACTGCAGCTTTATTTTTATTATCTCATTTAAATATCATTAATTAAAAATTATGATATTTAAGAACATTGATTTTCTTCCTTAAAAAATAATAATTTAAAACAGTTATTTATCCATAAAAACCCTCAAAGAGCTTTAAATCTCTTTTAAGATTGTTTACATGCTTTGAAATAAATTGAGGATAATGCGTAAATTATAATTATCTTCCCTATTTTTATTATAAAATTCACTAAATTTATTACTATAAAATTTATACCTTTTTACTATAAACTTTGTATTTTTTAGATACCTGTTTGAAATGTACCTATTTTTCCGAAAAAAATTCCTGAAAAGAGTAGTTTGTATCTCCCGTTTTCGGGAAATATTCTATCTTTTGCAGGCGAGAGGACTTCTTCCTCGACAGTTCCGGCTTGCAGGGAATGGAAGGTGGATGGAGAAAGCCGTCCACTTTAAAAAGTATTTTATTCTAACGCAAAGCATATTAAATGTTAAGATGTATATTATTATGATGTTGAAAGCCTATAAATTTAGGTTGTATCCTACAGCCGAACAAAAAACCATGATAGCTAAACAGATTGGTAGCTGTAGGTTTGTATACAATTGGGCTTTAGAACAGAAAATTAAGACTTACGAACAGGAAGGAAAATCAATATCCAGGTATGACCTGAACAAACTTCTTCCTCAACTGAAACAGGATCATGAATGGTTGAAGGAAGGGAACGCTCAGTCATTACAGGGAATGACTCTTAACCTTGAATCAGCATTCACAAGGTTTTTCAGGGAAAAGAAAGGTTTTCCGATTTTCAAATCAAGAAAGAATCCTATACAGTCTTTCCCGATCCCTCAAAGCTACACAGTAGACTTTGATAATAACAGTGTCAAGCTCCCTAAAATGGGAGAAGTCAAAGCAGTTTTTCATCAAAGGTTTGAGGGGAAACTGAAAACAGCAATCCTCTCACGAACTTACACACAAAAATACTTTATCAGTATTCTTGTGGATGATGGGGAAGAGTTGCCAGAAAAACAGGAATTTTCTGCGGATACAACTGTAGGGGTAGATGTAGGTATCAAGGATTTTGCAGTTCTTTCAACTGGTGAGAAGGTAGAGAATCCCAAGTACCTGAAAAACTCCATGAAACGGTTGAAAGTTCTGCAAAGAAGAGTCAACAGAAAAACAAAAGGTTCGAGTAATCGGGAAAAGGCCAAATTAAGGCTTTCCAGACTTCATGAGAAGATCAGCAACCAACGAAACGATTTCCAGCACCAACTTTCCTCAAAACTGATACGCGAGAACCAAGCAATATCTCTGGAAACGTTAAACGTTAACGGTATGTTGAAAAACCATTGTCTTGCACAGGCAATAAGTGATTCTTCATGGAGTAGTTTTGTTACAAAGTTAGAGTATAAAGCTGAATGGTACGGAAAAACCATATTAAGGATAGGAAGGTTCAAGCCGTCCACGAAACTTTGTAACGTTTGCGGATATAACAATAAGGATATAACCCCGGATGTCAGGGAATGGGAATGCCCTAAATGCAAAACCAAACATGACAGGGACATAAACGCCGCTATCAATATCAAAAAATTCTCATTACAAGATCAAAATCTGATCGGAATTTGACACCCACGGAACGTGGGGAAGAGCCTGTGGACTTGTGGAGGTTGCTCCGGGGAATGAAGCAGGAAGCCCCTTACTCTAAAACCGAAGGTTTTAGGGGGGTAGTTCACATAAGATATGTTCCATATATCAAAGGGAACGTTGTACTTTCCGGGCCCTGCAAGAGAGCTTAATGCTGCCCGGATAGCATGGACAAGGGGTTGAGTAAATAATATTATGGGGTTTGTCTGGTAGTCCGGCAAGGGTATACGTAGTAAGAATAGTTGCTGGTCTTCCTGAATCGTCTTACTTAAACTTAGTTTCGTTTTTCCCAATGAACAGGGGTAAATCAGTCTAATTTAAAGGGTGAAAGACATGGTTGAGTACATGAATCTCAAAATCGGGGAAGCTGCAGGAGCGCTTTACCACAGGCTGGTAGAAGGGGACTGCAGCCTGAACCAGATAAAGAACCACCTCAATGAGGAAGGTTTTGACTCACAGTTAGCTTTAATGGCCGTAGGCTGGCTTGCCAGAGAAGACAAAATAAGCGTTGACAAAGCAACAAACAAGTGGTCAATCCAGTTGAAAGAGTAAGTTATCAGTTCAGATGAAGGAATAAGTTATCAGTTCAGATGAAGGAATAAGTTATCAGTTCAGATGAAGAAATAAGTTATCAGTTCAGATGAAGAAGTAACTGAAGCTTATAAGGGTTCATTCATTTGAAGGAAGAATAAAATAAACTTCAAGTTAGTCGCAATAAACTTCAAGCTAGTCGCAACTTTAAACTAGCCGCCGCTTCTTGTTCTCAATTTAGATCAAAACTCCTGTCAGGTAGGCTAGAGACCCTAACTGCATGATCGTAAGGGTCTTTTTTCTCAGGTCGAGGACGTTTTTTGCGGACTGGTCCCTGAGAAGTACCCGGCAGAGAAAGAGGTAGGAAAGCACCGGGACAAGGACCAGAGCCAGGAAGAGCCAGTCCCTGTAAAGCCTGGGGTCCATGTTGACAAAAAAGGGCAGGGGGTCAAGGAGCATGATTCCCGCATACAGGGCTGCCGAAAGTTTTGCGGCAGAGCTTCCTGACCTGCAAACAGCTAGTGTCCTTACCCCGAAAAGGCGGTCTCCCGGGACGTCGGCAATGTCGATCATGATCTCGAAAGCCAGTCCTACAATAAAGGTGATTGCTGCAAAAAACAGGATGATGGGTTCAATTTCTGGGTCCGAGAGAAGGGATCCGAAAATGATCACGAAAGAGAATCCGTAGGCTGCAATGATATTTTTCACCAGGAGATATTTCTTCAGGGAATGGCTGTAGAGGAAAAAGAAAGGGATGCTCATGAGGACAAAACCCGCAGCCTGGAAAGCCAGGGTCAAAGAGAGCAGGGCGGAAGCCAGCAGGAAGCCCATTCCTATCCCGAATGCCGTTTTCCCGGACAGGTCTTCCCTGACCAGAGGCCTTTCATACCTTTTATTAGCCTTGTCGATTCTGAAGTCGTAGTAATCGTTGACCGCAAAAACGCCCATTGCCAGACATACGATTACGAAAAATCCCCTGAAGTATTCCGGCTGCCAGCCAGTCAGGTCCCCGGAAAGAACGCCCGAGAGCAGGACTGAAAACCCTGCAAAGAGAGAATTTTCAAACCTCACAAGCTTCAGAAAGGTTCCGAGCCTGGGAGCCAGGGACTTATTTTTTTCTGGCATTCAGCTCCTTTTATTTCAGCTCCTTTAAATTTAGCTCCTTTAAATTTAGTTCCTGTTAGTTCAGCTCCTTTAAATTTAGTTCCTGTTAGTTCAGCTCCTGTTAGTTCAGCTCCTGCAAATTCAGTTCTTTTAAATTTATTTCCTGTATTTTCTGGCTTACCAGGACCTTCAACTCTTCCAGGTTTTCAGTGTGGTTGATTTCCCCGGCGCTGATGAAGAGTTCCAGTCCGTCCCCTTTTTTCAGGAAAGCACAGGGAAATTCCGCCTTTTTATCCGGGTATTGCTCCGCAAACTCGTCCTTGTGCAGGAATTTTACGGGGAGGTCCCGGCTTTCAACAAATTTTTTCCAGTCGTTTTTCATGCCCCCCATCCCGTATGTGATGGCACAGAGTTTGCAGGGATAGGTGGCAGGGGCTACGATCTTGTGGACATAATCCCCAACGGCCTGAAAGACCCCGCTGTCAGCGTTGTAAACGAAAATAAGTTCAATTTCTTCCAGTAAGAACCCCCCTTCTCCGGTGTGTTTGAACTTCTATAGCTTTTGAAGCTCCCACAGCCTCACAAAAGTTTAAACAATTATATAATAATTCCACAGTATAATTCCATGCAGCGCTGATATACTTTTGGAAACAGTATTTCTGAGCAATTCTGAGCAACTTTCCTTTTTTAGGGAAAGGGTATTGGAAATCAGCCATAAATTATGTGAAGAATTTTACGGAGAAACTCATGAAATTCCTTTTCTGACCCTGGATTTCCCGGAAAGGCCGCGAATATTTTCAAGGCTAACAAGCAGGCCTGCCGCAAGGATCAGCACGCAGCCCAGGCAGGTGTTCAGGCAGAAAGGCACTCCCAGGAGGGTATAGTCAAAAAAGATCCCTGAAACGGGCTCTATCAGAGCAAGGATGCTCCCTACCTGTGCCTCTATTCCGGAAAGGCCTTCGGTATAGAGGATTTCTCCCAGGCCCCCGGAAATCAGCCCGAATGTGAGGAGCACTCCAAGATTCCCTGTCACGGTTGCTCCGGAAGTCCCTGCGGCAAAGGGTGCCGTTAGCAGGACAATGATCACAAGGGGCCAGAAGGCAAGAGCCATTCCCGAGTATTCGTCTTTCAGGTAGCGGATGTTGAGAATCACGGCAGCATACGAAATTCCGGAGATGACTCCTAAAAGGATCCCCAGTCGGTAATTCTCGTCCCATTCGAGCCCGGAAATGCCGATTTCCGGCTTTACAACCATGATTACCCCGGAAATTGCCAGGAAAAGGGCCAGGCAGCTCCTGGAACTTATTTTTTCTTTCAGGAGCAGGGGGGAGAGCAGGGTTACATAGACCGGGGCGGTGTAATGCAGGAGCACGGCAACTGAGAGGCAGGTGAGCTTGATTGCCGCAAAATAGCAAAAGAAGGTCAGGCCCGTAAAAATGCCCTGAAGCAAGAGAAATTTCCTTTTTTCTTTCAGCCTGAGCTCGGAAAGCCTCCCCTTCCACAGAAGGTAAAGTAGAATCGTTACGGCCCCTATCAGCATCTCATAAAAAAGGATGGAGCCTGTGCCCATTCCATCAATGTATTCCAGGAATATGCCTGCCATCCCGTAGATCATGCAGGCAAGGGCTACTTCAATTTGGGCTTTACCGGCTCCGGCGGTCATAGAAACTTTGGTTAGGAAGTCAGGGCATAAATATATTACTTATATTTTGAATGTGGATTTTAGTAGAATTCGAAAGTTGAACCATACAAAAGTTGAACCATACAAAAGTTGAACCATACAAAATCTGGAGGATCATGAAAAAAGCCGTACTTACAATGAGCGTCCTTGATGGAAATTTCGGGGTTTGCAGGCTTGCCAGCGCTTCGGAAATTCCTGAATGGGCCCTTGAAAGTGATTTTTATTCGATAACTAAAACGTCCGATGAATTATCTATTGTCTGCTCGGAAGCCACTGTTCCGGAAAATGTCATATGCGAACGGGGCTGGAAAGGGCTGAAGGTGGATGGACCCCTTGATTTCGGGCTGACGGGGATTCTTGCCGGCATCAGTGCCGTCCTGGCTGGAAAGGAGGTCAGCATCTTTGCGGTTTCAACGTATGATACGGACTATGTCCTGGTCAGGAATAAAGATCTGGAAACTGCGGTTGAAGCCCTTGAAGAGGCAGGCTACGTTATTTTGGTTTAATTCCAGGGCAAGACCCGTCTTGGAGTTTTGGTTCGATTTGTTGGGTTTAATTTAGTGGGTTCAATGTGCCATTTCCTGATACGGACCTCAGGGTTTGCCTGCTTGTCAGTGTCGTCAGAATCTTGAAAAAGGTTTAGCAAAGTATATAACAGCGGGCAGTTAATTCTGAGAACATGGATGACATGATGGAAAAGCTGGTAAATACGTCGTTTTATCCCGTTGTTATAATGGGGTTAGTGGTCATTTCCGCTCTTTTTGTCCTTATGTTCAGGTTTGCCGATGAGGTGAATCTCAGAATGGTTTTGCTGATGTCCCTGATGATTTCAATAGTGTCTATCCTTCTGGTAAGGTTCATTGTCTACAAAAAGAAGTATGGAGGTTTCTAAGTTCCTTGCCTTCCGAAAAATGCTTCCAGAGACCTTTTCTTCTGAGATTCCTGCTTGAGCCGGGTTTCTTTAGCTCATGTGGAAGACCAGGAGCATGAATCCTGTGTAAACCAGAATCAGGAAAAGGCCCTCAAACCTTTTGATCTCCCAGCCTGTCCAGATGAAAAGGAGAAGCATGAGGCTTATAAGAAGCATAAAAGGGGTTATGGAATAGACGACCATTTCCGTTATTGGGAGAGGGTAGGCGAGCCCTGCGCAGCCAAGGATCAGAAAGATGTTTGTTATGTTGGAGCCAATGGCATTTCCCAGGGCGATATTTGCAAAACCGCTCCGCGCGGCCGAAACCGTGACCATCAGTTCCGGAAGGGAAGTGCCAACTGCAACCAGGCTCATGCCAATAAGGGTTTCGGGAATTTCCAGGAGCCGGGCAAAGAAGATTGACTGGTCAATAAAATACCTGGCCCCAATAATAATGGCAGCCCCACTTGCAAGCAGCTTAATGAAATCTCTATAAAGGCTTCCATTCCCACAGGTTTTTATTTCAATTTCGGGCTCAATTTCAAGTTCCTGTCCTTTATTTTCAATGTCGGTCCCTTCCCTGGGTTTGGCTTTTTCTTCCTTTTTACAGGTGCTGTTTATTTCTATGCGCCCTTTTATCCCGGTTTCAATTTTTGCTTTCAGGTCAAAGAGATACTCAAATTTGAAAAAATAATTAAGGAAATCCTTGAAATATATCTCTTCCTCATGTTTCTGCACCTTGTCAAGCAGAAAAAAAACGTAAGCGACATAGAGCAGGAGAAAAATCGAGGCTTCAAGCCTTGAGATCCGGAAATCAAGGGCAAAAATGTAGAACACGGCGGAGGCAAAGAACATAATGTAGCCATCCCTTTTCAGCATCAACTCCTCGGTTTTGACCCTGGAAATGAGCGCTGCGATGCCTACGATGAGCCCTACGTTGGCAATGTTTGACCCTACAACGTTTCCTATCACTATTCCACTTGCTTCCTGGAAAGATGCGGCAAGAGAGGAAGCAAGTTCGGGCACTGAAGTTCCCACCGAAACGAGGGTTAGCCCTATCACGAACTCCGAAACCCCAAGCTTCTTTGCGATAGAGGAAGAGGCCATTACAAATAGATCGGAACCCTTGACAAGGAGGCCGAGTCCGGCTACCAGGAGGATTACGTTGACTGCGGGCACAGTAAAAGAAGTGAATCCGGGTTTATTTAAAAGTATCTTCTTATACTGGAATTATTTTCAGTAATTATTTTCAGTAATTATTTTCAGTAATCATTTTCAGTAATCATTTTCAAAACCTATTAATTCAGGAACTATTTCCTTTTAGCCGATACCCCGTAGCTTGCTGCGGGGTGCGCCAGCGAAACTTTGATTTTTTTCAAGCGGTTCACTTTCCTGCTTCAGGAACGGTTGTAAGTTTTGAGTATTTCACTCCTTTTAGACTCAGGATATTTTCGGTAAGTTCCACTATCTTTTCGCCTTCTCCTTCCATTATGATAACTTCAAAACACGAGTTTGCATCAATATGGAAACGCACGGTCGAATTTATCAGATCGGTGTACCCGTGCTGGATTTTTGCCAGGGAATTGGAAACCCCTTTCTTCGAGCAGTCATATACGATGGAAATCGTTGCAGCCCTTTTTCCCTGGATTTCCTTCATCCATTCATAGTGCTGGTTGTAAGTCCGGATAGCGTCCCTTATGCCTTCTGAGCGGGAAGAGTATCCCCTATCCATTATTATTTTATCAAAATTATCAAGAAGTTCTCCGGGAAGAGATATCCCTATCCTCATAAGCTGCTTTTCCATAATCCCTACTCCTTAAAGTAATAGAATACCCCTTTAAAGGTACCCTTCTTTTGAGCCTTATTTTTCCTGTTCTGGAATTTTCTGCCCTGAATTTCGGGTGAATGAAAACCCTTAACAAATTTCGTTTCAGAACTGAGGCACGGCAGGAAATATAATAGGCCTCCAATTTCCCTCCTAAATATAGTGGTCTGAAGTTATATTTAACATTTTTTTACATCTTAAGTAATATTTTTTATTATTTTAAACCTGATTATTCATAAAATATTATATTTTTTAGCAGGGTCCTTTCGGCAGTTTTCCCTCAATGTAAGAAATAAATCATCTCTTTGAGGCTGTAATTCCTTATTTTGGGTTAAACTGGACTTTGCAATTTATACGAATAAATTGGGTGAACTAAAGCTAAAATCATTCTGTTCCCCGGTTATGGTCGTTTGATCTTCAGGTTATGTTAGTCTGGTCCTTCGGCAAATCTAATAACGGACAAATGCTTAACAGTGTGAAAATCAAGCTATAGCGGAAGTGATCAGGTCACGAAAATCCTGTCATAAGGTTAAAGGCACAGGAAAATAGAAAGAGGAAATAGCAGGGTCCGGGCATGTTAACCATCGAAAATCATCTGGAAGTTGAAAACGGGCAGCTCACTCTCGGCGGGATTTCCTCGCCGGGGCGCTATCTTGCGGCTGACTCAACCTTGCTCCTGACAAATGTCAATACCGTGAAGCCCGCTGCAAAAAAGTTCGTGGGCGCCTCCTGGCTTCGGAAGTTCCGGTGAACAAAGGTGAGGTGGATCTTATCAGGAGACGAGAGGATTATTCCGACCTTCTTGCAAACAAGGTAATTCCCTCCATGATTCTATAAAGCAGGACATGCGCCCGCAGACGGGCAAGGTCCTGCCAGGTGCCTCTACGACTTCCGTCCGGGATCTACGGAATTCGCACAGGATTTTGACGGGATATGCAGGGGATTTGCACTTAATTTGCATGGAACCTGAACAGGATCTGCATGGAATTTGCCGGGATTTCGACAGTGTCTAAAATTTTATAACTGAAATAAGGTTTGATAAGCCTCCCGCGAATTCCCAAAAAGCTTATTAAAGGCAGAGTGCTATAGCGTGCGACACGTTTACTTTGAAATTACAGAAATCGGGCTAATTTCCCGGGATTTTCCTATTTATCATATTTGATGAAAGAGTTTCAATTAAAGAGTTGAAAAATCATGGCAATCGAGAAAGGCAATTTCATAAAATTAAGCTACACAGGAAAGTTTGAAGACGGCAGGGTTTTTGACACAACCGACGAAGAACTTGCAAAGGCGGAAGAAATTTTCAACCCCCGCGGCCTTTATGGCGGAGACGTTGTAATTGTCGGGGCAGGGCACACCATTGAGGGCCTGGACGAAGACCTCGAAGGAAAGGAAGTCGGGTACTCCGGCAGCGTTGATATTCCTCCGGAAAAGGCTTTCGGACCAAGCAACCCCAAGCTCATTGAGACCCTCTCCATCACAAAGTTCGAAGACAGGAAAGCCTATCCTGGCATGAGCGTCGAGATTGACGGCAGAAGAGGTGTGGTCACAAGGGTAATCGGGCGCAGGGCTACCGTGGACTTCAACAGTCCCCTGGCAGGCCAGACCGTGACCTACGAGTACACTATTGAGGCAACTCTCGAAGAAGATGTCGAAAAGGTCCAGGGCCTGCTTGCCCTCTACACCGGCCTCCGGGACATGGAAGTCGAAATCGAAGGCGAAATCGCAAAAATCTCCATCCCCACCGGCCTTACCTTCAACCAGCGCTGGCTCATGGCAAAGAACAGGGTGGCAACCGAACTCTTCCAGTACCTGGGTCTTAAGGAAATCCAGCTCATCGAAAAGCTCTCTGCCGAACCCCAGATCTCCGAAGAAGCCATTGCCGAAGCCATAGCCGCAGCAGGGGCCGATTCCGAAGCAGAAGCTCCCGAAGCTGAAGCCGAAGCTGAAGCCGAAGAGCCTGAAGAAGCAGAAAACTAATCTCTGACCTGAACCGTAAGGAATGGGTTAGGAGGCGAAGAGCCTTTCTCTTCGCAAATTTTATATATAATAATCGGATTCTCAGTACATGCTCCCCGGCATTCAATACATCAATGCATCAATGGTGTTTCCGGGAAGTCTTTGAGAATCCCTTCCTTAATGCTGAGATAGCCAAGCGGACTACGGCGCCGGTCTTGAAAACCGGTAGTGCCTCGCACTGCGGGAGTTCGAATCTCCCTCTCAGCGCTAACTGAGTAGGTATTTTTAAAAAATGCCTACTTTTTTTTTAATCATATCGAACAATTTTTTAGATGACTTGCCGCACCCCCCGGGACAGCAAAATAAAATTATGTTTCTTCCTGATTTTCTATATCTATAATTGGAGTATCCGATTTAAAGATTATTTTTATATAATATCTCGTTAGCACCACGAATATAAACAAGCCTAAAACCACAACAAAAAAACCATCAGGCAAATCTTTGATTGGTGTTTTCACAAAATCTATTAAGTCCCTTATGCTGAATCTAAATAAAATATAGCAGGCAAATACAATTGCAGACCATCTAAGCACAGCCAGTTTTTTATTATTCCATTTTCCAAATATAAATATTAGGATTAGAGAATAAAAACTGCATATAAAAATTAATGTAAAAAGCAGATTGCCGAAATGAAGAAAAAATAAAATTTGAGAACATATTTCTTTATCCGAATACCTGGAACTGGAATATAAAACAAATTGAATTAATGATAGAAGCGAGTATGAAAAAAGGAACCATCCTAATGAAAGTAAAAATGTTTTTTTACTCACAGAATAGGCAGCTAAAAGCTTTTTTTCATTATTTATTTGAGAGATTATATCAGAATCAATATTGATCAAAAATATTTTTATGGACTTGAAGAAAAATACAACAAAAACAATTACAACAATGAATGATACAAATAGCCATGCCTGAAAAAATATTGGTAGCTCCATAAGTAAACCCTCCTATAAGAAAATTAAATAAGTTTCTTTTCTTGACCTTTATAATTTTATCCCCAGCTGTGGAACATATTTAAAATACGTCTCCCGGAGTTCTTCAGCTGTGATATGGTCGTAGATGTCTATAGCTTCCCTATAGCCTCCTTCCAGACATCTCCCCGGAGCTTCTGGATGAAGGCCAGAGGGTAGCCAGCCCGCCTTAATTCTGTTGTGAAGAATTGCCGGAAGCAATGGGTAAATTTTCCTGTAAGGTCACCTGCAGGGTTATAGAAGCCTAGGACCTCCCTGGCAAGCTTTTCTTCCGTAATCGTATTTATTCCATATTTTGTGAGATTTTTAATAACAATCATTGGAACAATTTTTTGAATATCGAATTAAATTTTTATACTGTGTGGTCATATGAAGATATGCAAGTTTAGAAAAACTTGGAAAAATAGAAAAACAATAGTACAGTGTGATCCATCCCCTCCCGATTGAGAGGAAACCCTTATCCTCTCAATCCTACATTTTCTATAACCTTCCTGAGTTTTTCTGAAAAACGTTACGAAACTTTACGAAAATTTGTGAATAAAGTTGTGCCGTTCCCCGGTAGACTCAGGCTATGCATCCTTGGAAAAAATATAGAGAACCATTTCCGGGGTCAGTTTGTTTTGCTTTACAACCTTTTCGATCTTCTCGGCGGGGGCACCTTCCAGTTTTAATCTCCTTATCTCTTCAATAACTGAAGAAGGGATTTCGTAGTATTCGTGAATGTCTTTCCTGTGGCCCCATACATCCCCTTCCATAAGCTGGATTCTCAGCATTTCCAGGAACATTTCGATTGACCTTGAAACCGTCCGACGATAAGAGTTCGGAAGCTGAATCACCTCAATTTTCGGGCAGGCCTCAACCAGCGCAAAGATGTCTATGTTCGAGGGGCGAAACGCCAGGTGAACTACTCTTTCATTAGGATTAAGCGTAAAAATCTCTTCTTTGGAACTAACTACACGTATCTTCATTTAATAATTCCCCACTTGTATATTTTTTTCCCATTGTTACAGTTCATTTACTTATGATAAATATTTTTCCCCTGAATATTTCTTATAAAATTCAAAAATGCGAATTTTCCCGAACTCCCTGCATATAAGCTTTAAAAGCTCACACCTCGAACCAGTTTCTTAAGTCCTGGGCATAACGAGGTCGCCGCAATAGATCAATCCGTTGGAGATCCACCCTGCGAAGATCATCCGGAGTATAGAATGCAGCCAGGCGTAGTCCACATATGTTGAAGCGACGTGTAATTAATAAAAAACAAGAATTAAGGAGAACCAGCTTCATTATTCGGGTTGTGGACAAGAATAGTATTTATGAAACTGGCTCATATATAAATCAAAATTACAACTAAATAAAGTTATGCAGTGCCCGGCCAGGCCGGGCAGTCTCCTGAAGAGTCAGAAACATCAACTTATCGAGGTAGATTACCTATGGTTTTATCCGAAATTTCCTGGAGTCTTTTATCTTATCTTTAATACCGTATCTCCTTGCTTTTCGCTTTCCTTGCTTTGCATTTCTTTTGCTCGCCCTGGTTACTTTTCAGGTCCATATAGCATTCTTCACAAAGAACCTGTCCGTTTTCCTGCATACTTTCATCTTCAGGCACCATGGACCCGCAAACCTGGCATTTGACCGTCTTGTTTGTTTCCATGTTTATATTTTTCTCCATGGTATCACTTTATGTAGAATTTATTTATATAACTCTCATGACGCAAAATTAGTAAACATTTATGATACGAAATCAGAAGATTTTGAGGGATTACCCTGTTCCTCGTGTTTCCTTCAAATGAGAATGCTTTAATTCTTTATATACCCGCAGTTACTACAAAATTAACGTTTTTTTGGGTACTAACTCAAAAAAGAAAAAAAAGAATAAATTTGGTAGTTAATGTAATTTTGGAAAAAATAAATTGGCATTTTCCCCATTTTATGTTTTATTTACCCCTTTTAAGTTTTATTTGCCATTTTTATGTTTTATTTACCCCTTTTAAGTTTTATTTGCCATTTTTATGTTTTATTTACCCCTTTTAAGTTTTATTTTCCCATTTTATGTTTTTATTCTTCTCCCATCTCTCTCCTGAATTCGAGGTAATCTATTTCAACCTCTTCCAGTTCGTGCTCCATATTTTGTATCCCCCATTTTCTTTTGCTTATCATATGTCCCTATGTTTCCTTGTATATTCATTAAACGTTTTTTTAAGGAAATGACTCCACTTTGGAAAAAGTTGTTACTTTATTTATAGTTTTCCGTTAACCGGCATCTATTCACATCTGATGCGGAGAGTTAACATTCATTACCATTATTTGCCAAATCGTAGCACTTATACAAAGATATTTTTAAATGAAAGGTGTGGCATTTCACATTCCTATGCAGAGAAAGTTTGTGATTAATAATTCAGGACCCGAACTCATTATGGGAGTCAGGAACCTTGCAGGGCTTGAGGCATGTGCCCGGTATGCAGACGCCGTTTATTTTTCAACGGACCGGCTGAGCCTGCGGGCGCGGGCAAGGGAGATCACCCTGGAGAACCTGGGAGCCTTCACTGAAGAAGTCCGGGCAAGGGGGCTTCGGGCTTACCTGGCAGTAAACTCCACCGTAAATGAGGAAAGAATAGGGGAAGCTTCGGAGGTGGTCGAAGCAGCATCCGATGCGGGAGTTGATGCAATTATTGCCTGGGACCCTGCGGTAATCCTCAGGGCAGGAAAAGCGGGGCTTCCGGTCCACATTTCAACCCAGGCTAATGTCACAAACCATGAGACTGCGGAGTTTTACAGGGGCCTTGGGGCAAAGCGGATTGTGCTCTCAAGGGAACTTTCCCTGGAAGAGATCCGGCAGGTCCGGGAGAATTCGGAAGTGGAGATAGAAGCTTTTGTCCACGGCGCCATGTGCATGGCGGTTTCGGGCAGGTGCCACCTTTCGGCTTACATCCTGGGCAAATCCGGGAACTGTGGGGAGTGTACCCAGCCCTGTCGCTGGGAATGGGAACTGCACGGGGAAAACGGGATCGTAGCAGAAAGCCGGGGAAAGTACCTCCTCAGCGCAAAAGACCTCTGCATGATAGGGCACGTCCCGGAATTGGTCGAGGCAGGCATCTCGGCTTTCAAGGTCGAGGGACGGCTCCGGGACCCCGGCTATCTTGAAACGGTTTCCCGCTGCTACAGGGAAGCTATTGCTGCGTACGAAAAGGGCGACTATACCCCTGAAAAGGTTGAAGCCTGGAGCCGGGGCCTCGCTTCGGTCTACAACAGGGGCTTTTCCACGGGCTTTTACTTCGGGGTCCCCGGGCTGGAAGGCTTTTCCCCTGAAAAAGGCATGAACGCCTCGGATAATAAGCGCAGGGCAGCGGGAATCGTTACGAACTATTACCCTAAAGCCGGGGCTGCGGCTGTCAGGCTCCTTGAGGAAGGGCTTGCTGTGGGGGATGAAATCCTTATAGAGGGGAGCACAACCTATCTCAGGCAGCAGGTCCGGTCCGTGAAAAAAGAAGGCCTGCTTCTGGACAGGGCTGAAAAGGGGGATGAAGTGGGGCTTTCCGTGGAAGGGAAGGTCCGGGAAAACGACCGAATATATATTATGTGAAAAAAATAATACAACAGTATCTATATATTGGATTCTCCCTTATCACGGTAGCAAATCGCAGGGATAATTCAAAATATCTAACTCGGTTTAGCAATCCATTGCCCGGATGCTTTGTCCTTCCCCGGGCGAACCAACCTTTGATGGATTCAAAATAATATTCTAGGTTTCCGGTTACAGGCCGGAACATGTAAAGGTGATAATTTGATAAGCGTCAACGAAATGGGATCATACGTCATCGAAGAGATGCTCGACTGGGTCGAAGACATAAAAGCGGAAGTTGTCAAGCTCGAAAACGGCGCCACAATCATTGACTGTGGGGTCAATGCAGAAGGCGGGTACGAGGCAGGCATGTACCTGTCAAGGCTCTGCCTTGCCGACCTTGCCGACCTCAGGTACAGTACCTTCGACCTGAACGGGATCAAGTGGCCTGCCATCCAGGTAGCAAGCGACAACCCTGTCATTGCCTGCATGGCTTCCCAGTACGCAGGCTGGAGAATTTCCGTAGGTGACTACTTCGCAATGGGTTCCGGGCCTGCCCGGGCACTCGGCCTGAAGCCAAAAGAGCTCTACGAGGAAATCGGGTACGAAGACGACTTCGAAGCCGCGGTCCTGGTCCTGGAATCCGACAAACTCCCCGATGAGAAGGTCGTGGAATACATCGCCAAGCACTGCAGCGTAGACCCCGAAAACGTAATGATTGCCGTTGCCCCCACCGCTTCCATCGCAGGCTCGGTCCAGATCTCTGCCCGTGTGGTAGAAACCGGGATCCACAAGCTCGAATCCATCGGCTTTGACATCAACTGCATTAAGAGCGGGTATGGAACCGCCCCAATTGCCCCGATCGTTGGAAACGACGTACAGTGCATGGGTTCAACCAACGACTGTGTGATCTACTGCGGTGAGACCAACTACACCGTAGAATTCGATGGTGAACTTTCAGAACTCGAGGATTTTGTAAGGAAAGCTCCCTCCACGACCTCCGGTGACTTTGGAAAGCCCTTCTACAAGACCTTCAAGGAAGCAGGTTTCGACTTCTTCAAGGTTGACGCAGGCATGTTTGCCCCTGCCAGGCTTACCGTAAACGACCTCAACAGCACAAAGACCGTTTCCTGCGGCGGGCTTTATCCCGACATCCTGCTCGAGTCCTTCGGGATCAAGCAGCTTTAAGGGCAAATGCCCTTTTCCTAATTTTTTTTCATTTTTTGTTTTTCTTTCCTGGTCTCTTTGCTTCCTCTTTTTTTTCATTTTTTTGTTTTGCCTGATCTATTTTCTCCTCTTCGTCTCCACTCTTTTTTTCTTGCTCTTTTCTTTCTCCTTTTTTCTCGAATCAGTCCGGGAAAACGCCGTTAACAGTACTTATTTAAAGACGTTCCTCCAATCCAACTTAGAATTCATGAAAAGTATGCAGATCATTCGTACAATTTCACGAGTTTTCAGAATTTAAAAAACGGGCGTTTGAATACAAAAACGCACTTCTTAGCTGTACGAATTTTCAAATGCATAAAGTACGAATTTTCAAGTGTATTGCTTATCTTAATGGTTTATTTTAAAGAGGTGTAAAAAATGCAGGTGATAAATACAGGTCAGGGTGTAGGCGGGATCCTGAATGGGTTCAGGGCTCTTGTTGAAGATTCAGAAAAGATAACGTTCGTCGGGACTCCGGGGTTCTGCACCCCCTTTGCCGAACTCATCGGGTTCGTGGTCCGGAACAAACAGCTGGCTTTTATCCCGAACCTGGACTTTGAAGGTGCAAAGACACTTTCCATGACCAAACAGGGTATGCAGCTGGGAGATTCCACTGACCCTTCGGCCGATGTTGTTGTCCTCCTGGGCGGGCTTGCCATGCCGAAGATCGGGGTTGAGGCAGAAAAAGCAAATGAGCTGGTCGGGAAAATCCTCGAAGGAAAGGAAAACGGGAAAGTCATAGGTGTCTGCTTCCAGTCAATGTTCATGCAGCAGAAATGGGAAGAAGTCATTGCCTTTGACTACATCATCAACGCCGACCTGGATATTAAGGTTATGGAAGTCTAAACGATAATCTAAAAGTGAACAACTTTGAAATACTTCTAAATTTTTTTCTGTTAAAACTTAGTTTTTCCGATCCCTGGAAAGGAATGGGTATATAATTTAAGATAAATATTATATCCTATCCGAACGAATAACAGGTTGATAATTATGGGGAAGAATATCGAAGAAATCAAGACGCTTAAGGGTTTCATGCCCCGAGCAATCAAGTACGCTGGAGACATGAACGAGGACTTTGCCGAAGGGCTCGCAGGTTTTTACAAAGCCATCTGGGCTGATAGGGAAGGCGGACTTTCCATGAAGAACAAGCACATCCTGGTTTTCACGGTCGCCTGCTCAAACAACAACACTGAGAGCGCAGTCAAGATCCTTTCGAGGCTCAAGAAATTTGAAGTAACAAAAGCCGAAATCATGGACGCCATGATGATGGCAGCCTGGACAGGTGGAATCCAGAACTTTACGGATTTCAGTGCCGTTGTGCTCAAGGAGATGGAAAGGCTGGGTTTTGAATAACCTTCTTTTCTTAATCACTCCTTTTTCCGGTTCAAATTGCTTTTTTTCAGCCTTTTTGGTCTTTTCCAACCTTTTAACATTTTTCGGGATTTTTATTACGGGAACATTTACGTGTGACAGCCAGAAAGCTCCAATGTTCAGTGTGGGGATGATCGGCTCCCAGATCCATGAAAAAACTTCAGCGGCGGTACGGCAGGGCATGTTGTTACAAAGAAGAACATAATCCGGAGAAAACGAGGTTAACATTCCTTTTTTCCCCTTGAAATTCCCTGTTTCAATTAGTAAATAAGTCCTTTTAATAATCCTTTATTTCTTTTAGAGTTTATTATACTTTGAATAAATCATTCCGTATTTTATTCTGGCATATGACTATTTTAAAATCATTTAATACATTTTTTTTGATTTAAGGATTTTTTAGTTTTTTATTATTTATTTTAAGAATATTTCTGGCTTTTTAATTGAATTTTAGCCAGGAAAAGCATTTTTTGATTTTAAATAATAATTGATAAGTCTTTCTTTTAAGATTCCAGTGAATTTCCTGAATATCACCCCATTTTTAGATTCTGCCTTTTTATTTAATTAGCGTTTTTTCCGGAATGCTTATGAACGCATATAATGTTCCCTTTCTCATAGAAAAAATAAACAATTTTAAGAGGGATTTCTACGGAGCAGCAGAAAACAGGTGTAATCTTTCGCGAGGTCCAGAACCTGCACAACAATATCTTCTGGATTTTTGTCCTTTATCCTGCCTTTCTCCTCTGGTATATCCAGGTTCAGCGCTATGTCTTAGTAAAACCTTCCGGTGTCCAGAACGTCCCCGACCTTTACCTTAACATTCTCTGGTTTGTCTTCGGGGTGTTTTTTCCCTTTATGTTATACTACACAAAGCACATTACAGAAGTCAGGATGGATGGAATATACATCCGTTTTGTTCCCCTTAACTTCTCCTTTAAAAAAATCCCCTATTATATCGTGGAGGAATGTAAAATCCAGGCTTATGACTCCTTCAAAGGAGGAGAAGCCGATAAATCAAAAACTCCTCAGCAGAAGGTCAGTCCGGTCGTAATTCTGAAGCTGATTTCCGGGGAAAAAATGCTGATCAGTTCCAGAAAACCCGATGAACTCTGCAGGGCAATCCAGCAGGCTGCGGCTCAGTACTGAAAAAGATGCAGTACTGAAAAATGGTCATTGTAATTTTTCCGGGTTAATGAGAAGAACAGGGGATGTGCCCGGGTATACGAAGGCTGATAAACAGAATTATATCCTTGCCCACTCAATATTGAACAGGGGCATCTGGCTTTATTTTAAAAATAGCCCGGAAGAAGGGGTAAAAAATAACCGGGGAAAATAATTTTTCAGCGCAGGGTACGGAAGCCCTTTACAGGGAGCATGCGGGAAAACTGGTAATTGAGCTTGAACTCCATTCCCTGATGGAACTCTACGATCCCTTTGATCCTGCCCCTTTACACGAAAGGGAGCTTGACGCCGGTGCAGATGAATATATTTACAATGCAGTGGATGAATTCCCTCTGAAAAAACCCCTTGAAATAATGGTCTATCTCCCTCCTTCCGAAATCAGTGAAGATGTCCAGCTTGCCGTCAAAAAAGCGATCAAAAACCACTTTGCTTACAAAAAGACTCTCAATGAAATTGATCTGAAAAGGCTTCTCAAGCGGGGGAGAAGAAACCTGTTCATTGCCCTCTTCTTCCTTTTTCTCTGTCTCCTTTTAATCCGGCTGCTTTCCACTTTCGAAGAAAGCCTGCTAAATACCCTGGTTTCCGAGGGTCTCCTTATCATAGGCTGGGTTGCCATGTGGGAGCCAGTGCATATTTTCCTCTACGGCTGGTGGCCGATTGTACACAGGCGAAGAATTTACGACAAAATAATCGACATGAACGTGTATGTCAGGACAGGTTCCCCGGTAGGACCCAGGGGCATAAGGTACAGGTTCAGCCCTGGAGAGTAAGCCCGGGATAGGTGAGTTCTCTTTCCCGTTAAGGTCACCAATCTTGACCCAAATATGAAAATCCAATATGAAATATCAGGTCGTCCTAATTTATTCGGTTTATATCATTGAATAAAAAATAACTTTTTGGTCTAAGTTTTTGATTATGGTCCCAAACAACCGGAACTTGTCGTCTCACGTCGTTCTTGTTTCCGGAAGCTTTCAGCTTCCGGCTTTTCCAGAATAAAAAAGAAGAAAATTAAAAGTAGCCTGAAAAAACGGCAATATTAGAAATAAAACAGGAGTAACTACAACCTATGAATAATCTGCCCAATGTATTTTTTATTCCGTTATTTAGTTTTTAGTTTCTTTTTGGAGAGGGCCGCCAGGCAAGCTGGCGGAGGCACCCTTTAATATCTAATTTATGAAAAACGGTTTAACGGGTTCAAATGAAATATTTCCCTGTCCGGCAATGAGTGAGCACCAAAATTCACTTAAGATTCATATATCCTGGCATCCACGACCACATGCAGCACTCCTGGAGAGTATTTTTTTATCCTCCTGAGCCCCAGTATCTCCACTTTTTTCCCCAGGGTTTCGGCGGCTTCCCTGATCCTCGCTTCAGGCCTTTCTTCCGCAAGCTTTTCGGGTACTGTTTCGTGGTAATGCAAAATCCCCCCGCTTTTCTTGAGAACATTTATTGCCGGGAGCAGGTAGTGGTGCGTGGTTCTCACATAGCCCATGAGAACCCTGTCGGCTTCTCCCTCGGGAGCGACCTCGGCACAGTCTCCCCTGAGGGGAAAGATGATGTCTTCGACGTGGTTCAACCTTATGTTTTCTTTAAGGTAGGCAAAGGACTCGGGGTTTATTTCAATCGAGTAGATTTTTTCCGGCCGCGCATGGACAGCCATGGGGATTGAAAAGTAGCCTATCCCTGCAAACATGTCCACAACGACTTCTCCCTGCCCGACTTTGCTCATCCGCTTCCTCTCGTCCAGGTTGCCTTTGGAGTACATCACTTTCGTTACGTCCTGTTTGAAAAGGCAGCCGTGTTCTCTGTGGATGGTTTCCGTGGAGGTCCCGAGGAGAAGTTCCCTTTTTGGCTGGCGAAACTGCCCTTCGATTCCCATGTCCCGGACGACGCTTTTGCATTTCGGGTACATGGCAAGGAGGGCTTTTGCAATCGGAATTTTTTTGCCTTCAAGGATTTCGGAGATGCTGACAATGATGATGTCCCCCAGGACATGCCAGCTTGAAGGGATATGTTCCAGCTCCGTTTCGGTCAAGGTGTCTGAGAGGTATTCTTTCAGGGATGCCGGCTTTTTAAGGAATTCGGGGTTTTCCTGGTTGATGACCGGGAAGTCTCCAATCCGGTCGCCTGCGGCTTCAGTTACCGGGATTTCCAGGAAAGTTCCTTTTTCTGTCCGGACTTTACGGATTTTTCGGGTTTGGTCGAGAAGCCCTGAGGCTAAAACTTTCAGGCGGGCTTCTTCCCCTTTTTCGGGCGGGACGCGGATAGTTCTGTACATAGGGATGAATAGGATATCAGGCATCTGATTAATGTTTTTTGTTGGCATATTATTCTTTAAACTATTTACATAAGAATGCATATATAATTGTGAGACTATATATTTTCATAGGTTTCCAGAAAACTTCTGGCTTGAGGAATATTCGGGAGTGAGCGATGGGGCGATGACAACTTCCGCAGTCAGTGGGAACTTTCGATTTCAGGTTGAGGTCATTTATTTTTGCTTTTTTCTTATTCTATTCACTGAGGGGGGTATGGTCAAATAATTATATGTGAATGTGGTGAACTTGTGGGAAAGGGGATATTTAAAGAATATATAAAAACTTCTGCAAATCCTTCTACCAGGACTATCGGACACAGGAGTTGTGGGGTTATTTTCAACTTCGTTGATGATAAAATGCCAAAAAAATATTCTTCCAGAAAAGAGCTGAAAATTCTGGCGGCGAGGTTTGCGGAAAAAAATCTACCTCCTGAAAATGCAGCGAAGTTTCTGCTTGAGGTAGATAGGCTCAAGTCAAGGGGCAGGCTTCAGGATTCTGAAGTCCTGATAAAGGCTTATCGGGAGGTTCTGGAACAAAGTGCTAGAAACCCGGCTAATAAGGATGTAGGAGTCTCTGATGTGGGACAAAAGTAAAAGCTGAATTTTCATGAAACCTTATGCTGATAACCTGGAACACCTTCTGGATGAGCTTTCAAGAATCGACCGGTTGATTCGGTTTTACCTTGAAAGAGTTCGGGCAGATTATCCGGGGCCTGTGGATGAGTTCATGGGGCTTTATGTCTCGGAAAATGAAATAAACTCCCTACAGAAGAGTCCGGGATTCGGGAACATAACAAATATCTCATCTGGAGCCGGATTAGAGGAAATTGAGGCGATAGGTAAAAAAATTAAGGACAGAAAGGAAGAAAGCCTGAAAACAGGCAGGGAACTGAGGCTCCATACTCTTACAGAACGTTTCGGGCTCGATTCTTTTGAGGTGGATGTACTATTAATTGCACTTGCTCCGGAACTGGACCTGAAATATGAAAAGATCTACTCCTACCTCCAGAACGACGTGACGAAAAAAAGGCCGTGTGTGGATCTGATCCTGAACCTGTTATGTCCTACAATTGAAGCAAAGTTCAACTCGAGAGTATACTTTTCCTTCACATCTCCCCTGGTTAAAAATCATCTTATATTTCTTGAAGGGTCCGAAATAGGGAAAGATCCAGGAGAGATGAGGTCTCTTATATCCAGCTGCATCAGGGTTGATGAAAAAATAATAAATTTTTTACTGGGATTTGATGAACTGGATTCGAAGATTCAGAATCTTTCTTACTTACTTACACCTTCGAGGTCTTTTGGAAGCCTGATCCTTCCCGATGACCTCAAAAACAGGTTGAAGAATTCGATTGAATGGCATGTGTGGAGAGATTTCCCTTTGAAGTTCTTGTTTCAAGGGCCTCAGGGAAGTGGAAAAAAGACAACTGCTGAGGCTGTATGCTATGAGATGAGTATGGATCTGCTTGTGGTGGATTCAAAGGCGTTGCTCGAAAGCCGGCTTACCCCTCATACAATTATACCCCTTCTGTTGAGGGAAACTCTCCTGCGTGATTCAGCGCTTTATTTTGAAGACTTCGACAGCCTGCTGCTGGGAGGTGTGGACAATTTTATCCAGCCTTTGCTCAAGGAACTTGCAGCTTTTCCAAACTGGGTATTCCTGGCTGGATCTGAAACTATGAGAAAAGGAAAGATTTTGGGTGAAGACTTTAAGGAAGGTCTGGAAGGAGACCTGAACATAGATTTGAAAGGAATGTTACTGAACAGTGGCTTTATTACATGGACTTTTCCTCTTCCCCCGTACCCCCTTCGAAAGCATTTATGGGAGGTTTGCCTGGAAGGGAATGAACTTTTGGAGGGTGTGGACCCGGGTGAACTTGCTTCCAGGTTCAGGTTTACCGGGGGACAGATAAAAGACGCGGTTTCTTTTTCATTGGGGATTTCCAGGGTAAAAAATCCTCAGACATCCGGTTTATCGATGGCTGACCTCTATGAAGGCTGTAAGGCACGGTCAAACCAGCGACTTAGCTCCCATGCGCTGAAAATTAACCCGCATTATACCTGGAACGATATCGTACTCCCGAAAGATACGAGAGAGCAGTTGAGCGAAGTCTGCAATTTTATCAAATACAGGGGAACAGTGTATTCGGACTGGGGGTTTGAGAAAAAATTATCTTATGGGAAAGGGCTGAATGTCCTCTTTTCAGGCCCGTCTGGCACCGGAAAAACTATGGCTGCTGAGATTCTAGCAGGGGAGGTGAATCTGGACCTTTACAAGATAGACCTATCGGGAGTGGTCAGTAAGTACATAGGAGAGACCGAAAAAAACCTGAACAGGATTTTCAAGGAAGCTGAGACGAGCAATTCAATTCTTTTCTTTGACGAAGCAGATGCCCTTTTCGGGAAACGGTCCGAAGTCCGTGATTCTCATGACCGCTATGCAAATATCGAGACCGCTTACCTGTTGCAAAAGATGGAAGAGCACGAGGGTACCGTGATTCTTGCCACAAATATGCGAAAAAACATGGACGATGCGTTTCTCCGAAGGCTGCATTTTACAACCGAGTTTCCCTTTCCCGATGAAGATTCCAGGAAAAGGATCTGGAAAAATGCGTTTCCGGAGGAGGCTCCTCTTGAGGAAAACGTGGATTTTACATTTTTGTCCAAGTTCAAACTAACAGGTGGAAACATAAAAAACATTTCACTTGCTGCTGCTTTTCTGGCGGCAGATGTTTCCGGGGCGGTCGGGATGGAGCAAATTATTAAAGCAACAAAGAGGGAGTTCCAGAAGATTGGAAAACTTTTTACTGAAGCTGATTTTGGGGAATATTCCGGATATGTGAAATGAGATCTTTACTTTAACATTTTATTACTTAAGTTTGATATTTCCAAATTGGGCTTGCTGTTTTCTCTCTTTTGGTTTAATCTGAATTTTTATTGGAGATAATATGGGATGCTTCTTTCATAAATGAGAGTGAGGAGAATTAGGAATGTCGGGTTACGGGGCAGTGGCAGATGTTGGAGAAACATTGATCAATCTTTTAAGGGACAACATAGAGGAGTTATCGTCTCCTGAATCGGTAGTTCTTGCATCACCTAGGGACGCCAGGGGAATAAATGATGTGAGTCTATCCATTTTTTTATATCAGGTTCTCGAAAACACTCACCTGAAAAACCGAGAACCAGGTGCAGTAGGTCATACCAGCTTTTCATTTCCGCCGGTGGCTCTTGATTTGTATTATATGCTAACGACTTACCCGTCTGGAAATGATCCACTGACCGAGAGAACGCAGCAAGCTCATCGTTTAATGGGAAGAGTAATACAGGTTCTAAATGACAACCCTATTCTGACAGGTTCGGTTTTGAGTGAGGGCTTAAATCCTAATGAAGAGTTGCATGTGATAATCGTTTCCCCTACTCTGGATGACCTGACCAAGATCTGGGGCACTTTTCAGGACAATAGCTCTTTCCACCCCTCCATTTGTTACCTTATTACCCCTGTGATGATTGACTCGTCCCGTGCGATGAGTGTGCAAAGAGTGGTGTCAAAAGAAACAGACCACACCTATATGGTACCAGAGAAAGGGGAAAAATAAGATGGCTTTTACCACACCCTACGAAACGGATAAACACACTGTATATCCCGGGGATGTCCTGTTTTCCAGGCTCTCTTTTGCAGTTTCGCTGCTTGATGATTATACGAAGGGCAAACCTATTGGGAGGATTCAGGTGAGGATAAAAGAAACAGGAAAGAAAGTTATCGAAAACCTGAGCGGATATTATTGTTTTACTGATCTGGAGGTGGGGAATTACAATGTGAATATCAGATCAGATTTGTATTTCCCTGAAGAAAGAACAGTTAACACCTCGTCTTTTCCTGATCCGAAGAATCCTGTTCTTGAAATTGCACTTAAGCCAAGTCCTGTTTATCCCTTTCCGGAGAATGCAACGCTATTGAGGGGAGTTGTCAGGGATGTGATAAATGTAGATGAGCCGATCAGGAATGCAAGAATAAAAGTGACGGATAAAGATGTAGAAAATGTAACAGATGAACAGGGAAATTTTGTCCTGTACTTTAGCGAACTCAGCGATGAAGAGGAGGTGAATGTAGAGATTCAAAAATATGGGTACACAAAAACTATTAATGTTGCAGTCAAAGAACTCGAAACAAGATCCTTAGGAATCATTGTTTTTCCATGAGAAGCATCGATTGTAAGAGATTGGGAGTTTAACATTTTTGGAGTTTAAATTGGCAAGTGGGGGGTTAAAAGATGCCGGATTCTAATCCCGATGAGACATTAAATGAGTTGAAGGATGAGTTAAAAACTATAGAAATAGAGATAGATAATAGGAACAAGAGGAAAGAAGAGCTGAAAAAAGACATTACAGAATTGGAATCTATAAAAAAAGAGATCGAAAAGATTGTAAATAATTATAAAAATGTGTCATCGAACTTTGAACAGGACAAAAGTGATTTTGAAAATTACGCCAAAACTAAGAAACCTATGATTGAGGGGGTAATTGAAGATAGTAAGAAGGAAGCTGTTGATGGTATAAAAAATGAAGTAGAGGAAAAGATAACGGAGACTAAGTCAATTACTGATAACTTGGCTGAAGACATCACCGCTGTTAATGAGAGTTTTCAGGATGCTCAAGTTTTTCTGAAAGAAAAGCAGGACTCTTTTGATAGTTTAAAAAACTACCAAAAAGAAATCCAGATGAAGTTTCAAAATTTAAATGAGTTAAGGAAATCCATTGAAAAATATGATGAAAGTTCTGATGTCGAGGAGATGTATTTTTTGATATTGGAATTGGAGAACAATTTGTCAAAGGCGACTATCAAGACTCCAGTTGCTTTGGAATCAGATCTATCTAATAAATGGGATGAAATGTACACTGCAAAGGAAAATTTGAGAAATAAAGAAAGTGCATTGAAAACTGCCCAAAATAATTATGAAATAAAAAAGCAGGAACTTGAGTCACTAAAGAAAAATCGAAGCGCTGAAATCATGGAAAAAATTGGGGAGTTGTAACTCTCAAGGGGGAGATATTTATGCCTGAGTATTTGGCACCAGGGGTGTATATTGAAGAATTTGAAATGGGTGCTAGACCGATTGAAGGAGTGAGCACGAGCACTGCGGGTTTTTTAGGAGAAACGGAAAGGGGACCTACAATTCCCCCTAAATTAGTAACAAGTTTAACCCAGTTCATGCGTATCTATGGAGGATATATTGAAGATTCACATTTAGCTTATGCGGTAGATGGCTTTTTTGCAAATGGTGGCCAGCGTTGCTATATCGGGAGAATTGTCCATAAAAATGCCACCCCCGCCAGTTTGACTAAAGATAATGTTAATTTCGAAGCAGTTGGGGAGGGTAGCTGGGGAAAAAGAGTAGGAGTACGGATAAGTGATGCATCAAGCGATCCTGGAAATAAACTAAATCCCGATGGGAAGAAAGTTTTTAAGCTGACTGTTGCATACTGGAAACCCGAAAATCTGCCCACATCTGATGAATTAAAGATACCAGAAGATGTTGATAAAAAAGATCCAGCACTTATGCGCCTTATGGAAAAAGCAGTCATTGAAGTCTTTGATGAACTCTCTGAAGATAAGAACTCTCCAGACTATTATATGAAGAAACTGGGCGATTCATTGAAAACCGTTTCAAACCTTATCTTTATAAAAGAGAACAGCTCGGGACGACCAGCTAATACTGAAAATTCTTTCTTTGACCTTCTAATTGACGGGGGAGAGGATGGGGACGAGAACCTAATTCGTGATGATATACGGGGTAAGCCCGAAGAAATCCCTGGGAAAAAAAGAGGTCTTACAGCTTTCACTGAGATAGATGATATTTCGATAGTGTATGTTCCTGATATACATTTTGTTCAATCTGGAAAGGATGCACTGCTTGATGATATTCTTACACATTGTGAAACTTTGAAGGATCGGTTTGCTATTATTGATATCGAAAAAGATCACACAGATATCGGTAGCTTGCAGATATCAAGATCCTCCAAATACGGAGCTTTGTACTATCCCTGGATAAAAATATATGACCCTCTGACTAAGAAGCAGGAAAACAAACCCCCTGGTGGATATGTAGCTGGGATATATGCGCGAAGTGATATTGAAAGAGGGGTACACAAAGCCCCAGCTAACGAGCTAGTTAGGGGAGCTGTCGACCTTGAGTTTCAGATCACCAAGCAGGAACAGGGGACCCTTAATCCAAGAGGGATAAATGTCATCCGATATTTCCCAGGAAGGGGAATTTTGGTTTGGGGAGCAAGGACTTGCATTGTTGATCCTCTCTGGAAATACATAAACGTTCGGCGGCTGTTTATCTATATAGAAAAATCCATAGAAAGAGGCACTCAATGGGCCGTATTTGAACCCAATAATGAAAAGCTTTGGGCAAGAGTCAGGGCTACGATCACTCAGTTCCTTACGGGGATCTGGAGGGATGGGGCTTTAATGGGTACAAAACCCGAAGAAGCGTTTTTTGTCAAGTGCGACAGGACAACCATGACCCAGGATGATATTGATAATGGAAGGCTGATCTGTATCATCGGTATCGCTCCTACAAAACCGGCAGAGTTCGTAATATTCCGCATAGCTCAGTGGCAGGGGGGTTCTGCAGCTACGGAATGAACATTGACAGCATTTAACTGGAAAATAAACATTGGGGGAAGAAAATATGGCAAGACAGGATCCTTATAGACAATTCAGGTTCAGGGTTGAAATTGATGGGAAAAACATGGGGGGTTTCAGTGAATGTACATTTGCGGACACTACAACTGATCCTGTAGAGTACAGGGAAGGGGATGAACCACCGGTATTTCGCAAGCTTTCAGGCCTGACCAAATATGGAAATATCACCTTAAAATGGGGAATTACTGATTCCATGGACCTCTATATGTGGAGGCAGCAAATTATAGATTCTGGGGCTGAGAAAGCAAGAAAAAATATGTCCATAATCCTGATTGACGAAGCCGGAAGCGACAAGGCCCGCTGGGATATTGAAAGGGCCTGGCCCAGTAAATATGACCCTGTGGATTTCAGCGCCAAAGGCAATGAAGTTGCAATCGAGACTCTCGAAATCGTGCATGAGGGCTTCAAGAGAGTTTCTTGAATGTTTGGGGGTGAAGTTTTCTGGCTTTTCAAACGGAGTTTGAATTCACTTTACCGAGAGGCTATGTGGATGAAGAGGGAAACCTTCATAAAAAGGGAACTATTCGCCTATCAACAGCTGCCGATGAAATTTTACCGTTAAGGGACCCGAAAGTCCAGGCCAATCCTGCTTACCTGACTGTGATCCTGCTATCAAGGGTCATTACAAAGCTTGGGACTCTGGAAATTATCAACACAAAAACAATAGAGAATTTCTTTGTTTCTGATCTTGCTTATTTGCAGGATTTCTATACAAAAATCAACGAAACTGGAACTACAAGACTAAAAACAGTATGTCCTAACTGCGGACACCAGTTTGAATTTGAGGAAGAGTTCCAGGGGGAATAAGGGGCTACCCCCTCGACCGCCTGCATGAGGAGGTAGCCTTTATCGCCTATCATTTCCACTGGTCTTTTGAAGAAATCATGAATCTGGAACACAGGGATAGGCAGAGATGGTGTGAGGAAATTTCAAGGATTAATCGACGCCTGAGTGGGGAAAAGCAGAGGAGCATTCTTGAGGTCGAATGAATTTTGGGAACGGATAAAGAACAGTAAACTTTCCGTATATTTTAAATGGGGGGAAAATGGTGGGTACCGCAGGGAAACAGGATCCTTTTATGTCCTTTCGGTTCCGGGTAGAAATCGAAGGGATTACTTTTGCCCAGATGTCCGAGGTAACCGGGCTGCAGGCGGAAACCGAGACTGAGACCTATGAAGAAGGAGGGGTTAACGATTTTGTATATAAACTTCCAAAAAGGACAAAATACTCAAACCTCACTCTCAAAAGGGGTATTACGGACTCGGACCAGATATGGAAGTGGTATCAGGACGTGGTAATAGGAAAATTCGAGAGGAGAAACGGATCAATTATTTTGGTGGACTCTTCCGGGAATGACAGGTGGCGCTGGGACTTCAAAGACGCTTATCCCGTAAAATGGACGGGGCCCGATCTCAGGGCCGATAGCAGTACGATAGCCTTTGAAACTGTTGAACTTGCCCATAATGGACTAAGGAAAGGGTGAGCATGCCCCCATTCAATAAATTCCATAAGATTCTCAAGCCCATCGCATTATCCAATACCCGTTTTTATGAAAAAATCCTGGGCAAATACCGTAAAAATAAAGTGATTAATTCCGGGTTTCCTATTTTGTTTCTTTACAAAGGCAGGAACCATGAAGGTTCGCAAAAAATAGATTTCAGTACCCATTGGCTTTTGAATTTACAAAACAGTTTTTTCTGTGTCTTAAAAGGGCTTGAAAAAATAGTGCGGAATCCCACTGACACCGGAAAACGAACATTCATGCTGCAACCCGGAAAAACCGTCCTCAATTTGAAGATCTTGCGGCCGGAGGATACACAGAGAGTGCAAGGTGAAGGCAATGGCAAATGTAAAGGCAAATATTTTCCAGTCAGAAAAAAGTTATTGGATGAGATTACCACAGATTCTCCAATTTCGGTTACGACTATCTATGATGAAGTTGCTGCCAGGATAGAAGAGCGCTCCTTATTAAAAAAATCAACCTCAATATTTTTTCCAGCCCCGGTTTCTTCCTCTTATTTCCAGATGGGAAGTATAAGGCTTCTTAATGAATATAAATTTCTGGGAACAAACGAGAGAAGCTCTATTCAAAACAGTGTTATACTGACAACTGTTCCTAAGGTTTGGATGGGAATTAGCGGCAGAAAAACATCTACTGCTTTTGAAGGAGTTGTCCCCCCAGTTGAATCTGCTATTTCATCAGCTAAAAAGCCTGTTATAGCAGTTGAAAAAACTGTTCCTTCGCTGGAGGAGGCCGGAGGTTCTATAGTTGGATCGTCTTTCCCTGTGCTGGCTACTCCTGTAATTGGTACTGGCGTTCCTGTGGTTAAAGCTGCAGTTCCTGACATTCTTTCAGAGCTTCAAACAGAAGTTTATGGGGTTAAAGTGAAATCAGTTAAAAACGTGCCTAAAGGCGAGTTGTTACTTAAAAAGATGAAACTGTTTAATGCAAATGAAGTTTTTTCCAAAAAAATCAGCAGATACCAGGAGGTCATTAACAGTACTCTGCCCCTTCTCAAAGTGTATCCTGCCTTCGAGAACCATTATAAATCCGATTATAATCCTGCAGAAGGCCCCATATTTTCGGAAGTTTATCCTCCGCTTTCCGGAAAAAATGAGCTGTTCACCTCGACTGCTGAAGATTTTTATTTTTTTAATCCGCAGAAAATAGACCAGGAACTCCAGAAAATTAAAGAAACATTATCCGGACTGGAAAAGTCAGTATCTGAAAAACTGATTAATGCTTCCTTTCCTGAAAAGGCGAGTACAAGGAGTGCTCAGGAAATCAGTATTATTTCGGAATACGTCTATCAGAGCATCGAACGAAGGATCAGGATGGAAAGAGAGATGAGAGGGGTGTAAATGCTGGAAAAAGCTTATCTCACCAGGGTGGACGACCCTGATGTAAAAGTTCCCTGTCTCTTTAACCCAAAGGAATTAACTGTTGAAAAGAGCAACCAGTTTGCCGAAGTGAATATTCCGGGGCTCTCTTCCCCCATATTCCAGTTTGTGAGGGGAAATGCCCGTTCGGTAACCCTGGACCTCTTTTTTGATACCTATGAGGAGGGAACCGATGTTCGCGATTATACCGACAAAATTACCGGTTGGGATGAAGGCGCGATGTTCAGCAGGCTACCTGAAGGAGCTAAAGGATTGATGGACATTGACTCAGATCTCCATGCTCCTCCGATCTGCCTCTTTATATGGGGTACATTTGTTTTTCAGTGCATTATTGATAGAGTAACCAAACGGTACACCATGTTTCTTCCTGAAGGAATTCCAGTCAGGGCGACCCTGAGTGTCACTTTAAAAGAGTACAGGGAGGTGGAAGTTCAGGTAAGGGAACTGGACCTGCATTCGGCAGACCTGACAAAAAGACGGATGCTTACCGAAGGAGATAGTCTCTGGTCCATTGCTGCCGAAGAATATGGAGACTCAACTGACTGGAGATTGATTGCAGAGGCAAATGAAATTGATAACCCTCGAAAGCTGAATCCGGGAAAGGTTATCGAAATCCCGAGAAAGGAGAGATGAAATGTGACGCTGGAGCAACTCTCGGCAGAAAGTTTTGATTTTTATGCGCCAAGGTTTGAAGTCGAGATCCAGAACCAGAAACTAAGGGCGGAGATGGAAAAGGTTATCCTTGAGGTCAAGGTCAGTGAAAAGGTCAATGAGGGCGCGAGTTTTGAATTAACAATCCATGACGAATTTGACCTGGAGTCTCATGAGTACAGGTGGCTTGACCATGAACTTTTCAATGTAGGAAACGACATCACCATAAAAATGGGATACGGGGACAGGTTGCATACCATGATCATGGGAAACGTCACAAGCCTTGAGCCCAGTTTTTTTTCCGGAGATACACCCACGCTGAGGGTTGGGGGTCAGGACCTCTCATATGACTATCTAAAAAGATCATCTCCAGAAAGGGTTTTTGTTGACAAGGCCTACAGTGAGGTCGCCAGAATAATCGCTTCCGATGCCGGGATTCTTTCCATTGTAGACGATACGCGTCTCCGGCAAACCAGCCGTAAAAGGAGTGATGAAACTTATTATGCGTTCCTTAGCAGGCTTGGAAGGGAAGTGGGATATGAATTCAAGATGGACGGCCAAACAATGTACTTTGTCAGGCCCAGGGAAGAGGAGGAAGAAATCCTAACTCTGGAGCTTGGTAAGGACCTCATCAGTTTTGTCCCTGCGATTCGGACCAGCGGCCTGTTAACGGAGGTGGAAGTAAGGGGGTATAACCCCAGGGATCCGAGAACTCCTATTGTTGGGAGAGCACAGGCGGGCAGCGAGAGGAGCCAGAATGCAGGAAGGAGTGCAGGTAGCCAGATCGCGCAAAGACGACATGGAAGTGTGAGAAGGGTCATAACGGATGTAATCGTCAACTCAACGGAGCATGCAAATTCAATTGCTAGGGCTGAACTTGAGAGAGCTAGCGGCACCCTTGTTGAGGGGAGAGTAGAATGCATCGGTATTCCACAGATCCGGACCGGTGTAAACATAAGAATTGAGAAAGTTGGGGCCCGCTTCAGTGATAAGTACTATGTAAAAGAAACAACCCACACGATAAATACCAGCGGGTACAGGACCAGTTTTTTTGTCAGGAGGAACTCTGTATGAGTCTACTGGATGCGCTTGAAAGAGACGAACAAAACATCAGGCCGATTCCAGGGGTTGCTCCAGGTGTTGTTACAAATAACCAAGACCCTGAAAACCTTGGGCGGATCAAGCTCCGCTTTCCCGGGTACTCGGATGAAAATGAGACCGACTGGGTGCACATCGCGACCCTGATGGCAGGCCCGGAGAGAGGGACGTTTTTCCTGCCGGAAGTGGACGACGTGGTCCTTGTAGCCTTTGAGCACGGGGACATCCACCGACCTTATGTAATCGGCGCTCTCTGGAACGGGGCTGATGCCCCTCCTGAAAACAACCAGGATGGGAAAAACAATATCCGAAAAATCCGGTCCCGGAGCGGGCATGAAATCATCTTTAATGATAACGGCTCCGAAAAACAGGAAAAAGTTGAGATCCATACGAATGCCGGGCATAAAATCGTTCTTGACGACTCTGTAGGGCAGGAGAAAATCGAGATTATCGATAAGACCGGGAACAATAAAATCGTTATAGATTCCGTGCAGAATTCCATGAGCCTTGAAAGCGTCATGCAGCTCAAGATAAAAGCCAATGTTGTGGAAATCGAAGGGACCACATCTCTTAAAATGAAGTCCAATGCTGTTTTGACAATCCAGGGCTTGCCGGTAAAAATCAATTGAAAACACATGGAAGATCCGGCAAGATTGAATAAATGGGAGTGTAAGAAAATGCCGCCAGCTGCAAGAGTGGGTGATATGACCAGCCACGGGACGCCCCTGGGACCGGGTCCGGGAAGCCCGAATGTACTGATCGGAGGGATGCCGGCATGGAGGGCAGGAACGGATATGCATGCCTGTCCACTGGTATCACCTGGACCTGTCCCCCATGTAGGTGGTGTCGTTACTGTGGGAAGTACGACAGTGCTGATCAACAACCTTCCAGCCGCCCGGCAGGGAGATATAATTGCTGAGGCCGGACCTCCCAATGCCGTTGCTATGGGGTGTCCGACGGTACAGATTGGTTAATGGTTGATAGAGAGTTACGTGATTTTGGGGGGTTTGGAATTGCCAAAAAATTTTCTTGGCAGCGGGTGGAAGTATCCCGTAAGAGCTGGCATTGAGGGGAAAATTGCCGTTTCAAAATATGAAACCGATATAGAAGAAGCGATCCTGATAATCCTGGGTACGGCTAAAGGGGAACGCGTCATGCGCCCGGATTTCGGGTGTGGGATTCATGATTTTGTTTTTGCGCCCATTAACACGGCCACTCTCAACCTTGTGGAGAATAGTGTCAGGGAAGCCCTTACCCTCTGGGAGCCGAGAATTGAGCTCGTCAATGTAAAAATTTCTACAGAAAATGTTTCCGAGGGAAAACTGTTAGTGAGTATCGATTACCGGGTGAGAAGCACAAACAACCGTTTTAACCTCGTCTATCCGTTTTATATAAAAGAGGGGGTCTGAAGCCGTGGGGACGAAAGCACCGAAAATAGATGAGAGAAAAGCCAGTGAACTGGTAGAACTCCTCCGGGAAATGGCTCCGCATTATACTCCGGAATGGCCGGCTTCTGATGAAAATGATCCCGGGGTAGCTTTACTAAAGATATTTTCGTATATGACAGAAAATGTTACTAATCGTTTCAACCGGGTCCCCCACAAAAACTTTGTTGCTTTTCTGGATATGCTGGGAGTCAAACTCCTGCCTGCCCAGCCTTCAAGAGTCCCGCTTAGCTTTACACTGGCAAAAGGTACCGAAAAAGAGATCCTGATCCCGGCAAGGACTCAGGCTGCAGCGGATAAAACCGAAGAGCACGAAGAACTGCCTTTTGAAACCGAAAAAGACCTGCTGGCAATTCCCAGCCTGTTAAAAAAGGTTGTAAGCGTGGACCCGCGCAAAGGAGACGGTTCCGAAGGAGATGCCATTTACCTGCCGCCCCCCGGTTTTCTGGATGCGGAAAAAAAGGGTGAAACTCCTCTTGAATATAAGATTGTTTCATCTCCACAGGAAGGGGACCCGGACTTTCAACTTGACCATGTGACAGGCCTCAAGGCAGGGGATTTTCTCCGGATAGGAGAAGGGGACAAAAAAGAATACGTAATCATCTCCGGCATTTCCGGAATGATTGTTACTGTCGGGGATAAACTCACATATTCTCACAGTCCTGATACTGATGTAGAAAAGGTAACAAACTTCAAGCTTTTTGAAGGAAAAAACCAGCAGGAACACAGCCTTTATCTCGGACATAAGGACCTTTTCAACGTAAAGAGCCCTGCTCAATTTATCCTCAATGTTAGGCACCGTAACGGAAGTGAGTCGGGAGTCACTTCACTTAAAGGTTCATGGGAATACTGGGGTGAACTCGAAGGAAGGGAAGGATGGCATAAATTTCAAACTATTGACAGGACCTCCGGCTTAAGCACGAGTGGGGAAATTGAGCTTCACAAAATAAGTGAGGGTGAAATCAAAGAAAGAGAAATTAACGGGGTAAAGAGCCGCTGGATTCGCTGCATTCTGGAAGAACCTTTGCCTGTAAACGTTCCTGGTAAATTACCTGTTTTTGACAACATAACACTGGGGGCAAAATCTACAGGGGAAAATCTTCTGCCTGATCAGGTGTTTAATAATGAAGCACCCCTCGATATTTCCAAGCCTTTTCATCCTTTTGGAAAAGAGCCGCGGATTTTTGATAGTTTTGCAATCGGAAGCAAGGACGATTTTTCCAAAAAAGGGGCGAACATCACTATTGATGTTGAGGTTGAGCCAAGAGGAATTACTGGACCACCTGCTGCGATAGAATACAATGGAAAAATAAAAGTTTTTGCCAGAGGGACCTGCGGAAGGCTTGTTGAAGTGGAGATAGACCCCGATGGAAATGGAGAATCCACGTGGCCACCCCATGTTCTTCCTCCAGATACTGAGATGGCTTCCGGTTCTACACCGGCGGTTTTGAAATATTGTCGGAATAAATTGCAAAATATCTCAGTTTTCATAAGGGCCAAAAACGGGCATCTTGTGGAAAGGTTCTACAACGGGAATCAATGGCAGTGGATTGACCATGGAACTCCAAATCCAAAGACTGGGGCTGTTATTGATTTTGACCCAGCTGCGGTGTATGGAGCTAATACAATAGGTTATCAGGTGATATCCGTATTTGTCGTCGGTTCAGACGGCTCACTGTACGAATTTAATCGAAAGCCCGGGATAATGGTCGGGGAGTGGATCGAGCATCCAAAGCCTTTTGATACAGCTATTGACTCATCTCCCCATGCAATTTATTTAGAGGTGACTAATGATTACAGTATCAGGACTATAGTTTTTCTAAAAGGGGAGAATGGGCAATTATACGAACTGGACAGCCAAAAGAATATTGATGAGAAAATAGGCAATTTAGACAATTGGAAAACTGATTACGGATCACCTCCTGACTCCCTCATAACTTCCAAACCTTTTGCGCAGATTTACAAGATAACTAACGATAATTTTACCTCTATGGGTTTTTTTGCAAGGGTTTTTGTGACAGGTTTGGATGAACAATTATGGCTGTATGATACCCATCCTTCAAGAAAAAAATGGGAACCTCTTGGACAGGCAAATGGGGAGGCTGTTGCTGCTGTTCCCACTGGCTGGTCTTACCCTAAGGGTTATTTGGTACCCGATGAAACCGCATTCAAACCAATTTTTATAAGAAGCTCTAAAAATGAGTTGAAGGGGGACCTGTGGGAAGTGGAAATAATAAGGGAAGTGGAAATGATAGGAGAGGAAGAAAGGGATAAATTGAATGTCAAATGGATTGCTCATTCATCTCCTCCTAATTCAAAGCTTCTTCACTCTCCTTTCGTTATTCAGAGATCGGAATCGGGACACGAACCAAAGTATGTTTTTTCAGTAAGTGACCGAAATTCTATTGTAGAGAGGAAAATTGATATGGGGAGCACTGCTGATGTCTGGAACGAATACAAAGACCCAATTGAAACAGCTCTTACTCCCACCTTTTCCTGGGAGTACTGGAACAGTAAGGGATGGATGGTCCTGCAGGAGCTCCGGGACGGGACTTCAAATTTCCTGAAAAGTGGAACAATAACCTTTGATCTGCCGCCGGATATTGAAGAGTCCGAGATTGCCGGCCAGAAAAATTACTGGATACGGGTAAGGCTTGTGGGAGGGGATTACGGCAAAGAGACTTTTGCCATGGCTCTGACGTCAACTCAAGAACTCAAAATGAAAGCATTCTCCACAACACCGTATGTCAAAGAGCCTTTAGTTCAGGTAATCTCCACTAAAGATACAATCCGTCCACCGCTCATAAAAAGCCTGAGTATCAGCTATTCACTTGAGACGGATACCCCTCCTGAAAAATGTCTTGCGTACAACAACCTGGAGTATCTTGACCATTCAAAAGCATGTATTACTGAGGATAAGCATTTTACTCCTTTTGTTAAGCTCGAAGCTGAAGAAAAAACTCTGTACCTGGGTTTTGAAAAACCATTTAAGGGTGGGCCTGTCAGGATCTTCTTTGCAGCCAAGGAACTTCCATTCACAAAAGAAAAAAAACCCAAGATGGAATGGACTTATAGGGGAAAAGACAGCTGGAAAGAGTTGAGTTGTCTTGACGCAACGGAAGCCCTGATCAGAGAAGAACTGCTGGAACTTATCGGGCCTTTTGATTTTGCTATTGATCCCGGATTCGGGGAGGCTCTTTACTGGATAAAGGGTACCCTTGCTAAAGGGGAATATGAAAATACTCCTCTTCTGGATGGGATCTATCCCAATACGACCTGGGGACTGCAGGCTGAAACCATCAAAGATGAAATTACGGGGTCAGGCAATGGGGAAGCTGAGCAGGCTTTTTCGTTGATTAAGTTTCCGGTGCTGGAAAAGCAGGAAATACGTGTTATGGAAGTGCTTTCGGAAGAAGAGAAACAAAAGCTAATTGAGGATTATGGCAGTAACGCGATTTTCCTGGAAAAGGACGAAAAAGGGAATGTAATGGGAACCTGGGTCTTATGGACTGAAGTTGATGACTTTTTCGATTCCGCTCCCGATGACCGGCATTACATCCTGGATCATGCTACGGGAAAGGTCCGATTCGGGGATGGGATCAAAGGCATGGTTCCCCCTGCAGGAGGCAATAATATCAGGGCATTTACATACCAGGCAGGGGGAGGGGAGCAGGGTAACGTGAAAGCCCGGGAGATCAAAACCCTCAAGTCGGCAGTCGGAGGGGTTGATAAGGTTTCAAACCCAATCGTAGCAGACGGGGGAGCTGATACTGCAACTCTTGAACAGATGCTGGAAATCGGACCTGCCATGCTCAGCCATCGAGACCGTGCCGTGAGTGAAGAAGATTTCGAATGGCTTGCCAGGGAGGCTTCGAGGAAAATCGTGAAGGTGAAATGTCTTCCTAATACTTTTCCGGCTGCTGCATCGGATTCCAGTAATTCCAGTAATAAGTACCGGAGGAAAGCAGGCTGCGTAACTCTAATAGTTGTTCCGGATTCAAAAGAAGATAAACCGGTACCTTCTCTGGAACTGCGCACAAAGGTGCAGAAGCACCTTGAAGCCCACTGCGCCAATACCCTTGCTTTTTCTGAAAGCGTTTATGTTTCCGGCCCTTCCTATGTGGAAATCGGGGTCAAGGTAGATATTTTTGTCACTTCCGTGGATGTGGCTTTCAGGGTGGAAAGTGAAGCCAGAAAAAAACTCAAGGCTTTTTTCCACCCGTTGACCGGTGGGTCCCTGGGTGAAGGTTGGGATTTTGGGAGAAACGTTTCCGCTTCTGATATTTACGCTTTGCTGGAAGGTATAGAAGGAGTTGACCACGTGGAGAACCTGGAACTGGTTTCTGACGGGAACATAAACGAAACTACGGATTCGGATCTCGTTGAAATTTATCAGCATTCTCTGGTGGCAAACGGAACTCATACTGTCAACGTAATACTGGTAGGGGGGGATAAATACCGTGAGTCTGCCTATTCCTGAACTGGATGACAAAACATTTGATGAGCTGGTTGATGAGGCCCGCACACTAATAGCACGCTTTGCTCCTGAGTGGACCGACCATAACGCCCACGATCCCGGAATCACCTTCATAGAGCTTTTTGCCTGGCTCGCAGAGATGCAGATCTACCACTTAAACAGGGTGACAGATAAAAATTACAGGAAATTCCTCAAACTTCTCGGGCTTTATCCTTATGAAGCCAGGCCTGCAATAGTGGATATTGGCTTTATGGGAGTGAAGGATGCAGCGTCCGTTGAGGCAGGCACACAGGTTTATTGTAAGAGCGGTCCCGAAAAAATATTTTTTGAAACCCTGGACAGACTCGCTCTTAGCCCGGCAAAAATCAGTTCGGTTATGACCGGCACAGGTGACTCTAAAATCATAGACTATACGCTTGCAAATGAAACCGAAAATATATACTTTGCAGCCTTTGGGGAAAACCCCACGAAAAAATCGGAACTTAAATTAAAAATAGAGTTTGATGGCCCTCCCTCCAATTATGCTTCCCTTCCCGGAAAAGAATTTCAGGTCACTTTTTTCCTCTATGAGAAAGATCTCCCTGTTCCGGGAAACCATGCGGACGAAAAAGAGGATGTAACTCCTTCAGTCGAACTGGAATGGGAATACTCAGATAAGGACGTTCCTGATACCGAAAGCTGGAGCCGGCTAAACTTCAAAAAAGATACGACCCTGGCTCTCACCCGAAGCGGACAGATTAAATTTGTTTTTCCTTCGGATATGAAGGCAGCAAAGATTTTCCAGATCCGCTGCCGCATTAAGGAAGGGCACTATGAGATACCGCCTTTGATCGACAGTATAAAGCTCAACACGGTTTCAGCCGTTCAGATCGAGACAATAAGCGGCAGGGTTCTGGGGACGTCATCCGGGCTTCCTGACCAGAAGCTGTTTCTTGAGAAAAAGCCCGTACTCAGGAAAATTTCTCCTGATTACCCTCTTTTTTGTGCAGCAGAGATCCAGGACCTGGACGGTTTATTGAAGACCATCGAAGCTCAAGCAAAACCAGAGACCCAGGGTCCAGGGAAACTTATCTGGGAACTGCTTGACCAGAGTACCCTAAATACAATCCTGGAATGGAACATAAATCCAGATCCCAATAAAAAAGGCGAAGTTACTGATGCGGTAGTAGCGGCTTTGAATGAGCTTATTGAAGGCAGGAGCCTGTACAGGCCCGGACTGTTCAAGGAAATAACGCTTCCTGCCGGGACGAAGAGGCTGCTTGAGCGTGCAGACATCCTTTCTGATGAGGAAATAAAAGCATTAAACAGGCTTCTGACCGAAATGGCTTTCCCGGGGCAGGTAGAAAGCGGCAGCCTGAGACTTCAGGTCCGGATGGGTCCTGACCAGTGGGAAACATGGGTTGAAGTGGATGATTTTGAATTATCAGGCCCGGAGGACCTCCATTATATGCTGGACCCGGAAAAAGGGGAAATAACCTTTGGGAACGGCTTAAATGGCTATATTCCACCCGAATCCAAAACAATCAGGGCCTCATATAAGACCACGCTGGGAGCCGGAGGAAACATCCCCGGACTGCAGAAGTTTGAAATTGACGGCATGGAATTTAGGGGGATTTCAGGTCCAAATCCTGAAGCGGCAGTCGAGGGGAAGGATGCCGAGTCCACGGGTGATGCAAAAGCCAGGGTAAAAAAGGATTTCAGGGAAATTTACCGGGCTGTTACATCCGGGGATTACGAATACCTGGCACTTCATACGCCCGGGCTCAGGGTGCGCAGGGCAAAAGCAATTCCTAATTACGATCCTGATTACCCGTGTATTGATATTCCGGGGCATGTGACCGTCGTGGTTGTGCCTCATACAAGAGAAAATACTGAAGGTGAAGTCGATACCCGGGCTCCTGAAGAAGCCTTTACAGAGACTGTTTTAAGGCACCTGGAAAAACACCGCCTGATTACAACCGATGTGCATGTCATCCCTCCGGAGTATATAAAAATTTCAATAAGGTGCAGGGTCCGCTTAATGAAGAAAAGCAGTCCTGACGAGGTAAAGAAAAGAGTTAAGGATAAACTCGGGGCTTTTTTGAATCCTTTGAAAGGGGGCCCGGACGGGAATGGCTGGCCTTTCGGGCGCACCGTTTTCCTTTCCGAAATATACCAGAAAATCGATAATGTAGAGGGGGTAGATTATGCAACTGATGTCTTTATCCGTGAGAACGAAAAGGAATACCGGAAGGAACCGATCGGCATCCCCAGGTTCGGGCTGGTATTTTTCGGAGGATGCGATATAGAATTCGTATGAAGAGGGGGGAGCATGGCAGAACAGGAACTTAAATCCCAGGTTTTTCAGACCCTGGGCCAGTGGGAAAGAGGAGGACTCCTTTACCGCTTGAAAACGCCGGAAGACGGAGGTATCTCGCTTTATTCCGTGCCCTCCTTCAGCCGGTGGATTCTGGCAGGGGACGGTATAAAGAGCCCTGTATACCTGGCTGTAGATGACTGTGGCCAGTTTTATCTCATAGATAAGGAAACAGAACGTAAGGAAATAGAAAGTAAGAAAATAGAAAGTAAGGAAATAGAAAGTAAGAAAATAGAAAGTAAGGAAATAGAAAGTAAGAAAATAGAAAGTAAGGAAATAGAAAGTAAGGAAATAGAACAAGAGAAAAATAAAGAAAAGGAATACTACCGAATTTACCGCTACGACCCTGAAATCGAAAGGTTGGAGCCTATCCCGTGTTCAGGAAGCTCTGAAGTTAAACATCCGAGGTTTAAAAACCCTAAAAAAATAGTTGTCGATAGGTTTACTTTGTGGGTTTTTGACGCTGGAAACCGGGATACTGGGGCAAGGATTACAGCTTTTTCAAGGGAGAACTACCAGATCAAATATATCCTTGAAGATTTTACAGCCCCGATTGACATCTCACTGGGGGAAGGGGGCTGTCTTTATGTTCTCGACAAAAAAGGTGAGCAAACTTTTGAAATCCACAAGTATGACGTTTACGGCAATCTTTGCAGCAATAAAATCATTAATGGAGAAACTCCCGATAAATCCTGTTTAAAAGACCCTGCCGGCTTTGCAGCAGGCAAAGAGAATATCCTGTTTTTTATTGATAAAGAGTGTAATGGGTTTTTCAAGTGTACGGATCTGGGAGAATATTCCGGAATTGTGGGAAATTTCAGTAAAGTTTTTCCTGATATAAATGGGCCCGGCGAGTTTAACTTTTCCAGCATTTTCATCGACATACATGGAAATATATTTGTTATTTTTGCCGTCGACTCCGAAACATCTATCCATCAGTTTGACCCTGACGGAAGTTATATCGGGAAAATTCCCGTTCCGGGTTTTGCAGGCAGGATATATGGAATAACCGTTGACCGGCGCGGCAGGCTCTATGCGTGTACCGATAAAGGAATCGCCCGGTTCGATGTCGAACAGAGATTCACCAAACAAGAAGGGGTTTACTATTCCAGAACCCTTGATAGCGGAATCCAGAACTGCCAGTGGCACAGGCTGTTCCTGGATGCAAAACTGCCTCCTGGAACCTTATTAAAAGTATGTTATAACTCTTCTGATGATCCCAAGCTAAAAGAAGAAGTCGAAAAGATTCTCAAAGCCCAGACTGATTCGATACAGAGTAAAGCAGAGAAGATAGAAGATACCATAAAAAACTGGACCGAATCCGAAAAGAACCCGAAAGACATGCTTTTCAGGGGAAAAACTGGCCGCTATCTCTGGCTGAAACTGGTCCTATCAACGTTTGAGGAAAATTCTGCACCTGCCATCTCCAGGATGAGGGTTTACTATCCGCGCATTTCATATCTGCGTTATCTTCCGGCCATATATCAGGAAGACCCAGTCAGCAGGGACTTTCTCGAAAGGTTCCTGTCCCTTTTTGAAAGCGTGTTTTACGGGCTTGAGACCGATATTTCGGAAATGTTCAAACTTTTTGATCCGGAAACGGTGCCCCCTAAATTCCTGGCCTGGCTGGCTTCGTGGCTGAACCTGTCCATGGAAGAGGGCTGGCCTGAGGACAAAAAGCGCTATTTTATTCGGAGAGCTGTCCAGCTTTACAAACTCAAAGGCACGAAAGCCGGAATCGAGGAACTGGTCAGGATATACACCGGGAAAAAGCCCCTGATCCTGGAAGATTCAAAAATCGGAAAACCAATGGTCTTGAGCCGAAAAGAGGTTTCCGGTAGGAGCCAAAAAGAGGCTTTCAGGCTGGGGTTCAACACTGTCCTTCAGAGGACTCCTGTTAGGGGCTTTCGGCTCGGGGACGACTCTATCCTGGGAAAAACTGCTCTTCGTGACGTCACACAAGCCCCGGATGATCCGTTTTTGCAGACCGCTTATCGTTTCACAGTTATCCTGGACATGTCTCTTGAAGAATTTAACCGCTATGAAAAAGGACTGAGACAGGTACTGGATGAAGAAAAACCTGCCCACACGGAGTATACGCTCCGTACCGGAGGAGGGATGAATGCAGGCATGGGTATGTATGTTGGCATGAACACGAAGTTGTCCGATTATACACCTATCACGCTCGGTGATCCTGCTCAGGCCGGCTCCGGGACTGCAATCGGGTACGGCTTTGTTGTAAAAGCCAAAGATAAGGACGGTAGAATTGAGAAGGGCGGTAGAATTGAGCTTTACTCAAGATTAGGGAAGGATGTGGAACTGATTTAATACTCTAAATGACGGGGGTTAATTATGGAACATGAGGAGGAACAAGAGGAAAAAAAAATACGTGGGGGAGCGTGTGAATTTCCCTATTTCGAGAGGAACAATTACTATCATGGGAAGTTTATGACAGTTCGGGACTTTTTTGCCGAGCAGTGCTACTTCAACCAGAAGCGCTGGCTGATCAACAGGATGGTTAACGGCTGGGGAGTGGTCTGCGGCCTGGATGTAAAAAAGCATCCTGAAAATGAAATGTGCGTGATAGTAACCCCAGGCCTGGCTATTGACTGCCTGGGCAGGGAAATTCTTGTTTGTGAAAAGCAGAACGTCTATTTAAAACCGGAAGAGCCTGAATGTCCCAAAGAAGAAACAAACCCGGATGAAACGCTTGTGATTTGCCTTGAGTACGAGGAGTGTAAGACGGAAGCTACAAGCCTTCATTCTCAGGGAAACTGCGACCTGAAGGAGAGGTGTGAGTTCAACCGAATTAGGGACAGTTTTTGTATCTGCGTTCGACGCAAGGCAGATGTTTGTATTGATGATTCATATGAAAGAATCTGCCCTCTTGATTCTGTAAAATCAAGTAAAATAGAGACCTATCGGACTTTCCACGAAATTATGCATGAAGACTTAAAGGCTGGATGCTTTGGATGCCCCTACTGCTCGGAAATGAATGAAAAACTCTGTCTGGTTCTTGCAGAAATCCCTGTTGAGAAAGGTGAACCGGAAATCAATAAAATAGATACTTCAAAGAGAAAACTGGTCTACAGGAATCCATTACTGTATGATCTGACGGATTGTTTTCATGGGGATTTGCCCCACGTATTCAAAATAAACTGGCAACATGGGAAAGAATGGAAGAATTGGGTGCAGCGGGAAAATGAAAGTGTCAAGGTTAGACCTCTACATTTATCTTTCGACCTTCTAATGGATAAAAAGACTATAAATGAAAATACACTTTTACTTATTACTGAAATTATGGATGAAGCAACCGGAAATTATAGGTATGAAAGAGTTCCGGGTAAAATAACCTATGATCCGATGAAATCTGTTGCAAGCTTTGAGGTTGAACCCGAATGGATAAATGATACCTATCGTGGTCATTCCAGAATTCGTATGGAAGGGGGCAAGTTCATTGTCATCTTGAAGGGAGATTTCATGTTAAGCGACATGGGAGGGGGGAAAAGAGTAAGAGCCCTGGATGGAAACTTCATAAGGGGGAAATTACCCTCGGGGAACGGGACGGAAGGAAGCGATTTCTTTAGTTGGTTTACTGTACCTCCAAAACCATAATAAAAACGAGAGGATGGAAATAAGTAAAAGAAGTACGGACCAAAGCAAAAGAAGATAATAAATTTTGTATGTACGAGGGGGGAATGCGGAAATGGATACGAATGAATCGAAGGGAAAATGGTGTGATTATAACAATTTCAAAAGAGTCCGGTATTTCCATGGGATGTTGATGAGTGATCGGGACTTTACCGAGGAACAGATCTACCACATTGAAAAGAGAAAACTCCTTAATAAAATGCTTCACGGCTGGGGTATTGTTTGTGGTTTTGATCTCAAGGCAGCAAGTCCGGAATCTTCCGAAATAATAATAACTCCCGGAATGGCCCTGGACTGTAAGGGCAATGAAATCTATCTTGACCGAGAGTTAAAAATCAACCTCGAAGAGGAAACCTACTGCACCGGGGATACATCCCGGTCAGATGATCCATGTGCTTAGCAGCAGGCCAATTCAGCGAATAAGTACTATATTGGGATAAAGTTTGATAAGATTCGCACCAACCCGGAGTATGTATATTCTCCTGCTGGAGGGAGTTGTGAAGAAAAAGCTTGCGAATATTCCAGAACCACAGAGGGCATATGTGTAAAAATTTTCAAAAATGATCCTCCTCAACAGCCTGAACCTTACGGTCTGGACATAAACGAACTCAGGCTACTTCTCTCTGCGCTGGAAACAGAAGAATGCGCAGAACAAAAACCACTTTCAAACTTCCTTAACAAATATCTCCTGGAATGCCCGAAATGCTGTATGGAAGACCATTACATAATCCTGGGCTGCATTGACCTTTCGGGAGATAAAGACAGCATTTCAAAGATCCGGAATGACAATATAAACATAGATAATGGAAGGCGCTACGCCGCAGGCAAGCAGACCTTAAAAGCCCTGCTTGACCTGGTTTCTCACGAAAACTACATCAGTACATGGCTGGTTCTGGGACCTATATACAAGGAAGGAGAGGCTCACAAGGTTGAGGAAATTATTACAGAAATCGATAAGATACAAGATTTTAAACCTGATGAGATTACTACGAACACCAATAATTTTCCTTCTCAGGACGTTAAGGTTACATACAAAAGTGATCTATTTAAAACCGGTAACATATACCCTGATTATTACTGGAAAATCAGATGTTTTTTCGGCATGGATTGGAGGAATATTCATGACATTGAGGATAACATTCACATGCATCTGGGAGGTAACTTTGCTGACCCCTTCAATCCAGAAAAATCTGAAAACTTCATAGGCAAACATCATGCTCTGGCTTTTTTCCTTACATGCATATATTCTCCTGATCAAAGGCGTACAAAACTCTATGTGAGAAGTGATGATTCCATAAGGGTCTGGTTGAATGGAGAGGAGATTGAGAGTTTAAAATATGTGGGTGGGAGGGATATAGTAGATTATCGAAAAGAATCCTGCGGAACGATTACACTCTGTAAGGGTTATAACATTCTTATGGCGGCAGTCGCAGAAAGTGAGGTGGAATGGGGTTTCTCAGCAAGAATTGAAGATGACAGAGGTTTAAGATTTACTGTAATTCCTAAAAAGGGGAAATAATGTCTTTGCAGAAAGGCTTTCTAATCCACGAAACTGGAACTTGATCACCAGTATTTCAGAACCCTCTGTTAGTTAAGCTAACAGCCTACCAGGAAGAGAAAAGTTAGCTTGAAATCTGGACTTTGTCATTGGTTGTGCTGTCTTTACCTCTATTTCGCACAAGCCTGTCAAAGAAACAGGATCTCTACAAAGCAGATTTAATTTCAAGACCTGTTTTTGCATCTTTCTATATGAAATAAAAGGGGGTATTATGCAGGTAAAAGAATACGAAACAAAGACTACAAACCCAAAAACTAAAGAACCGCCATCAGTTTCCCACCCTCCAACCAGGGAACAACTGAACTCCATGACCACCGACGAACTGGTAAGGATGCTGCTGAGCCCTGAACTGGCCCTGCCTGCAAACGCGCCTGTCCGCCAGCAAATAATCATAATTCTACAGGAACGGGAAGGGAATGCTTTTGTTGAGCGGCTGCTCGGGGGAAAGACCAGCAGCGGAAAATAACCGTAATTGCTTCTCCAATAAGGGCAGGGATTAAATGAACTCATCAGATGAAAGTTTAGCTGATATACTTTTAAAAGTCCATAAAAATGTCTCCTCCGGACTTCTCTACGCCCACAACCGCATCAATGATAATACATCAAAAACTCTGGAGTCGACTTCCTTTCTTTACGCCCTTATCGAACTTCTCAACGAGAAAGGGATTCTTACAATAGAAGAGCTTGATGAACGGAAAAAGCAGGTTGCAGAAAGGCTTGTAAAAAGATTCGTTGACAGCGGGATCGGGCTCATGTACCAGGACCCTGAATACGACAAGTACGCTTTTGATCAGGAAGCAGATGTCGATTGCGAGAGCAGGCTGGACACATGCAAAGCCGTATGCTGCAAATTGCCGTTCGCACTGTCAAAGCAGGATGTGGAAGAGGGGATCATCCGCTGGGAGTTTGGCCGCCCCTATCTGATCGCTCACGGTGATGACGGTTACTGTGTTCACCTGGACCGGAAAACCTACAAGTGCACAGTTCGGGATCACCGAACCGTACCATGCAGGGGTTTTGACTGCAGGAATAATAAAACCTGGCATGTCTGGGACGATTATGAGAAGAAGATTCTCAATTCTGAACTGGAAGAACGGATTGACAGGGATAACATTAAAATCTACTCTTCCTGCGTTTCGAATAAATCCAAAGATTAATTTACGGTTATTTTTGCCAGGATAGGTAATGAACAGTTACTTTGGCTGTGTTCTAATAGATTTCAGAGTCCATTTTTTTGTCTACGGTTTTTAGCAGTTGATGTTTACCAAGCCTGGAATTAAAATGATTCTAAAATAGGTTCTAAACCAATTTCTATTTTCAGCATACTATTATAAAGTGTCTTATGGGGACGACTAAATGGCTGAAAGAGCTGTTGCAACTGCCAAAGCACAAGAATCGAAGCAAACATGCTCGAATTCTTGCAAGCAAAATATCGGCTTTAATTCTTCAGGATCTCCTGCTGACATGATACTGCAACTTCAGAGAACTGCAGGCAATCATGCAGTCCAGAGGCTGATCAAATCAGGAGCCTTGCAGGCCAAACTCAAAATTGGTCAGCCCAACGATATCTATGAGCAGGAAGCTGATCGGGTGGCTGAGCAGGTAATTCAGCAGAAGCAGGTATTGCAGAAACAGGTAAATCAGAAGCATATAGTGCAACAAAAGCCAGCAATGCGACAAAAAAAGAATAAAAATGTTGAAAATAAAATGAAAACACATACCATTTTTTCTCCTCTTACGACTACTAACTCGGACAACGTTATCCAAAGAAATTCAGGCGTTTGTTCGGTTAGAAACATTGATGAGTGCTCTGATGAGGATTTACTTACGGCAATTTGCATAGGGGAAGCAGGTAATATACGTGACAGAGATGGTAAAAAAGGTGTTGTGCATGTTGTTACAAATAGACTTGCAGATTCTGCTTTTCCTGCTACTATAAGAGGTGTTGTTTCAGCATCAGGACAATTTGGCGGATTAAACCAGGGGATAAGGAGGTTAAATAATCCCGCTTATTTGGAGTGTCGGGGCATTGCTCGAGAGGTTTTCAATAATCCGCATGATGACCCAACGTTAGGAGCACTGTGGTTTAATCAAAGTTGTTCAAAGCCCTGTTATCAGTATTGTACCACATATCTTGGGGACGGCAGTTCACCAGCACACTATTTTGCTAGAAGGGCAACAAGAGAAGAAAGAAGTAACTGCAGAGATAGAAGGAGATGGCCTTGCTGTCATTATCCAAGGACAAGGATATCTCATATACGATTTACAGAAAGAGAGGTAGAACCTATATTAGGGCAGCCAAGAGCAGAAGAAGTGCTTCGCAAGCAGCCGGAAGAAAAAGAGGAACTTCTCCAAACCAAAGAAATATCGGGGCAGAATTCTGAAACCACACCAGATCTCGAATCTCGTATCAATGCCGTCAGAGGTGGCGGCCGCCCTCTTCCTGAATCGGAACGTGCTTTCTATGAGCCGCGTTTTGGTTATGACTTCAGCGGAGTGAGGGTGCACACGGATGCGAAGGCGGCTGAGTCGGCGAGGGCGGTGAATGCGCGGGCTTTTACGGTGGGGATGGACGTGGCTTTTGGAGAGGGGCAGTATGCGCCGGGAACAGGTGATGGGCAGAGGCTGATAGCGCATGAGCTGACGCATGTAGTACAACAGACCGGATATTATCAGGGATCTCAATATCGTCTTCAACCTGCTAAGGCAATTGGTTGGAAGCAAAATGATTCCAAATATGAAACTGAAGATGCGCTTTTTTATGTCAAACTCGCCCTCGCCTCGGCTGCAATGGCCCTTAATAACGATAGTTTTCAGGCAAGCCAGAAAAAAAAGATCGTGGCTTTGGCTAAGAAACTGAATAAAGCGCTAAACCAGCTTCAAAAGACAAGTGGTGATGATGGTAGAACGGTGCTGGATCTTAATCCAGTAAAGAATGAGATTGTCCCGGGCGATTCCAATAAAGGCGTTGAAGAGCTTTTTATGGGGATTACCCCTCGCGGACACTCGGCTTTGCGGACCGAAGATAGGACTTCCAAGAAGACTGCGATTTTGCAGACAAAGGTTCTGCCAGGTAGCTTAAGAATTACTCCGCTTCCCCAGCTTAGCATACAGAGGGTGTGTGATCCAGTGATTTGTCCTGCCATCATCATCCTCGCAGGACTGTTATTCTCTGGCTGTAGTAAAAGTAGCTCCAAATCTTGTCCAAAGGACAAAAGGATATCCAAGTCCGTTCATGTATTTGAATTAGCTGGCCGAGCCTTAGATCCGAAAACTGAAATGGGAGCTGCGGTCAAGATCTGGTTGGATGTAGCGGGAATTCTCCTTGAAGCACATTATCACAAGCCTTTCGATGAAGTTACGACGCGGTCCCTAATAGGCTTAGAGTCAAGTGAGAAGAAACTGACCGTAGAACATTTAGAACTTGATTATATAACAGACCGCGGGGGTACGATTGAGATGAAAAAACTCAGAATGCTGCGCGAGGGTGATATATCAATCTTCTTTCTGCCCAAGCTGGGCTACTTATTCGAAAGTGCGGTGGACCCCTATACACGTTTAAATATCGCATATATTGGGAAGCGGTCTCGATATTGCCCAGATACAGGACACGCACTTGCACACGAAATCGGTCATTTATTAGTTGGCGTTGGCCACGATTGGGACAGTCCCCTATTACGACCTAGTAAAAAGTGCGAGCCAAAGTTAACAGATCTCGAATGTCGTATGGCGCGAGGTGATTCAAGTGCATGGGGGGAATTTTTTCGACAAGGAGGGAAACTTTGACCTTGGATATGTCCACAAACCTGTTGCCGTAAGTATCAATTAATATCCATTTCTACTGCATTTGATTTTTGCGCCTGCTGGGAAAGGGTATTGAAATGAAATTATAAAATGGAAACTTAACAGAAAACCTTTCGACGATTCATAAAGACTTTTCTTCAGGTTTACTCTACACTCACAGCTGCATCAATGCCAACACATCAAAAACTCTGGAGTCGACTTCCTTTCTTTACGCCCTTATCGAACTTCTCAACGAGAAAGGGATTCTTACAATAGAAGAGCTTGATGAACGAAAAAAGCAGGTTGCAGAAAGGCTTGTCAAAAGATTCGTTGACAGCGGGATCGGGCTAATGTATCAGGACCCTGAATACGACAAGTACGCTTTTGACCAGGAAGCGGATGTCGATTGCGAGAGCAGGCTGGATACATGCAAAGCCGTATGCTGCAAATTGCCGTTCGCACTGTCAAAGCAGGATGTGGAAGAGGGGATCATCCGCTGGGAGTTTGGCCGCCCCTACCTGATCGCTCACGGTGATGACGGTTACTGTGTTCACCTTGACCGGAAGACCTACAAGTGCACAGTTCGGGATCACCGAACCGTACCATGCAGGGGTTTTGACTGCAGGAATAATAAAACCTGGCATGTCTGGGACGATTATGAGAAGAAGATTCTCAATCCTGAATTGGAGAAAAGGATTGATAGGGATAACATTAAAATCTACTCTTCCTGTGTTTCGAATAAATCATAAAGATTCATTTACGGTTATTTTTGCCAGGATAGGTAATGAACAGTTACTTTGGCTGCGTTCTAATAGATTTCAGAGTCCGTTTTTTGTCTACGGTTTTTAGCAGTTGAGATCTACTAAACCTGAAATCAAAGTGATTCAAAAAGGTCTCAAGTGGATTTCTAATTTCAGCATATACTATGATAAAGTGTCTCATATGGAGATGACTAAATGGCTGAAAGAGCTGTTGCAACTTCCAAAGCACAAGAATCGAAGCAGAAATGCTCGAATTCTTGCAAGCAAAATGTCGGCTTCAATTCTTCAGGATCTCCTGCTGACATGATACTGCAACTTCAGAGAACTGCAGGCAATCAGGCAGTTCAGAGGCTGGTCAAATCAGGAGTTTTGCAGGCTAAGCTCAAAATCGGTCAGAATAATGACGTATACGAACAGGAAGCTGACCGAACTGCAAATGAGGTGATGGGTCGTCTGGACAATGTACAACCCAGCGATCAGGAAGCAATACAAGCTCCTGCAGTGAGTATGGCTGGGCTAGGTGCAGGAAAACCAATATCTACCTATCTTCGTCGCCGTTTTGAGAGTGCATTTGGATCGGAATTCTCAGGGGTGCGGTTACACACTGGGCCAGCCGCAGCCGCCGCTTCGGCTCGACTGGGCGCTCGCGCATTCACCCATGGCCGTAATATCGTCTTCGGTGATACAATATCCAATCCTGAATCAAGTGAACACCACTGGCTGCTTGCGCACGAGCTGACACATGTCGTCCAGCAAGGTATGAGTGCTGGTGTATCCGCATCGCCTATTTTTTCGTCGTTGTCCCGGGCGTCGTCAGAGAGTATACAGACGGTACCCCAAGTGACCAACGTGGTGACCTCAGCAAATGAGCTAGGTGTTGGCGGTGTTGATATTACTGCAACCGCAACTGTTGCTGGAGCCGGCACTCGCCTGACATGGAGAATCAACCCTGGTGGTGCCGTTCCAGCAGGGGTGTCAGTAATTGGCACAGGTCGTCGTGTGCGCATCCATGCTGCACAACCGGGAGCTGGAGTTGTCATCGGTGGCATTCCCATTATCATTCGTGCCGAGGAGACTGGTAGCGCACCACTCGATTTTTTCGATTCACCGCCTGTCATGCTAGTGCAGGTGGTGAGAGCAATCTATACGAATAACCCTGCGCTGGCGAATGTTCCATCTTTGGGTCCAGGTAACTTCCCGCCAAATACAGCCGAACCTAATCGTGACGGAATCGCAGGCAACACCGCAGTGATCAACGCGGTTACGGCGCCGGCAGGTCGGCCTATCACCGTTGCCTTCCGCAGATCGTTAGGTGCGACCCTGGCTGGCAACGTAATAACTCCAGGAGCTCGAACAGGGAACATAGACCTTCGCATTACTGACACTGCCACACGTGCTCGGCTCAATGAGATCATTCCCTCTACAGTAAATCCACCCGTGCCGATGGCAACGATGGTTGTGAACGCAGTTCCCACGCGGGTGAGGGCGCTTCTCGGTGCTGGTGCACTCGGCCCCTATGGAGTGCTCAACACGATTAACTTCGCTTCATCAGATCCGCTACATCCACCACTCACGCGCATCGTCGGTGAACTTATTACTGGGTTACGCGACGACTTCAATATCGCACCTCCAAACGGCGCCTTCAACCCTGCATTCCTTTTAGCGCTCGCTGTTCCCGCTAACATATGGAACGACCAGCTCATTACACCCGCTGGGGTTCTCAATGTCGCGGATGGTCGACCCGCGATTGATGTAAACCGGTTCGTCGGACCGGGTGTCCCGCATTTGCCACGTCGGTTGATCTACCAACAGCAGTTCCAGTATTCCTCATGGCAGGGTGGTGGTGCCGTTGTCAGCAATACAATCGCTAGTGGGCAGCATATTCGCTCACTGATCGGCTCCCCGGGTGCCTTCCGGTTCAGGACTGAGCATCGCTTCGGAGCTGTCGCTGCCCCACCGCGCATCGAGCCTTACGTCGGTAGCCCGCTCATCATTCTCTCAAATATCACCGCCACGCCTACTGCAGCCGGGGCCACCGGTCTCGCTGCGGATAACGTTGCTACAGCCAACCTTGCGGTAAACTCGAACGTGCCGGGTCGCACTGTAAACTGGAACATCCTCACGGGGGACATAGGCATCACTGCAGGCAACCCGGCTGTACTGCCGGCGACAGCGACGCTACGGGCGGGTAATCGCACAGGCAACTTCCGCGTGCGAGTCGCCGACTCGATCTTCCCCAACCGTCGTGTCGACGGGAGCGTCCGGGTCGTGCCTGTACGGCTGCGTAACTTGCGTGCTGTGCCAAACCGTGTTCCTGCAGGCACTTTAACAAGCACTAGTAGCATAAATGCCGAACCAGGTGGCCGCACTTTGAATTGGACTGTAGATCCAGCGGCTGCTGCCGCTGGCGTAACAGTTGTACCTGCTAGTACCGGTCCGGGGCTAGCAATGAACGTTACAGTCTCCCGTCCTGGAGGGTTCACTGGCCAAGTCACCGTCACAGCTACAGATGCTGTGTTACCTGCAAGGACAGAAAATGTGAGGATACGATTCCTATGAATACACACATACCCGAAAAACGTGAAGGTTCTATGGATCTGGCTAAAGGAGAGATCAGCGCGCATGTCGGCTTTCGAGTTGTCACCAGCGATTTAATTGCTGGCGGTCCGATTGAGTTAGAATTTTTTGTGGAAAATCTTAGACCTTTTCCGTTTCGACTTGCGGTGAGTGGCGACCGTATGCGACAGCGTCCAGGACAGTTCAGTTTTTCAGCAACATTTGAGGGCTCTCCCCTTGGAGACCCAATAGAAGGCGTGCCATATATGGGCGGTCCGATGGGTATCGTGCAGGTTGCCACCGATATACCTTGGCACCAGTCGATCGTGTTAAATCAGTTCCTCTGTCTCGAAGACACACCGCGGCGTCTTGTACAGGGAACCAGCGGTCGGATTGACTTGGTGTGCAATCGGCAACTTTCCCTAGCGATTACGGATGCTGATGCTTTGTCACACAATGGAGCTCTAGTTGTTGCTGTAAATCTGTCCTTTGATATACGCCGCGATGATGAGGCTTTAGAAGAATTAGCTTCAAGCCTACTCAACGAGATCATGACGGGCCCTCTGGACTCGCGCGAACGGCCACTTGCACTACTACTCTCCATGCGGAAGGCCGCACACGCTCAGATCGATGCACTTACCAAACATCCAGACGAATCTGTGGCAAGACGTGCACGGCAAGCGATGTCAAGTTTCTGCAAGAATGGTTGAACCGCTTTTTCTGTATATGACTAAAATTTCAACTCTTCCATTTCATATGAATAAAGTTGATCTGTGTACTAAGAAGATGATAAATCAACGGAGAAAATTGAAGGATTGGTTCTGAATGGAAAGTGTATGCAAAGTTCATGCAAAGACGCAGAACAATAAAAGTGCCAATTCGATTTCTCAGTCCCGAAATAATGGCTGCTGCAGATCTATAAACTCACCAGTTGAGAAAATAATGTTCCTTCAGAGAACTGCAGGCAATCATGCAGTCCAGAAGCTGATCAAATCAGGAGCCTTACAGGCTAAACTCAAAATTGGCCAGCCCAACGATATCTATGAGCAGGAAGCTGACCGGGTGGCTGAGCAGGTCATGAGCATGCCTGAACCGCAGGCAGTGTCCAGTGGTACACTTTCCATCCAGAGGACTTGCCCCAGGTGTGAGGAAGAGAAACTGAGGCGGCAACCGGTAGAAGAGGAAGAAGAAAAAGGGGAACTTCTCCAAACCAAAGGAATATCGGGGCAGAATGCTGAAACCACACCTGATCTCGAATCTCGTATCAATGCAATTAGGGGTGGCGGTCAGCCTCTGGCAGAGTCGGAGCGGGCTTTTTTCGAGCCGCGGTTTGGTTACGATTTCAGCCAGGTGCGGTTGCATACGGATGCTCGGGCAGCGGAGGCGGCGCGGGCGGCGAATGCGCGGGCGTTTACAGTTGGGCAGGATGTAGTATTTGGGGCGGGGGAGTATGATCTGTCAGTAGCACCAGGACGACAGTTGATGGCTCATGAGTTAACACACGTTCTTCAGCAAAGTATGGTGTCTGAGGGGCTGGAAACCACAACTCCAATTATGCGTGTACCGGAAGCTGTTGATCCCGAAACTCAGACCGAGAGACTGAACCTCCTAGGCTCGAACATCCCAGGGCCAATTATAATTCGCAGACCCTGGGCAATGGGTGCTACTGTCTATTTTGGACAGGGTAGTTTTTTACTTGATGCTTCAAACTTCGCAGCAGTAAGAGAGCTGGCAACTCAGATGCGCTTTATGGATCAACCAGCTATTGTAGTAGAGGGGCATGCATCAGCAGAGGGCTCAGAGGTTTACAATCAGAGGCTTTCGGAGTTGCGCAGACAAACGGTAATCGCCATATTGAGTACCGCCCGAAACAACCTGCAAGTTGGAGGCCAGGCCTTCGGCGAGTCTATGCCAGCATTACAAGAGACAGCACAAGGAGGAACAGAGCTGGAGCGACAGCGAGCTCAAAACCGGCGTGTTGAGATAACCATAGTTACAACATCAATCCTGAGTGGTATCGAACAGCAACTGGATTTGGAGGTAATACGACAGGGGTTGTCCCAGATTGAACCTGTGGCTCCTACGATGCCCTCGCCGACAGAAGCTATTGAGGTGGGTGCTGAACCTGAGGTGGGTGCTGAACCTGAGGTGGGTGCTGAACCACCGTCGGTAACTCCATTGGCACCGATCTGCCTTGACCCGGAGGCGCCATGTGGAACCCTACGTGATGTGTTTCGCATCGTCGCCGCTGACCCAGCGGTTCCATTGCTTGTGCAAGGACTACAGACCATGTTTCTAGACTATTGGGATAGTTTAAACAGAGGGGAACGTGCTGCCTTTATCTCCATGGGTATTTTGAACGTCACAGGGGTGCTTTATTCGGTATCTATACTGGCCAGGGAACCGGCGATTCAGCAGATGCTTCTTGAGAGATTTAATGGGATAGCCTTCCCTATCCCCGGCGTGAGCGAGTTAAGCGTCGAACTGAATTGGTCGCGCAATGCCTGGATGGCCGCCTTCCATTTTGACGTCGGTGCGCTTTTGCCGGAGTTGGGTTTCGGTCGAAGTTCTCCCGCGGCGATCGGTGGACCGCCAACTCCACCTGAGCACCAGACCGGGTCGAGAGAGTAAAAGGAAGAGGAAATTGTCTATCCCAAAATGGAATCTGATCAAGCGGGTTAGGTTACTGCTGATCTGGAAGAGCATATCAATGCTTTTTAAAGTAGAGGCATTCCCCTTTCTAAAAGCGAACGCGCCTATTTCGAGCCGCGTTTTGGTTATGATTTTAGCCAGGTACGACTGCAGACGGATTCAATGGCAGTGAAGGCTGCTCGGGCGGTGAATTCGCGGGCGTTTACAGTGGGGCAGGATATGGTGTTTGGAGAGGGGAAGTATGCGCCTGAAATAGAACACGGGATAAGGCTCCTTGCACATGAGCTGATACATATAGTCCAACAGCGAAGTGCGTATCCGATCTCACCATACAACTCTATAATACAGCGTGAAATTGGGAACAACACTTTATGCAGACTGTATAAAGTAGCTCAGCAAATGTTTCGCACATTCAGAGGGAAATAAAGGTTCAATGGTTGAATCGTACAGCAGATCGGTGCTAGGTGTTGATCGACTAAACGCGCAATTTGCTGCCATAAGATACTGTTTAGACAGAACTGTGCTGAGATATCAGGTGTTAAATGAGGATTTCCTGACACATTTTGATCGGCAGATAACTGGTCTCATTCGTGGAGGTGCGATTATCCCGATGCGGCTAATAACGAGTGCAGGTAGGGTGGCTGGGCAAAATGTACTGATAGATTATTTCGATCTTGGCTATGTCGATATTGATGATCTGCTGACCAGCGACAATACAAGCTTTAAGATGAAACTCATTCATCTGCTGGTGGGGCGTGCACGTGTCTGAAACTATAACACGGAGGCTCGGCACGACATTCAGCGCTGCCGAATTCGATCCGGCTCACAGGGCTGGCATTGAAGCGGAGACCACGTGTTTCAGTAATGTCATCGGAGATCTCACCCTCAGGTTTGATTATGAGGAGGAGAGACTTCCTAACGGGACACTGGTTTTCGCATTCCGAAGTCGGAAGGCTACAGTGTGTTACACGTCTTCCGAAGAGCAGGCCGAGACGATGTGGGAGGACAGATGTGGGTGCAGGCTAGAGATTGCAGGCGGCTAACAATTGATCTACTGCGAGCTGAAAGGGCAGCCATGACACCCGCTCTGACAGCCGGTGCGTCTTGACAATCGCACAATTTGGCCCCCTCACTGTGCTTTTTAATAACTAAAATTGTAATTCTTCAATTTTCTTTGCATAAAGCTGGTTCTTGTATAGATGAAGGATGATAAATTACAAGAAAAATTGACGGATGGGATCTAAATGGAGAGTGCATGCAAAGTCCATGCAAAGACGCAGAATGATAAAAGCGTCAATTCGATTTCTCAGTCCCGAAATAATGGCTGCAGATCTGTAAACTCACCTGCTGAGAAAATCATGTTCCTTCAGAGAACTGCTGGCAATCAGGCAGTCCAGAGGCTGATCAAATCAGGAGCTTTACAGGCTAAGCTCAGAGTAGGCCAGCCCAACGATATCTACGAACAGGAAGCTGATCGGGTGGCCGAGCAGGTCATGAGCATGCCTGAGCCGCAGGCAGCGTCCAGTGGTACACTTTCCATCCAGAGGACTTGCCCCGGGTGTGAGGAAGAGAAACTGAGGCGGCAACCGATAAAAGAGGAAGAAGAAAAAGAGGAACTTCTCCAAACCAAAGAAATATCGGGGCAGAATGCTGAAACCACACCGGGTCTCGAATCTCGTATCAACGCTATCAGGGGTGGCGGTCAACCTCTGGCTGAATCTGAACGGAGCTTTTTCGAGCCGCGCTTTGGTTATGATTTTAGCCAGGTCAGGGTACATATTGATGAACAGGCAGCTCAGGCAGTGAATGCACGTGCATTCACAGTTGGTAACGATATCGTATTCGAAGCAGGACAGTATGTACCCGGGACTACAGCTGGACGGCAGTTGCTGGCACATGAATTAACCCATACCGTACAGCAAGGTGCCGACCAAGGTGGATATATTCAGCGCTTTGTGTGCGAAATGGGAATAGATTGTCCCACCAGAAACCCGGGTGAAGTTTCAGCGTCTAGGAGGTCGGCAGGTAATGTTGAGACCACCAGCACCTATGAATATGTCATCACAGACTTTGCTGTGGACAGTGCCCGCCTGAAACAGTCAGTAAGGGACCATTCCACCATGCAGTTGATAATACGCAGCCTGGAATCTGACCCCACCTTGCGCTATGAGGTCGCTGGTTACTCAGATTGTATTGGCCCTGATGTAAGAAACAGGACGTTGCGCCGGGAACGGGCACAGAGTGTGTGGGACTTCCTGCCCGGGACTATCAGGAGCCGGGGAACACTTCGTGGCGGCGCACCCTTACATGATTGTGTGGATTCAAACGCCAGCCAGGCGGGACGCGCGCGGAACCGGAGTGTTATCATAAAATTAAGGACTGTTATTGAGGGTGAGGAGATAATAATAGATCCCTGTGCTCCATCTGTTATTCCCTCACAGGCAGCCTCATTTGTCCAGTATGTCGGCCTGATTCGATGCGCAGAAAGGGCATTCCCTGGTTATTCCCCCCGTCAGATGCTCTCCCTTATGAGACAGATCTATTATGGTCATGAACCATGGTCGCGCACAAGGACAAGGTTCTGGCAGAATGTGATACCTTGCGGACTTAACATTCCTGACCCCCGGACAACCCTGGGGAATACGCTCTTCCAGTCCCTGCGCAACTCCAATGTGATCTCAGGTACTGATATGGGACATGTATTTACCGGTCTGGAATCCATGCTCTGTCCCACACCCACAGTGGAGTTAGAGGTTTTCGGTCCCAATCCTGTAGTCAATATGCCCAACGAGGAGTTTGCCACTTGGGGAGGAGATCTGGGCTCGGCAGCTGCTCACAGGGTACATGACGAAGTAGATAGCGGGATACTGCACCCCTGGTCCTATTATTACGGTCAGGCCGGCCGATACGCTGGTTTTGATGATCTGAGGGGTGATATAGACAGCTACGTTATCAGAAAGGGGCTTACAGGGATTGCTTGTGCCGAAACTCCACAGACTAGGATTCCCTCTATCTCAGCACCTGTTTCCCAGATCCTGCATCAATACTATACTGCTGCGGCAACCCCGGTAGGAAGGACACGTACAAACCGCTTCCGGTGCTTTGCCCAAGCATTGGGTGGGCGCATTTCGGGTAGAAGTATCACCAACAAATCATCTCTTATTCTTCCTATCCGGGTTCGTGTGGAATCCTTTGCTAGGACCTTCTATTTTGGACTGGTACGCCGACCCTTTGCCATAGGGGTCCTACAGGGCATGAAATTACTTCAATACTCCTGGGAGATCACAGAAAGGTTCTTAGATTGGGTGGAGAGCAGATTATGATGGTCAAAGGTCGCTGTGAAAATTTAGTGTTTAGTAAATATCTATACTCTTTTGGAATTATAAAGAAATTAATAGGGTGAGAGGATGGGTAGATTAGCCATATATGCTAAAGTATCTGAATCAAAGAGTAGGAATATGCATTATAGAATTCAAAGACCCAGATTATCTCATCCATTTAATACTCCTGCTGAGAAAATAATGTTCCTCCAGAGAACTGCAGGTAATCAGGCAGTCCAGAAGCTGGCTCTTTCCGATAAAACGCACACGAAATTCCCGAATTACAGGCACAAAAAATGAAAGTACCCCGGAACTTTCATGCTAAATAAGTAGAACTACGCCGGGAATTCAGAGGCTTGCGGCCTTCAGCCCGGAGTGCAGCGGGTTCCATCGATGTAAACTCCAGGACCCGCTGAGACATGCCAGACAGATGGTAGGTGCTTTGCTTGCCGAACTGCCGCCGATTGCCAGGGGGGAGTCACCAGCGGCTGGATTCTCGACCTGCTCAACGTTAACTTTCATACCGCATCGGCTGAAAATGCTGCAAGGGTTCTGGATAATTTTCGCCGGATCGAGTCAGAATTGAATGCTCCAGTCCTCTATATTTGCCACAATGATGTCCCGAATAGCTGCGAGGGTTTCACCGGCGGCTTCACGGTTTGCGGCACTCCTGGTAACGACGTGCATCTTTGCGCCCCCTATTTTGTTAGCCTTACCTGTGAACAGAGAGCGCGTGCGCTCGTCCACGAAGCTGCACATCATATACGTGGGTTCCTTTGCGGGGCTGAAGTTTACCTCGGCGAGCCGGAATACTTAACCCTGCCTCCCGAAAGGGCCATGCGGAATCCTGATACCTACGCTCAATTTGCCAATATGGTGTTTCGGGGCACGTTGAGTTGCAGAGATTGTGCTGCCGAAATTCAAAAGGGGAGCAGGCGTTAACCCGGAACTTCATTTCAATAAAATCCTGATCCTGTGAAGTACCGGCCGGGATGTAATAGGAAACTGACTCTGTTACCTGAGGACACCTGTGCCATAGGAAACAGGAAATTTATGAGGAGTGTATGTGATGAACGAAAATAACCAGTTTTTGGGAATAGTGAAGAACGGACAGCTCCGGCTTTTACGGCCGGAAGACCTCTCTGGCACCACTGTTTGATTGACTCGTATACAAATGCAGGAAGCCCAAACTCCAGAGTCCGCCGAACTTGACTTGACCGAGTACAAAGGAAAGGCAATCATGGTTAGAGGACACGGGGGCAGCGGATGGATCTATTCGTCGGAGGTGATCGATCAGGTAGGGCCGATTCTTTCGGCTGTGGTGCAGAAGCTTTTAAGCAAATAAGAAGCAGCTCTCAATGTAAGGAGAGGAGTTTCGGGCAATAGCTAAACACTCGATATTCGATGCCGAATTTCAAAGGTATTTTTTATAGCACCATGCAGGTCACGGATGAGATCTCTTTTTGATTTTAATACCAGGGTTATTCATTCTCCGTTCATTGTGATCTAAAATTTCAGTTTATCTTCAGGAGGTAACACCTTGAAACTACGCATAGCAACCTTTAACCTTGAAAACCTTGATTTTCAAAAGTCTAACAAAGAACCGACATTGGAAGAGCGCATAGCCGTGATTCGTCCGCAATTGGAGAGAATTAATGCCGACATCCTCTGCCTTCAGGAGATCCATGGGCAGGAAGAGGAAGGCCAGCCCCGACGCCTGCTGGCTCTGGACTCCCTTCTTCGGGATACCCGGTACGCCGGTTTTCACAGGGTCTCCACCATGATAGGGGATGGGTCAGAGGTATGTGATAAGCGCAATCTTGTAATCTTAAGCCGCTACGAGATCCAGGAACACCACCAGTACAGGCACTATTATGCTCCTGCCCCCCATTACAGACTGGTAATGGAGGAGAGGGAAGAAGGAGAAGAGCAAAAAACCATAAAAGTTACTTGGGAGAGGCCGATCCTTCATGCCAGAATCAGTGTTGGAGACAGGATTCTGGATGTTATCAACCTCCATTTAAAGTCAAGGCTGGCCACGAACATAAAGGGCCAGAAATTAGACCGATACACATGGAAAAACGCCTCCGCCTGGGCAGAGGGCTTTTTCCTCTCTTCCATGAAAAGGGTGGGACAGGCCCTGGAGACCCGCATGCTGATTGACCAGCTCTTCAAAAAAGACGAAGCCGCCTGGATCGTGGTCTGCGGGGACTTCAATGCGGACTTTGATGAGGTGCCTGTGGAAGCCATCCGGGGGCAGGTAGAAAATACGGGCAACGGCGGGCTGGCAAAGCGCGTCATGCTGCCCTGTGAAATGAGCATCCCCGAATCAGCCCGTTTTTCGCTTTACCACCGGGGCAGGGGGAGGATGCTTGACCACCTGCTGGTGTCGAGAAGTATGCTGGCACATTATAAGGGTTCCGAGGTGCATAATGAGCTGCTGCATGACGAATCGATTGCTTTTGCGACAGAGACGAAGTTTCCGGAATCTGACCATGCGCCGGTGATTGCGGAGTTCGAACTGCCTGATATCGATTAATTAATCCCCGAAAGATTTCGCATATTCATGTTTTGAGATCTTTTGCCTGATAGTCTGGAACCGGATTGAGAGATCGAAGTTCTTCAATTGGAAGTTTTTCGATGGTCTTTCAATCCTAATTATATTTTTCTTAGTCTTCAGCTTTTTTGAAACCTTAATTCCGTCTCAATAGTGAATACCATTTTCGAATGACCTGTTTTCCTCTTATTTTTTACCTTTTACATTTTTAAAATGACATTTGTAATCTATTTTTCATTTTCTACAATTTATTCAGCTACCTTGCTTCGAACTTATTTTTCTGCTACACTAAATACTGATAATTTTCATATGACTAATATAAAACTATATAAAAAAATCATTCATTTTGCGTGTTGAACAGAGCGTGCTGAAATCCTGTTCATATATCACTCTAATCCGGAGGCCATTGTTGACCATATAGGGAGTCTTGAGATTGAATTTAATGAGGTAAGGGAAGAAGTTCGGGATCTAAAGGCTGGTTCCGGATGGTTCGTGGGGTGGCACTGAAAACCATAAGCATAAGGGTGGCACTGAAAACCATAAGCATAAGAATCTCAACATTTTCCCAAACACTAGTTTGTGCTTGGTTTTCAATATTAAATTAATAACTCATTCACAGGGCCCATATTCCTTCCTGTAATAAATTATAATTTCATGATGTGGGGGTTATACTTTGATGGAGATAGAGGCTTCTTTGGATGGTTATTGCTTCAGTTACGAAACGATGGTTAAGGAAATCCTCGAAGGCATTGATGAGGGCTTCAGAGAAGGTCTTAGAGAAGGTATAAAGAAGGGATTCGTGGCTGGTATCTGTGAGTGCAGGACTGCGGGATTCGATAATCTCGATGTGAAGTGCCTGGAGAGGATTCTGAAAGACGCCTGCGAGACTGCTTCAGATGAGGCTGTGTGCATCACGATTAAGCAGACCGTTAGTAACGAATACAGGGCGAAGATTGGTCCTTCTTTTAAGCAGAAAATGGAAGAGGCATGTAATAAGGCAGTAGAGGAAATAAGGGACGCCGATCTCGAGCTGGATAAGAGATCTGCTTCTGAATTAAAAGGCTGCGTCGATGCTTCGGCTAAAACGATTAAAGTGTGTGTCGGGAATGCTTGCGAAAGTATGAGAAAAAATTTCCCTGCTGATGTGGTATTCGGAAGCTTTTTCGACTGCCTGCAGGATGAGTTCAACAAGGACCTGGACAAAAATCTTGCAGTTTGCGAGAAAAGGGTCTCCAAAGAGATTGATTGTAAACTCGGTAACAAAAGGGTTGATCATGGGTGACATTAAACCGGATGTAAAGGTTAGTGTAAAAGTTTTCACCCAGACTGCTGTCAGCAGTGTGGTCAGGGAGTCAACTCAGAAACTGCTTAAAGGTCTGACAGAAAGCCAGAAAAAGGTATTCGAAGCCAGGATTAGAAATATGTCGGATGCTCAGCTGGAACAATATTTTGAGAATGATCCTTACTTTAAAAAAGCACTGGAACATACTATAAAATCAGTTAATGATATTCCGCCGGAAAATGTTCCAGGGTTCTGGATGGAGAATTTTCAGTCGGTTTATGAGGATACTTATAGTAAGGACCTGAAAAAGATCTTATTCTGGCCAGCTCCGAGAGTGATCCTGGCGATCATAGTTTGTATAGCATTATTGGCCATGATTGGCTTTTCCATGGTAAATGATGGTGAGAAACCACCTGTTGCAAACTTCAGCAGCAACCTCACATCTGGTTCTGCTCCCCTTCCTGTACAGTTTACAGACCTCTCAAAAAATACAAAAGAATGGAACTGGGACTTTGGAGACGGAGCGAATTCAACCCAGCAGAATCCAACGCATACTTACTCTACAGCAGGAAGCTATACCGTTACGCTAACTGTAACCAATAAAAACGGTACAAATTCAATAAATTACACAATAACCGTTTCGAAACCTCCACCGCCTTCCGTCCTTCCTGTTGCAAATTTCATCAGCAATGTCACGCAGGGTTCTGCTCCCCTTTCTGTACAGTTTACAGACCTCTCAAAAAATGCAAAAGAATGGAAATGGGACTTTGGAGACGGAACGAACTTAACCCAGCAGAATTCAACGCATAATTACTCTAAAGCAGGAATCCTTCATGTAGAAAATTTCAGTAGCAGTGTCATAAATTATTGTAATCTCCCTATATCGTTTTTAGACCGATCGGGCAATGCAATAGAACGGAACCTGGACTTTGGAGACAATAATTCTTCACCCGAGCAGAATCCAACGCATACTTACTCTACAGCAGGAAACTATACCGTTACGCTAACTGTAACCAATGGAATATATAAAAATTCAACACTTCGACAAATAAACGTTCCGAAACCTCTTCCGCCTCCTGATCCTCCTGTTGCAGATTTCATATACAATGTCACGCGGGGTAATCCTCTTTCTGTGCAGTTTACAGACCTTTCAAAAAATGCAAAAGGATGGAACTGGGACTTTGGAGACGGAACGAATTCAACCTGGAAGAATACAACGTATACTTACTCTACAGCAGGAAACTATAACGTTAATCTGACAGTATTCAATTCAAACGGTACAGATTCAAAACTTGCCAACATAACCGTTTATAAACCTCCCTCGCCTCCGCCTCCTGATCCTCCTGTTGCAGATTTCATATACAATGTCACGCGGGGTAATCCTCTTTCTGTGCAGTTTACAGACCTCTCAAAAAATGCAAAAGGATGGAACTGGGACTTTGGAGACGAAGCGAATTCAACCCAGCAGAATCCAACGCATACTTACTCTACATTAGGAATCTATACCGTTGCGCTAACTGCAACCAATACAGACGGTGCGGATTCAAAAAGTGCCACAATAGAAGTAACGGAGGATCCTGGACAAAATGTACCTCCTGTACTTCCGGTTGCAAATTTCATCAGCAATGTCACGCAGGGTAATCCTCTTTCTGTGCAGTTTACAGACCTCTCTGAAAATGCAACAGAATGGAACTGGGACTTTGGAGACGAAGCAAATTCACCCACACAGAATCCAACGCATACTTACTCTACAGCAGGAATCTATAACGTTAACTTGACAGCAATCAATAAAAACGGTACAAATTCAATAAATTACACAATAACCGTTCCGAAACCTCCTCCGCCTCCTCCGCCTTCCGTCTTTCCTGTTGCAAATTTCATCAGCAATGTCACGCAGGGTTATGTTCCCCTTTCTGTGCAGTTTACAGACCTCTCTGAAAATGCAACAGAATGGAACTGGGATTTTGGAGAAGGAGTTCCTTCAACTCAGCAGAATCCAATGCATACTTACTCTACAGCAGGAATCTATAACGTTAACCTGACAGCAATCACTAAAAACGGTACAAACTCAACACATGCCACAATAACCGTTCAGAAATTTCCCGACACGCCCGATCCCGACATGCCATATGCCTTATATATTACTAACTCTGAAAGCAACAATGTCTCTGTAATTAACACCTCCACAGACAATATTACAGCCACGGTGCCTGTAGGAACCTGTCCCTGGGGAGTTGCTGTCACGCCGGATGGAAAAAAAGTATATGTGGTGAACCACCGGAGCGATAACGTCTCCGTAATTGACACAGCTACAAACAAGGTTATAGCCACGGTGCCTGTCGGCAGCTATCCATGGGGAGTTGCAATCAGCCAGGCAGGAACAAAGGTATATGTGGCGAACTCTGAAGGCAACAACGTCTCTGTAATCGATACAGCTACAAACAAGGTTATAGCCACGGTGCCTGTCGGCAGCTATCCCTGGGGAGTTGCAGTCAACCAAGCAGGAACAAAGGTATATGTGGCGAACTCTGAAAGCAACAACGTCTCTGTAATTGATACAGCCACAAACACTGTTACATCCACGGTGCCTGTCGGCAGCTTTCCTGAGGGAGTTGCAGTCAACCAGGCAGGAACAATTGTGTATGTGGCGAACTCTGAAAGCAGCAACATCTCTGTAATTGATACAGCCACAAACACTGTTACAGATAATGTGCCTGTTGGAAGCCGTCCCAGGGGGGTTGCAGTCACGCCGGATGGAACAAAGGTATATGTGGCGAACTATGGCAGCAACAATGTCTCTGTAATTGACACAGCTACAAACACTGTTACAGCCAGGGTGCCTGTCGGCAGCTGTCCTAAAGGAGTTGCAGTCACGCCGGATGGAAAAATGGTATACGTGGCGAACTATAAAAGCAAAAATATCTCTGTAATTGATACAGAAAACAACACTGTAATAGATAATGTTCCTTTAGAAAGCAATCCTATTGCCTTCGGGCAGTTCATAGGCCCACTCCAGTACTGAACGTACTCCCTGTTGCAAATTTCAGTGGCAATGTGACAGGTGGGTCCGTTCTCCTTTCTTACCCTCTTTTTCATTAAACCTAAGTATCTCTTCTGGATCTTTTCTCGGTTTTCAGAACACTCAATTTTTTATTTCAGCCGAATACCCCGTTGCTTGCAGCGGGGATGGACACTTCCCCGAGAACCGTTGATGATATACGATTTCTCAAATCCATTTTTTGTTTGTTAATTCCTGCTCGAACTAAATCGTGTCAGGTCTATTGTCTTCTTTTACGGAATTTTCAGCGGTGGCGCGAACATACCCCGTTGCTTGCAGAGGGGTGCACCAGCGCAACTTTGATTTGTTTTTTGGGCGTTTTTCTGCTTTCATCCCTCCTCATCCCTCATGACAGTAACCGAGATATACGAGTAGCTCATAAAATCCATGGGGAGAAAATGATAAGCAGGAGGAGAAAGCAGCTCTCCTTAAAGGAGACTCTGAAGAGCTGGCAGTTTCTGGTTTTCCTATCTTTATCGCTTATCCCGCACCTCCTTTATACAGTAGGGGCGGACTTTGCAGGCATGTTTTCAGTTTACCTCTGTTTCCCGGCAGGGATGGGGTTTTTTGCGCTTTTGCAGCTCTACCTGGTCTTTTCCTTTTTCGGGTGGACTTCTCCTCTTGTCTACGTCTCAGCCGTGTTCTTTTCGCTTCTCTGGATTCGAATTGTGCAGAGAGTTGAACTCATTGACAGGTTTCTGGTGGTTGTTTTCTATTTCGTAGTCTTTTTTTCGATGTGCTGGGCAATATTGACGGAGATTATGCCGCCGGCATGAAGGACTACCGGCCTGCTATACTGGCAGACTGCTGTACTGTCGGAACGCTGGATTAACGAATTGAAGGACTGACGGAAGAAAGAACAACAGGCTGTATCAGGGGATTCAAAGGGCTCCGGGGGATGCATGGGAGTACTGGAACTGAATGAAAAGCAGGCAATGGCTGTGGCAAAGTTGATGGATCTCGACCCGGAATGTAAAATTTTCTGGGATTCCCGGGGGAAATTCCCAAAGTTCATCAAGGGGACGCTTTCAAGGCCATCCCCCGACAGCCCGGAGAGTATTGCCCGCCGCTTCCTTGAAGAATCCCGGGAGCTTCTGGAGAGGCAAGAGGGGCTTGATGAAAAACTGGAACTTGCTGTCCTGGAGACCGACTTTATGGGCTTTTTCCATGTCGTTTTCCTCCAGCTTTTAAGCGGGGTCCCCGTATTTGAGGGGTCTATCCAGGTTCACATAAATCCTGCAGGAGAGGTCATTGCATACAAGGATTTCCGACTGATGGAGCTTTCCGTTTCCCTGGAACCGAATATCGGAGAACCTGATGCTGTGAAAACCGTTTTTGAAGATGTTGGCCCCGGAAAAGGGACCGTTATCCTCAGTACCAGGCTGATGCTGTACAGGGATAGGGAAGAGCAGGTGCACCTGGTCTGGCAGGTCGAATCCCTTTCTTCAAAAGGTCTGGCAGGCAGGTTCTATTTTATCGATGCCCATACCGGGGAACTGCGGTACAAATTTTCCCAGATCAGGGCTGCGCTTTCGAGAAAAACGTATTCCGGGCACAATAAGGAAGTCCTTCCCGGAGAACTGCTACTTGAAGACGGACAAGCCGGCCCTGACGAGATAGCCCGGGCAGCCCATGATAATATGGCAACAGTATACTGGTATTTTAAGCACAGGTTCGGAAGGGACAGTTATGATAACCGGGGCTCGCCCCTTGTGTCCACCGTCCATTTCCAAAAGAATTTCAATAACGCTTTCTGGAGCGACCATTACAAACAGCTTGTCTTTGGGGACGGAGACGGGTACAGGTGGCTCCCCCTTGCTTTTGCCCTGGATATCGTTGCCCATGAACTGACCCATGCCCTGGCTGCCTATACTGCAAAGTTCGTGTACAGTGAAGAAGCCGGAGCCCTGGACGAGTCCTTTGCAGACGTTTTTGCGATCCTGATCTCAAACAGGGGAAAAATAGAGGAATGGGAAATCGGGGAAGGGGTCTATACTCCCTTTCATGAGGGAGATGCCCTTCGGGACCTCTCGGACCCCCCGAAATACGGGCAGATCGACCACATGGATAACTATATGAGGCTTACTCCCGGGGAACTGCCCGATCAGTACAAAAACGATAGTGGCTACGTCCATCTAAACAGCGGGATCCCCAACAGGGTTGCATGCCTGATCATAGCCGGGGGGACGCATTACGGAATCAGTGTCGAGGGGATTGCCCGTAAAAAAGCCGAGCAGATCTACTATCTCGCCCTGACCGCATACCTCTGCAGTGCGACCCTGAGCAGGTGGACTTTCAGGGAGGCCCGGTATGCCCAGTTGAATGCCTGTCGTCAGCTCTACGGGGAAGAAGGGCCTGAATACGCCGCAATCAAGAATGCCTGGGCTGCAGTGGGGCTCGGGCAGCCCTCAGGAGCCCTGCTCATAGTCAAAGGGGAAGTATCTCCCGAAACTCCGGTCCCTATCCCTGACCTGGACCCGAAAGGGGTTCTGAGTGTTATTGATGTCGAGGAGGAGGGGCTGGTAAAAGACATCCGTGTGAAGGTGAACATCGAACATACTTATACAAGGGACCTGAGGATTACTCTTCTCACCCCTGCCGGGGGAACGGTTGTCCTGCATGACCGGAAAGGACTCCCGGGGAAAAACATATCCAGAACATACAACCTGGGCTCAGCCCCGAAGCTCAGGACCTGCATTGGTGAGCGAGTTCACGGGAAATGGCGCCTCTGGGTTGCGGACCACGCCAGGGAACACGCCGGTTCCCTAGTTGGCTGGGGGCTTAAGTTCCTGGTCCAGAAAGCCGAAAAGAAAGAGCTCAGGAGAGAACTTTTCCTGTGGCAGGAAATTCCCGATAACGATCCGAAGGGCATCGAAAGCCAGATCTATATTGAAAGGCCCGGGAAGATCGTAAACCTGGACGTTTCTCTCGGAATCACCCATCCCTGGATCGGGGACCTCAGGGTAATCCTTCTCATGCCGTCAGGGGAGAAACTGATGCTGCACAACAGGACCGGGTACAGCAGAAGGGAAATCAAAAAAGTATGCAGCACCAAATGGGATGAAGATTTACAGGCAGCCGTCAGCAAAGAAATGCAAGGCACCTGGACCCTGAAAGTTTTTGACCTGGCAGAGAGGGACACCGGCACCCTGGACAGCTGGGGGATGTGCATCGTCTATGAATGAAGTCATTCCCGCTTTTCGGCTTTGTTTTCCACTTTCTTGTCTGCCCTTCAGTCGAAAATCTCTTCGTTATCCTCGTCCCAGGCAGGCTGGTTTATTGCCAGGAACTCAAGGCTTGTGTTCCCGGTATTGTAAGTACACTGGATAGAATCTTCAGGGATGTATATCAGCTGTCCGGGCCGGAGTTTGACCGGGATCCCGTCTATGTAGAGTGTACCTTCCCCTTCAAGGATATAGTGGACTTCAGTTTTGCTCATAAGGTGGGGGGCATTGTTTTCCCCGGGCTCGATCACGGAATGGGCGATGCTGTAGTCCAGATCGAGTTCTCTGTCAAAGTTTTCCGGGTGTAAGAGCTCGGAAACGTAGATGCCTCCGTCGCGGGAGAGAACTTTGCATTCATCGAGATTCCTGGAAATAAGGTAGTCATCCGCGTAAAAACCTGCTCCGACAAGGTAGTCCTGCCCATCCCTGTTAACCTTCCTGATAAAGGAATACTTCAGGACAGATTCGTCTTCCCCGGGTTTTGGCCAGTAGTAGTCCACCCAGCCTTCTCCCTTTTTGTTAAGGGCGGTTTCAATGAAAAGTTCTCCAATGGGTTTCCCGTTAGAGTCTTGGAGCCCATCGAGGTCCTGCCCCTCCATACTTTCGTCAGGGGGATAGACAACAGCCGTCCCGTCGGTTTCCCAGACAAAGATGTAGAAGTTATGGTGGTACCAGGAAGAGCCTTCCTCCCTGAAGTCTGAAAAGATCTTTTCCCCTTCTTCCTCGATAAGCCCGGCTGTGGCTTTTACCCTGGCTTCGATGTACCTCTGCTGGCCTGCCATATCGCTTTTCCCTTCGCCGAACATCAGGGTTCCCGGCATTGAGGGTTCCGTAGCAGCAAGCTCTTTAGTCCCGGCTTCCCCGGAAGGAGAGATTTCTCTCTCTCCTTCTCCCGTTCCTTCTGTTTCCGTTTCTTCTGCCCGGATAGCTCCTTCGGTTTCGCTGCCATTTCCATCCAGGCTGACGGTAGAGTTGTCCTGATTCCCGTCATCCGGGCTTCCGCTGGTAAGAATTCCCAGTACCAGGGCGACTGCAAGCATGCCGCAAACAAATTTTATCAGATTCATGTGTTTCCCTGTTTTTCGGCTTAAAGTCCTAACACTCGATCACTAAAAGGCAAAAATTTTGATTTTGAATACGTATAAGGTTATATAAAAAGTTAAATCATTTTTGCATAACTTCCTCAAAAAAGAGCCATTTTCATCAATTTGCAAGACCTAGTTTAAATATTTAAGAAGAGACGTTTTCGGGGCCTTTATTCTTCTTGTAAGGCGCAAGAGGACATATTATCGGGACTAACAGGACTTTAAAGCTTTTCTCGAAGCTTCGATTTTCGGTTGAATTCTTTCAGACATTTCGGGGTATTTTTCAGGTGGTCGGACTCTCGAAGCCTGTCCATAGGCTTCAATAGCCTCATTAAGGTTTGTTTTGCGATACTCTACATCATTCTCTGCGAGGGCAAGGGCAAAGTATGCATCCCCAAGACTCTCCTGCATCTCTGCAAAATACCTTGGATAGTCTTTAATGTCCTCAATTTTTAAAGATTCTTCATATGCTTCAATCGCTGCATTAAGGTTCATTATTGGATTCCTAACTTCAGCAAGGGTACAGTACGTATCCCCCAGGTCTTTTTGTGTCCTTGCATATTCAACAGGATATTCGGATTCAGCGAAAATATCCAGAGCAATCCTGTGAGCTATGATTGCTTTCCTCACATTTTCTTCTTTGTTTTCGGACTTCGAGAGACAAAGATATGCATTTCCAAGTTCATTTTGAGTTGTTGCATAATCTATCGGATAATCTACGAACGTAAAAATTTTTAGTGACTTATTATAATAATCGATGGCTTTTCTAGTATTGCTTTCCTTATCCTGAACCTCAGCCAGCAAACAGTATGCAGAGCCTAGATTACGTTGAGTTTGTCCATAGTCTTGGATATAATCGTTAATTGGATGATCTTTTCCAAAAAATCCTTCAGCTTTATTGAACGCTATGATCGCTTCCCAGATATTATTCTCTTTGTTTTCAAACTCGCTAAGAGCAAGGTATGCTTCTCCGAGAGAATTTTGGATTAGCATATATTCGAAAGGATTTTTCTCACATGTAAGGTAAGTAGAGGCGTTTTCAAAGCAGCGTATGGCTTTTTTAATATTTGTTTTTTCATCTTCAAACTCAGATAAAGTTAAGTATTCCCAGCCAAGGTTATTCTCTAAAATTGCAAGATATTGTGTACAGTTTTTGTTTCCTGTAAAGATGTTCAACGCACTTTTGTGGTCAATGATAGCGAATTCTGTATTATTTTTTTCATCCCGGACTTTAGCGAGATTAATATATGAATTGCCCCTATTGTTCCTGTTTATTGCATAGTTGATAGAGTAATTCTCTGTATCATTACTCATCAAGGATTCATAAGCTCTTATAGCTTCATCATAATTCTCAATAGCCCTGAGCAAATTTTCCTCCTTGGCTTCAAGCTCAGAAAGCCCGCTATATGCACCTCCACAGTTGCTTGTCACCATGGCATAGTAGCATGGGGTTTCATTATTTGTAAAATACTTCAATGACTGATTGTATGCTTCAATTGCATTTCTGAGATTCATTTCTTTATTTTGTTTTTCCGCAAGTCTTTTAAGTGAGTCGCCTAGTTTGTATTGAGCCATTGCTTTTTGACGTGAAAAATTATCCGGAATGTCATTTGAAACGTTGATAATTTTCCTATATTCTCTACATGCATCCTGATAACATTCATATTCCCCTTTTTCTCCCCGTTCATAATAATTATCTCCTTGACTAAAATACACCCCGATAGCTTCCTCCGTTTTTTTCATTTCATCAATACTTCTCCGTTGTTCATCATAGTGCATGATTAAACAAGATGAAATGACACATCCAATGATTGTGACAATTACCGGAATGATAATTTTATCGTTGAGAAAGACCATAAAGCGTTTTTCCATTGTGGACCTTATATTTTTGTATAAGTTTGAGGCCCTCTGGCTAATTTCTAATTTTAAGAGTTTTCTCGTCCCGTTTTCTGATCCCTTTTCGGAATCCGAGTTTTCCTGGGTCATTTCCTCAAATTCCTCTTAACCATGATTGAAATAAGGAGTCCCAATACTCCGTTCCAGAGTTTAAAACCGGAGACTGAGTTATTTTTTTCAGGAATTGGGTCTTCCGAGTATCCTTTTTTTACCGGTCCTGGGTCAGGAATATCTATTGTCCTACCGGTTATAGAAAAAAGAGAGAAAGCCGGAGTTTCAGCCACAAAGTAGATGAAATCAGTATCTTCACTGACCTTTGAAGTGGGAAGAGAGTTCCATTTTCCTTCTGAATACCTGTTCAAAGTGATTGTGGACACGTCAATGTTGTTTTCTTTAATCCAGGCATTTTCAACCCTGAACTTGATTGTTGGATTTTTGAAGTTCCCCTCGAAGCTTGAAAATTCAGGATTGCCTATCTTGATATTCATGATTTTGTAGACGATACACTTAGGTGGGGCTAAAACCTCAGAGGAAAAGCCGTTAAGCATCTCTACTTTAGCTATCACGAAACCCACAGTATTTTCAGGTACGAAGGACACGGCTACAATACAGTTTTCCGGATTTTGAAACACATAATTTACACTGGTACCTTCTTGTACATACTTCTGTGAAGTCTCAGTAATTACTATGATTTCAGTAGGTTCATCAGAAGGTTCTGGAATCATGGGAGGATCAGGATCATCACCAACGTCATTTTTGGGTTCTGGAGTTTCTTCCGGTGAAGGAATGAGAAGAGGCAGATAATCAATGTTCCCTCCACCCAGGTCATAAGCCACATAACAAATGCCATCTCCATCGGTGTCATCGTGGGTCTGGCTGAAGCCGTTCTCAGTTGGTGTTGCCCAGAAGTTTCCGCTCAGGTAAGGACCGCTGACGATGTTTGAGTCGGTGGTTTTGGTTGTGTTCCAGATGTTGCCGGGGTTTGTACCTTCAAAATAAACGTTATTAGTGTTGTTGAAGTAGTTGTTGTAGATGAAATTGTCGCTGGAATCCCATAGATAAATTCCATATTGGTTGTTCGATGCTATGTTATTTTCAAGCGTGTTGCTGCTGGAGTCCCGCAAATATATGCCGTAATCGTTGTTCGAGTCCGCGGTGTTATTAGAAAGCGTGTTGCTGCTCGAAGAGTACAGCCAGATGCCGTCGTCGTTGTTCGAGTCCGCAGTGTTATTAGAAAGCGTGTTGCTGCTCGAAAACCTCAGCTGGATGCCGTAGTGGTTGTTCGAGTCCGCGGTGTTATTAGATAGCGTGTTGCTGCTCGAAGCTTCCAGATAGATGCCGTAGTAGTTGTTCGATGCTGTGTTATTAGAAAGCGTGTTGCTGCTCGAATAGTACAGCCAGATGCCGACGTCGTTGTTCGATGCTGTGTTATTAGAAAGCGTGTTATCGTTGCTCGAAAACCTCAGCTGGATTCCGTAGTGGTTGTTCGAGTCCGCGGTGTTATTAGAAAGCGTATTATCGTTGCTCGAATAGTACAGCCAGATGCCGTCGTCGTTGTTCGATGCTGTGTTATTAGAAAGCGTGTTGCTGCTCGAATAGTACAGCCAGATGCCGTCATCGTTGTTCGATGCTGTGTTATTAGAAAGCGTGTTGCTGCTCGAAGAGTCCAGCCGGATGCCGTCGTCGTTGTTCGATGCTGTGTTATTAGAAAGCATGTTGCTGCTCGAATAGTACAGCCAGATGCCGTACTCGTTGTTCGATGCTATGTTATTTTCAATGAGGCAATCTTCAACTCCTTCAAGATAGATTCCGGCACAATTGATGGCACTAGCTCCCGTTATGCTAAACCCGCTAATTTTTACTCCGTTTGCAGTGACATGAAAAACGTGGTCTGAGATACTGGCTGCCTGAACTGTAGTGTCGAAAGGGTTTCCTGAGTTGGATCTTATTGTTATGTTAGCTTTATCCACGTCTAGATTTTCCGTATACGTGCCTGGTTTGATGATGATTTCATCTCCGGGGCTTGAGCTGTTCAGGGCTGCTTGAATTGTCGTGAAATCTGCCGGTCCGTCGTCATCCACAAAAATCGTTGCAGCAGCTACATTGCCTGCAATTGTCAGGTTGAACGCAAGCATCAATACTAAAAAAGTTATACTGATTCTTTTGACTTCCCACATAATAAACACTGCAATAATTATTGTTTGTAGCAATCATCTGAATTATAGTAAGCTGCAAAGTTATTTCTGACTTTGAACTTTATTTGATTGTGTTATTGAGACATTGAGTGCATCCAAGTAAGTTCTGGACTGCTATCGCATCTTTCTGTTTCTTGGGTTACGATTATGCACCATCCAATAAGGAATAAACATACTCAAAAAATTCAATACATAGTGAGACTTTAAATCTTACTAAAAACTTACGATTTTATTTAATAGGTTCTAAATAAATAATTAGAGATGTCAATACAAAATTATAACTAATTTAAAAATGATGATCCCTGTTGACTTTCCGGTTTGCAACCTTAGTTCATAGCTGAGATCTTGGTTTTTTTATCCTGTGAGACATCACAAATATTACTGAGTTGCCAGATATATTGAGATACATTGAGATAGTAAACATTGAGGAAACTTGAGGACACAAAAATGCCAGGCAACTACAACATCATCTCCTGGAACGTAAACGGGCTTCGGGCTGCCATGAAAAAAGGCTTCCTTGAGCTTTTGCTGGAGCAAAAATTTGACATCATAGGCATTCAGGAAACCAAAGCCTCCCCGGACAAACTCCCGAGGGAAGCTAAGAACATCCCCGGCTACCACAACTACTTCGTCTCTGCCGAGCGAAAGGGCTACAGCGGGGTCGGCCTCTTTTCCAAAGAAAAACCCCTGAATGTCGAAAACGGAATGGGGGTCGAGGAGTTTGACAGTGAAGGCCGCTTCATCAGGGCTGACTACGAAGACTTCACCCTCATGAACATCTACTTCCCTAACGGCAAAGCCTCCCGGGAACGCCTGGACTACAAAATGGCCTTTTACGACGCTTTCCTGGACTACGCAAACGCCCTGACAGCCGAAGGCAAAAAACTTGTCATTTGCGGGGACGTTAACACTGCCCACAAAGAAATCGACCTGACAAGGCCTAAGGAAAACGAAAAAGTTTCTGGCTTTCTCCCCGAAGAAAGGGCCTGGATGGATAAATTCCTTGATGCCGGCTACATCGACACCTTTCGTATGTTCAACCAGGAAGATAAGAATTATACATGGTGGTCGATGCGCACCCGCGCAAGGGAAAGGAATGTGGGGTGGCGGCTTGACTACTTCTTCGTCAGTGAGAACATGAAGGAAAATGTAAAGTCTGCCTCGATACTTTCGGGGATAATGGGTTCAGACCACTGTCCTGTGGGACTTGAACTTGAGTTCTAAAATTGGAACAGTTCTCTTTTTTCTTTTTAACTCCTGTCAAATTTCTTAACAAGTTCTTCCCAATTTCTTTTTAAGACTTCCTAAATTCGAACCCTGTTTCTCCAGCTTCTTTACTTTAATTAACAGGTTTCCGGATTTTTAAGTTTTTTATCCCAAAATGATTTCCCTTTTCCAATTTTTTTGTCATGGCTAGATATCGGGTACAGGTGGCCAACTATCTTACTTCAGTTTCAAATTTATTTCACATTATATGATCGTTCCATAGTATCACAATGGAATTACAATTGCCTCAATGATTAACCTTTAGAGCTGCTCGATGTTGTATCTTGCATTGAACTATCCAGGGGTCTTGAAACTGAGGAATCATTTCGGGATACAACATCCTCTTCATTTATAAGTTAAATATATAAACATCCTCATAATAATTGAGGCAGTAATTTTTTAAAAAACGGTGTTTAGCATGCCTAATGGAAAAACTCATACAAAAATAAATATCATACTACTGTTTGTTATTTTGTTAAGCTTACATACAAAATTTATGCAAACGTATATTCCCCCTGAGTATCTTGAATTTGATGCTACAACAATATTCTCACTTGCACTCATATTTGGAACATATTATCTCAGTCCCGATTTAGATATTCAAAGTGAACCTTTTAAAAGATGGGGCATTCTGAGATATATATGGTGGCCATACCAAAAAATATTCAAACATCGTGGCAAACTACATCACCCGTTGTTAGGCCCAATCATAATTATTTCGACAGTAGGATTGCTCATCATAGCACCAATTGTCATATTATTCAATTTCAACATCGCATACGTCCCAACAAAATATATTATCTCATTACTAACCGGAATTATCATTTCTATTGAAGCTCACATCATTGCAGATCTAATTTGGACAAAAGTAAAAAGAAAATCCAATAAAATAAAAAAGAAATTAAACAATTCTCACACAACAAAATCATAACAAGGGCTGTCAAACAACGAAGAGCCAAAAATACAAAGATCAAACAAAGTCAACATTATTCATCATTTATACAGAATCTTTTATATTATTTTTGAATAATCAAAGTACTCCTAATGAATCAAGGCCCAATTTAATAAAAGTTAATCCGAATACAATCTGCGCAATTCCCAGAATGCGAATGATAGAAAAATAATATTTACTGTTAATAAAAGATTTTGACCTTTCTACAATTAACGCAATAACTACCTTTGACCCTACAAGAAAAACATAGAAACCGAATACAAACAGAACCATAGCCCAGATATGGGTATTTAAACTCTTGAAAATAATTGGCCCACCTATTGAGATCCAGAATATGTAAGGGTGCGGATTCCCGAAGTTGACAATAACTCCTTTTTTAAGGGCATCTTTCTTTTCTAAATTTAGTTCAAGGTTGCCTTTTTTGATTTTCATCGATTCCATTCCTGAATATATCAGGTACGATGCCCCTAAAAATGCAATAATTCCGATAACGGAATCATAGTTTGTCAGATGTGACAGAATGAACAATACGGATAAAATTATTGGAAGGTCAGTAATCAAAGGAGATATTGCAACCTTTATCCCTTCCCATTTGCCGTGCTGCAGGGTTTCGGAGATAGTTATAGCTAGCAGCGGACCCGGAGACATTCCTGCAGCAAGGCCAAGAAAAGACCCTAAGATTAAAAACTCAATAATGTTTAACATGCCCAAGTCTTCTACCTCAGCTTTATGCCATTTTTAACTCAGCTTTCTACCTCAGTTTTTTTGTGCATTGTCAATTCAATGAACCTGTCGCCAAATCTGCTGAGTAGGTAGCTAATTCCAGATCAATGAATTCGGCACACACGACCAAACTGTGTATAATTATCCACCACGGTACAAATTACTACAGAATGGTATATAATCATACACAATTTCCTTATTTCGTAAGAAATGTTAAACACTTACGCCTCAATCTTTGAAAACAACACGGCTCCTATCGTACAGATGAAAGCCGACAGCGCGGCGATTGCTGCCAGGTCGGTGTACACGCCAAAGGTGCTGACCCCGGTAAGCGCTCCCCTGAGGCCGTCTACGCCGTAGGTGAGGGGGTCAATCCGGCTGATGAAGTAGATCACGGGGGGAAGGTCTTGCAGGGGGAAGAGGGCGCCTGAGAGGAAGAATATTGGCATGATCAGGAAGTTCATGATCAACTGGAAGCCGTGCATGTCTTTCATTTTCGAGGCTATGGTCAGGCCCATGCCCGTGAAGAAGAGGGCGATCAGGAACATGAAGAGCAGGCCGAGAGCAAGGCTTTCGAAACTTGCGGCCCTGAACCCGAGCAGGTAGGTCAGGCCAAAGACTACAAGGCCCTGGATCATGGCGATGGTTGCCCCACCGAGAGTTTTTCCGATCATGATCTCGGTCCGGGTGATCGGGGCTACAAGGGTCTCTTTCAAAAAGCCGAACTGCCGGTCCCAGATGACTTCCAGGCCGGAAAAAACGGCTGTAAAGAGGATTGACATGGAAACTATTCCCGGGGCCAGGAAGTCCATGTAGTTTGCCCCGCCGCTTGCCCGGGCGTACATGGGGCCGAAACCGAAGCCGAAGGCGACCATGAAGAGGAGGGGCTGGCCCAGGGAGCCTATCAGCCGGGCTTTGGAGCGCCAGTAGCGCTTGAGCTGGCGAAGCCAGAGGATGTAGATTACTTCGATCATAACTTTAGCGCCTCCTGCTCATCCCTTTCATGAGCCTCATTTTACTCATCCCTGCTCCGTTTTCGTCTCTTATGTCCCTGCCGGTCAGGTTCAGAAAAGCATCTTCCAGGGATTCGGTCCCGTTTCTCTCCTTTATTTCCTCCAGAGTGCCGGTCTCTATGATTTTCCCGTGGTCTATGATTGCGATTTTGTCTGCGATTGCTTCGGCCTCTTCCATGTAGTGCGTTGTCAGGAAAATTGTCATGCCCCTTTCTTCGTTGAGGGTCTGGATATGGTTCCAGATTGCCTTCCGTGTCTGGGGGTCCAGGCCGACTGTGGGTTCGTCCAGGAAAAGGATTTTCGGGTAGTGGACAAGCGCCCTCGCAATCTCAAGCCTGCGTTTCATCCCACCTGAGTAGGTTTTCACGAAATCTTTGCGCCTGTCCCAGAGCCCCACAATTTCAAGGGCTTTTCGGATCCTTTCGTCCCTTTCTTTTTTCGGGACCTTGTAGATCACCGCATGGTAGGTCATATTTTCATAAGCCGTAAGCTCATCATCCAGGCTCTGGTCCTGGAAAACGATCCCGAAAGAAGCCCTGGCTTCGTCCTGTTCTTTTAGAACGTTGAAGCCGTTAATCCGGATCTCGCCGTTTGTTGGCTTCAGGACGGTTGTGAGCATTTTGATAGTCGTGGACTTCCCTGCGCCGTTCGGCCCGAGGAATGCAAAGATCGAGCCGGCTTCGACGTCGAAGCTAATGCTGTTCACGGCGGTGAAGTCGTCGAATTTTTTTGTAAGGGACTGGACTGAGAGGATGTTTTGCATGGCCTGGACCTTTAATCAATTTTTTATTATCAGAAAAACAAAGGTATTCGAATTTTTTCCTGAATCTTTTGAATTCCTTTATGATAAAAAAGATATCGGTGTTTTCATTGATTGGGGGGTTGGATCGCCGGGTATGACTTGATTCTGGTAATTGCGATTACAACTCATTTATATACACATTGACATTGCGATTACAGCTTACTTATATGAACATTGGTATTGCGGTTACAACTTGTTTACCTGACCCTCCTGAGGTTCTGGTTCAAATAAGATGAAGAATAAAATATAAGCAAAAATATAACGAAAAACTGGATCCGCAAAATTGCGGATGCACGAAAATAACCGGGGGGAAATCCATGAAACGGAAATGGGAACAGGACTGGGGTTTACAGGGCAGGATGCTTTTTACAATGTTTCTTCTGGCGGCAGTTTATCTTTTTTTCCTGGTTTTTCTCTCTTACTACGGGGCACCGCCCACGTTCATGCTGCTCTTTATAGGGGCTTTCATGGCAATCCAGTACTTTTACTCGGACAGGATGGTACTCTGGACGACAGGGGCTCATATTGTTTCCGAAATTGAGGCTCCACGCCTGCATGAAACGATAACCAGGCTCTGTGCCATTGCCGATATCCCGAAGCCGAGGGTTGCCATTGTGGATACTCCGGTCCCGAATGCCTTTGCCACCGGCAGGAACCCCGGTAATGCCGTGGTTGCGGTTACCACCGGGATCCTGGATAAACTTACTCCTGCCGAACTCGAAGCCGTGCTTGCTCACGAACTGAGCCATGTCAAGAACCGGGACGTGATGGTTATGACCATTGCCAGTTTTATCTCTACCATAGCCTTCTATTTTGTCCGCTACAGCCTCTACTTCGGAAGTGGGGGGCAGAGGCGGAACGGTGGGAGCATTCTGCTGGTCTGGCTCGTCTCCCTGGGAGTCTGGCTGCTCAGTTTCCTTTTGATCCGTGCTCTTTCCCGCTACCGGGAGTTTTCCGCAGACCGGGGCTCGGCAGTTATCACGGGGCAGCCTTCAAACCTGGCTTCCGCCCTGATGAAAATCAGCGGGGTGATGCAAAAAGTCCCCACGGAAGACCTCCGGAAGGTCGAGGGGATGAATGCCTTTTTCATTATCCCGGCCCTTTCCGGCTCTTCGTTCATGAACCTCTTTTCCACCCACCCTCCGGTTGAAAAGCGGCTTGCAGCCCTTGAGAAGATCCAGAATGAGTTAGCCTGAAAGCGAATGAAGGAAGATGGGAAAACGAGAGATTGCGGAAGATGGGAAAACGAGAGATTGCGGAAGATGGGAAAACGAGAGATTGCGGAAGATGGGAAAACGAGAGATTGCGGAAGATGGGAAAACGAGAGATTGCGGAAGATGGGGAATATGAGGAAGATGAAGAAGACGTGGAAGATGGGAGAGTTGAACTAAAATGGGGTTAAGGGATCTCGTGGACGCCGTCCTTGGAAGGAGCAGCCTTCCTAAATCACGGCCTGATAAACTCTTTGCGATCTCCACGGCCAGCATCACCCTGGAAACCAGTATGGGCCTGGAACCTTCCGGAAAGGCAGGGATTTGCTTCAAGCCCATCGAAGCTTCCGCCTATACCAGTGCCCGGAAAGAGATTGAGGAACTTCTGGAGTACGGCGCAAAAGAAACCGGGACTGAATACAGGCTTGAAAAAGACGAATACAATTTCCTCTGGACAATTTTCAAAGACCCTGACTTTGAAGACCTGGTCGTAAACCTGCACCTGGTAAGCCAGACCCTTGAGGAACACGGTTTCGGGAAGCAGCTTCTCTGTGCAATCTACCGTTTTGAGGCTGAGGGTGAAGGTAAGCTTGAAGGTCCGGAAGCCGGGAGGCATACCGGCAAAAAAGTAGTTTACTGGATCTACAATTTCAAGCAGGGCAGTTATTATCCTTTTGTGCCGCTTGCGGGAAAGAAAAGGGATACTCCAATGGAATTCAGGCTCAGGACCGGGATGGAGCGGGAACTCCCCATTGAAAAAGATGTGGAAAAATGGTATCCTCTGTGGGGAATTCCCTTCTAATTTTCCACATCCTGAAATTTCCTTTTCCTTAGTTCCTTTTTGACCTTTCAAATCCTGAAATTTCCTTTTCCTTAGTTCCCGACGGTTTTCTATCGTTTTTTTGACGGTTCACACGCGTTCAACCGTCACGTCCATATTTACCGTGTCCTGGTCAGTGGGTACACCGTTGTGCATCGTGGTTACGTAGTCTCCCTTTGAGACTTTCCCGTCTCCGTCAACATCTACATGGACATAGAGCGAATACATCCTGTTTGCCACAAGTTCCGGGAAGCCAAGGGTGAAAGGAACTTTATTTTCTTCCGGGGCCACCGACACATTTTCAATAACGGTCTCCGAGATCACTGTCGACGGGGCATCCGCAAGACTTACATCATCAAGCCGGATGTAAACAGTAACGTCTTCTATAATTTCTTCAAGGCCTTCAAAGAGGATGTTTCCTTCAATAAGCCCGTAAGTTTCCGCATCTTCGCCTGAAGTATTCTCTGAGGGTTTGGATGGCTCGGATGGCTCGGATGGCTCGGATGGCTCTGAAGGAACTCCGTAATCACCCAGGACAAAGGTGCCGTTTACCCCGTTTACCGAGACTGTGTATTCTCCCGGTTCAAGGCCTTCGATGTTGATAGGGATGTACTCCGTAAAGGGTGCCAGGTTCATGGTGCAGGGAGCGTTTGTCCGGCTCAGGGTTGGAAGCTCCACGAGGATTACCCGGCCCTGCCTTTCGATTGATATGTTCCCTACATCGATCCTTTCACAGTTTCCGGCAAGCATCCCGGAGACCACTGCCCTTACCTGCGGAGGAATGGACCTTGTCATTATTACCGTTACGTCCTCAACAGCCGCTTTTCCGGGAGCGTAGGTTTCGTCCGGGGCCACGATGTCGTAAGCAGTAAGTTCAAAGCTTGTTTCGATCCCATTTACGGATACCGTATAGTTGCCGACCTCAAAGCCTTCAACATCAAGCGGGATCTTTTCTTCGAAAGGCACCAGGGCTTCGGTACAGACCGCATCAGCAGGCCTTATAGTGGGTATTCCGATTGTGATGTTCCCGTTTTCCTTTTCCATCGTGATGTTCTCCCGGTCAATCCCGGTGCAGCCGTCTGGCAGGTTACCTTTTACGGAGATGCTTATTTCGGGCGGGATTACCGTCTTTTTCATCTCGACATGCACTTCTTCCACGGGGACAGTTCCGTATACGAAAGCTTCGACAGGTTCTCTGTTTTCATTTTCCAGTGGCTGGTCTTCTTCATTGTTATCAACGCAACCGCTGAAGGATAGCAGGACTAAAATCAAAGCTAATGTAAACAATTTTTTCAGGAATCTGGAATTCATGTAATCCTCCTTTATCGACCTTCGCTTGTCCCCTAATGAATATATTTCTTGCCTAAACTTCAATTCAATTCGTAGTTTTCCGGTACTGTTTTTATTAATTAATTTTACATGTGTCTCAATTTTAATTATCAATTGTTTGAGCCCTTTATTGCAGAATTCAGACCCTCCGGGATGATATTTTAATAGTAATAACTCCATATTTTATATTACAGAATTAGGTGGAGTTGATATACGATGGGGAATCTTTTCAAAAAAATCTTGATTGCAACTGATGGTTCGGAAAACGCCAGAAGAGCTGTTTCTCATGGAATAGATATTGCGAAGGTAAGCGGTGCTGAAGTGTACGCTGTGTACGTCGTTTCCGATGAGCATGCAAAAGTTTCGGGAAAGGTTATGGGCTGGGCCGAACCTTTTGAGGAATATCTGACTGATAGGGGGGAACTTGCGACTGCAGATGTTGAAAAAGCCGGAAAAGGAGCTGAAGTCAAGGTGGAGCTGGTATTGCTGAAAGGCAGCCCTGCCGAACAAATCCTTGACTATGCAGAGAAAAACGGTATTGACCTGATAGTGATGGGCACACAGGGTTTGACAGGAATTAAAAGGTTCCTTATCGGCAGTGTGGCAGAGAATGTTGTCCGGCACTCAAAAGTTCCGGTAATTGTTGTGCGTTGACTGTGGGCTCCTGAAGCCTTCTAATTTTCTCTTTCTATCTCTATTTTTCGATCCCTATTTTTATTTCTATCTCTATTTGTTTTGATTCCTGAGGAGCAGCAGCTTGATTTTTAAAGTTGCTTCCACATCATTAGCAGTTGCGCACGTGTCATTGGCAACTGCTCCTGTGTTGTATATATCTAAAGTATTCTGGAAGCTGCACCTCTAAGGGCTGTACCTCTGAGATCCATAATCCTGAAAGCCGAAGCAGAAAATGCTGTGTTTCAATCCTCGAAAATCCCGGTCCCCGTAAACACTTCTTTTGCTTCTTCAAGGCTGAGGTCTTCCGGGGGCACGATGATGTCCGATTCCACGATTTCTTCCGCCGCTACTTCAGTTCCTTTTGCCCTGATCATGGCGACCAGCTTTTCAAGTTCGCTTCTGAACTCCCCGGCTTTCCCTTCGGCCACAAAGTCCACTATGCGATTGTCCAACACGTTCAGTTCGTCGTAGAGGGCTGCAGGCACCCGGAACTGCCCTTCGCCCATAATCCTGATTATCATTTCTCTGCCCCCTTGCCTGCTTCTTTGCCTTCTGGTTTTTCTGGTTTTTCGGGTTCTTTGCCTGCTTCGGCTTTGAGCCTGGCAAGTTCTGACTCAATACTTGTCTGGGCGCTGATTTTTGCAAGTTCCCGCTCGATATCGTCCTGAGGGCCTGTAAGGTCTTCCAGAGTCCCGACTTCCATGAGTTCGTCGATGGCCTCTGCCCGGGCTTTCATTTCTTCGGTCTTGTTTTCGGCCCTCTCGATTGCAAGCCCCACGTCCGCCATCTCTTCGCTGATCCCGGTTACGGACTCGTTGATCCGGACCTGGGCTTCAGCTGCGGAATACCCGGCTTTTATGGACTCTTTCCGGGTCCTGAAGATCTCTACTTTGGTGGAGAGGCGTTTTTCGGAGGCAATGAGCTTCTCTTCCTGTTTCTCAAGCTCGGAGATTTCCGTGTCGATGCCCTCTACCTGCTGCATGAGGGCGGCTTTCCGTTCAAGGGCCATCCTTGCAAGGTCTTCCCTGTCAGCCGTGACCGCGTCTTTTGCCTGGGAGTCAAGTTTGCCCACGCTCTGCATCAGTTTTGCCCGCTGGAGCTGGAGGCGCTTTTTTGAGGTGGTCACCTCGGCAACTCCCCTTTTTACGTCTTGAAGCATTTCGAGCTGTTTTTCATAGGAATAGTCCAGTGTTTCCCTGGGATCTTCCATCCTGTTGAGCACTTTGTTCATCTTCGACTTGAAGACCGTTTCCATCCGGTTGATTAACCCCATGTTTTCCCCCGATTTTTTCTTGCTACCTGTTAATTGGAGAGGCTGGTATTTTTATTTTTTTGCCGGGGGATTCATCCTATTCGGGGGAGGAGCTTTCTTCGGAAGGGGACCTGAAGCTTCACAATTTATAACTTCATATTTATATATTAATATCGATTATTCGCAACCCTGCGAACGTTTTATATATCCAAAAAACAACTTATATAAAGATATTATGGGAAGGCTTGAGAATAAAACAGAATTTTTTTACACGGAATCCGGGCTTGTTGCGGTGGACAGTCCGGTAAAGCTGCAAATTCTCAATCTCCTCAGGGAAGATTCGAGGTCATTTGATGAAATCGTAAAATACACGGCAAAGGCAAAGTCCACGATTTCCGTACACCTCAACAACCTCAGGACCACCGAACTCGTAGAGGAAATGGTTGATCCTGCTGACCGCCGCCGGAAAATCTATTCCCTCACCTCTCATTACATGGGCTGCTCCCAGAAACCTGTCCATGAACACTATAACAGTCTGCTGCAAAAGGTTGCCAGAAACGGGAAAAAAGACCGTTTTTCCTTTATGGAATCCGTCTACCATGCTTTACGCTTCGGGTTCGAAGCCTACGGGATTGATAATGTCCCTATTGTAAAAAAGATCGGATGCGACATTGGTGTCCACCTTTCATCCGCTTTTGAGTCCGAAACCCTCGAAGGGCTCCTGGAAGAAATCGGATACTTCCTGGAATCCGGGGGAAACGGAAGGCTTTCCATGCTCAAAACCGAACCTCTTTCCCTCCTCATTGAAGACCCTTTCAAGGCCGAGTCGATGCCCGTTATCGGGAAGCCTTTCTGTGCCCTGAGTGAAGGCCTCATCGAAGGCATCCTCTGCGGTAAGCTGGGCAGGGAATTCCGGGTCCGGGAAAAAGAATGCTATGGGACCGGGCACGGACACTGTATTTTCGAGATTACGGTGCCCTGACTGCGGTTTCTGATTAAGACCGCTGATCCCGTTTTCTTATTACAGAATCCTGATTAAGGTTCTCGCTTACACCAGCAAAGTACGGTTCTGGATTCCAGTCAAAATTATTTTCTGAAAATTTCTTTATAACATTCACTCTTTTTTAAACGCTATTTATATTATTATCTTTCAATTTATTTCACCAGCCTTTCGCCATCTGGTAAAATAATTATTAATATTTCGGGGCTGTTAGGATGCCGATCAATCGGCGCTTCCTATCACGACTCCCATTTCCGATTTCAGGAGCGGGCCTATTGCGGCTACGATCCCCGGTCCGTCTGTCTTTTCCCTGCAGACGATTGCGTGTTCCAGGAGCCCCAGGCGTTCTATCTCGTAAATGTCCTTGCCGTGTCCGGTTTTTTTGATTGCGCTTTTTATCTCCGAACGGGTGGCAGCATTTATTGTTACTCTGTCCGTGCCTGCCTTTTTCCACTCCCACCAGAGGTCAAGCTGCTGCTTGCTGAACCTTGCCCTGTGACGGTTGCCTTTGCTTTCAATGATTTCGATTTCTGCCGGAAGGTGGGGAATCAGCCCGAACCTTGCAGCAAGCTGTTTTGCTTTCCCACTACCCAGGGCCTTTAGCTCCCTGGCTTCGACCCTCACAGGAAAACCGATGTTGACCACGAGTAAATCTTCCTCGACGGCCAGGATAAAACCCCTGTATACTTTTCCAGGTTCGGCTTTATTGGCAGGGGTTCCGTATTTCGAAACCAGGAAGTTTCTGGAGACATCTTCGTCTTCCCCTTCAAGGCTTATCTCCGCCCACTGGTCAGAGGCAACTGATATTTCAAACTCCACTTCAAGTTCTTTCAATTCGTTTTCAATAAGGGCTCTAAGGGAATTAATCGCCCTTTCCCGGTTTCCATATAGGGGTTGCAGTATGACTACTTTTTTCATGTTCTTCCTGCCGTATCAACTTTGAATTTTAAATTCCGTCGAGTCAAATGAAAATGATTCCCGATTTTAAGGAGAGTATGAATGCTAAAGCTGGATATAAACGTATAAGGCGGGTACCAAAAGTGCAATGTATTCCAATATTAAAGCTGAGTACCGTTTGTGAAGTTGAGTTTCAACCTTCAGGGCTTTTATTAATTTATGATGTGGATCTCAATGTTTAAGGTATCATATGTTTAAGGATCTACTTTTAAGGATCTGCGTTTAAGGATCTAATTTTAAGGTACCTTATATTTAAGGTACCTATGTTTAAAGGTATCATACGTTCACCGAACTCAAATCTGGTAATTTTAAGGTACCTATGTTTAAAGGTATCATACGTTTAAGGTACTCAAATCTGGTAATCAACGTTTAAGGTAAGATTCAAGGAGGCTGGAACTTTCTTCCAGGGATTCCGTAACAACTTCATCAATGGGGCTTTCAGCTGTTTCAATCATGTTCCTGAGTTTTTTGATGTCCCGGCTGTAGGGGCCCAGTTTTCGGGAAATCATATCCCTGCTGTCTCCCTGTTCCAGAGCTTCCCGGTGGATGTTCTCGATCTTTTCCCTGAAGTTCCTGATTTTCTCAAGGATTTCCTTATTTATCGGGTCGAGCTCCTTTATTTTTTCGGCTTCTCTTGCTTCTTCTGCCGCTTTTCCAGCCGCAGATCCAGGGCTTTCTCCCCCTGTTCCCGTGGCTGCCGCTTCTCCGGCTGCTTCGGCTTCTTCCGGGGGGGCTGCTTCCCGGATGACATTCCGGAACTCCTTGAGGGCGATTTCGACATCTTTTCCGTATTCCGTAAGTTCAACAAATTTGATCCGCCCCTCGAATGTGAATCTGATAAGTCCGCACTGTTCCATTTTGGTGAGGATCCTCGTGGTATGGGCAAAAGTGGAATCTATCTCTTTTGAAATCACGGATGCGTAGGTCTTTTCCATCGAGCCTATAATAAGCAGTGCAAGAGTGGGTTTTTCCTGCAAAAACAATTTTTCTGCATCATCGTCGGACATAATATCACATTGGAGTGCCTTATGGCGGGTTGCCTCTGGATCTTACAGACCCAAATATTTTTTATCATTTAATAATTTTTGCATAATATTTTGACAGTTAATCTTCTAATACTTCGTTTTGATTTTGTCTTCCTTATTTTTCTCTGAGCTTCAGCTTTCCTGAATCTTTTAAGATTTTTGAGCTCTTCTGAAACTTTTGAGATTTTTGGACTTCTTTGAAGTTTTAAGTTTTTATACTTTTGAGAGGGTTTCAGGCTTTTTGACTGCTTGAAATTTTTGAGATTTTTTACAGGGAACGGATTATTTCCTTAATTTCCGGAAGTGTGGCGTCCGTCTTGAATGAAGTTCCGCTGAAATGGGTACGTGAGGCTTCAAACCCGTTTGCTCTCAGGGCTTCGAGAAAACCTTCGATGCCTGTAGCCGAAACTCCCAGTTCCTTGCAGATTACGTGCTGGTCGTAGAACATTGGTATGTCGAGTTCGTCCCTGCAGAAGCTGATTATCTTCATGGCTTTTTCTTTTGTCCTGAGAGGGCGCTTTTCCATTTCGACAAGCACCTCATTGCAAAATGCAGGCTCCCTCAAGGGGCCGAGCCAGAGCGGACCTGCAATATTCGTGCCGGCCCCGCAGACAGGGCATTCCCGGTCAATGTGCACGGCAAGTCCTTCTACGGGTTGCCTGAAACCGCATTTCGGGCAGTGGGCGAGGAAGCCTACGGATTTAAGGGTTCTGTCCGCCTGTTTCGCTCCCTGACGCACTGCAAGGTAACTGCGGACGTAGTGCCGGGTTACATGGGAGAGCAGGGGGTCCATTGATTTTTCGTGTTTTGCAAGTTCCCGGGCGCAGGCCCCGAGCAGGACCCTCATCCCCATCTCACTGTGGAATTCCGTGTTAAGGGGCACGGCCGCATACTTCCTGATCCCCGAATTCAGGTGGGCTCCGCAAAGAGGTGCGGTATCAGTTGCCGTAACCGAAAGCAGGTTCATGACCGATGAGGAAGCCGCGTCCAGAAAGGGAGAGGGGGTCCCGAAGGGGTCGATGTCCACGATGTGGAATCTCTGCTCGTGGAGCAGTACGTTTGCATTCTTCCGGCATCCCTCCGCTTTTTCCTCCAGCCCGTTGAGTTTGATGTTCTGCTGAATGAGCTCAAATGCCTCCTGGCTCCAGTCGTTCAGGGTAGCGTGGATTCCTACTTCCCCTGCGACCCGGAGCCCCCTGATTCCCGATGCGGAAAAGGCATCCACGTAACGGACCTCTTCCCTTTGCATATCCCTCTTTCCGAGCAGTCTGTCCACGAAAGCTGCAGTTGCTGCAACATTGATGTCGCGGTTGAGTTCCATCTCCGGGTTATAAAATACCGGTGCCGCAGAGGGAGGGAAGGCCGCATCCCGGGGCGGGACCGGAACTGAAACCTCTGTCGTGCCTTCCATTATGGTTTTAAGGGTCATCTGCAATGCTATTCTTTGATATCGTATTTTACAGTAATGGTCATTTTTATCCATAGCTGCCCGAACAAACCGGAATTACGCATCCGGATTGATTTTTTCCGGCTCTTCTGGGCAGGGAATTTGAAGAATTCCCGTTGAGGGAGCCTGAAAGGTTGTTAGTTTGATGTCCTGAAAGATTTTCATTGGAGATTTGAAAGGAATAGTACATCAGTTTTTGAATCCGGATCAAGTTGTTTTGATCCAATTATCTGATTTAATCACACCCCCTTTCTCTGGCAGTTCCTTTCCTTTACTCCCATTTAATATAAGCCTTTTATAAATAATAACATTTTCGTGAATATATTTCAAATGAGATCAGAAAATTTTCAGATATCCTGGTCCGGACAATGGGACCGGTCATGTCATATTTGAAAATAGATGTGGGAGTAGTCCGGGATAATCAAAAAAAGAATTTTTTGGAAGAGGGTTTTCCCCCTTCCGGTTTAATTTCAGTTAGGTGGCTGGAATATATTTCCTGTGCTTCCGGTTAAAAGTAATGTTTTTTCGGGATCTGGAATATATTCCGGAGAGCTGTTTCCTTTTCAGGGCTCTTCTACGGTTATGGTAACGTCCATCCTACCCTGCCCGAGGACGCTGAAGTTATAGGTGCCAGCTTCTTCAAAGGTATAAGGGTAGCTGCGCCTGTATACCAGGTTTTTATTCTCAAAAAGTCCTTCTTCGCTGACCAGGGTGAAGAGTCTGTCCTGGAAATTAATCCAAGCAACGGTATCTCCTTCCTCGATCACAAGGCTTGAAGGGGAAGCTCTGAAGTTCTCTATTCTTACGGTGTAAGTTTTTGTACTAGTTTCAGGACTTATGATTGTTGGTCCCTCGGAAGCATCTTCCTCTTCAGGAGCTTCCTCTTCAGAAGTTTCGTTTTCTTCTGGTGTTACTTCTTCTTCAGGAATCATTTCCTCTTCAGAAGTTTCGTTTTCTTCTGGTGTTATTTCTTCTTCAGGAATCATTTCCTCTTCAGAAGTTTCGTTTTCTTCAGGAGCCACTTCCTCTTCAGGGATTTCTTCTTCCTCAGCAGGCTGTTCGTCTCCCACACATCCTGAAAGGAGCACGGCGCTTAATACGAGGAGCAAAACAATGATCTTTGCTTTCATCAATAAATTCCCCACGTCTATTTTATATGGAAATTCCGGGAGCTTGACTCTTGTCCGGAATTTTTTTGTCTTTTCTGTTTCTATTTGTTTTGAGGTTGCTTGAATGAATTTTCAGGTTTTGAGGTTGCTTTGATATTCTTATTTCAACCGACCTTTTCTTTTTTTGATATCGGTGTATGATATAAGGTCCGGTATAAGGTTTGGTATGAAGTCTGATAAGGTTTGGTATAAAATATGGTTAAGGTATGATATAAGTTATGTAAGTGCATTTGAAATGCTCTTATACATAAATATGCTTAAAGTACATAATTCATAATTCAAGTATATAAGAGATATTTTATGGTGGAATTCCGGATTTTGCTTTCCGGAACTAGATTTTTAGCTCTCTTTTCTACTTTTTACATGCCGCTTACATAACTCCATAAGAACAGTGCGGCAACCCCTGTGAGGGTTATCAGCCCGAAAACTGTCTTTGAAATGGAGTACAGTTCGTTTGAGCCGGATATCTTGCTGAGCAGGATCTTGTTTACCGTGCTGATCAGGCTTGCCAGCACGGCCGTGTTTGCTGCGGTCATGTATGAGATGTTCCCGCTTACGGCAAGCAGGGTGATGGATACGATTACCCCCGAGCTGCTGACAAAAGCCCCAAGGGCGGTTGCGTAGATCCCGGCAGTGCCTGCCACTTCATTGGCGGTGCTGCCTATGATAAGGATCAGGGTGAAAGCGGCTCCGAACTTGAAAGCAGGGCCAAGGGAAAAAGGAGACTTGATCTCAAGGGTTTCCGCGCCGATCGGGCAGAGGTTTTTGTTCTTCCTGAGCACAAAGAGGGCTGAGAGGAGGATTACTGCAAGCTGGGGCGGTAACATTAAAAGGGTTGTCTTCCCGCTCGGGTCAACTATGAACGCCACTACCAGGTTCCGGATAAGCATTGAGGTGTTGCAGAGCAATATTCCGACAAGTACGGGTTCTGCCATCCCGGAACTTTTTTTTGAGATCCCGGCAAGGGCTCCGGTGGTAGCTTCGCTGTTCACGAATCCTCCTAGAAAACCGGAATAACAGAGCCCTTTTTTTGCCCCGAATTTTCTCAGGAGCACGTAGCTCAGGAAACTTATCAGGGATACCAGGACAACGATCAGGATTGCGGTTTTCAGGTCTACAAGCCCAAAAATCTTTTTTTCAGGCATCACGGGGTAAAGGATGAAAGCCACTGCCAGGAACTGCATGGCATTCAGGAGCTCCTCTTTTGTCAGGTTCCCGGCAAACTCGTGAAGGGGTTTTTTCTGTATCAGGAGGAAGCTTACCACGACTGCGGACACAATTGCAAAGAGGCCGTACCCGTACCCCACAAGCACTCCCTGGATGAAAATGAAGAAAAGGGTGATTGGACTGGTCACTCCTATCCTCTGGTACATGGTGATTTTGGTGTAGGTGATTATGCAGCAGACTGCCGCAAAGAAAAGCGCAGCTATGTACACGATTCCTGATCCAGTTGAGGCTGTCAGGAGGGCGGTAAGCATCCCTGTAATGCAGGTTATACTGTAGGTCCTTACTCCTGCAAAGATCTCGTGAGTCTGGCTGCGGTGTTCCCTTTCGATCCCGATCAGTATCCCTATAAGGAAAGCTATGGCCAATTTTTGAAGGAAATCGATAAAAACCGGGTCAAACCCAAACTCCTGGATTACGTCCGTCGTTCAACCTCAGAAAATTCCATATGTAATGTTTGGAATTTAATTTACTTTAAACATTCCCTTTTGATATTTCCACAAAGGATAAAGGGGGAAATCCAGGAAGAAACAGGAGATAAATTAAACAAAAAAGTATCCCTGAAAGCCCGGCCGACATTCCGGCAAACGGGGGTCAGGGATTTGGGATTGAAGTAGGTTCAGACTTCTATAAGCTCAACTTCTATGGGTTTGTCTTCTTCGGCTTCCTCAATGGTTATCAGGGCACAGGAGCCCTTGCAGGCTTCTCCGGGGTTCACCACTGTGGTTCTTCCGACCTTTTCCATACCTTTGGCTTCGTGGATATGCCCGCAGACTATAAGGTCTACCCTTTCAAGGAACTTCCGGATGGCAGTACTGCCCACGTGCCCGCAGGGGATTTCGTCGCAGGTTCCCTGAGGTGGGGCATGGGTCAGGAGCACGACCTTCCCGCAGTTCCCGGCGGCTTCTGCGGAGCAGACCATTCCTTCAAGGGTGCTCTCGATTTCTTCTTCCGGAATTTCGAAGGGGGTGTTGAAGGGGGTGGGGTTCGAGCCTCCGAGTCCGATGAATCGGATTTTTCCGATCTGTTTGGCTTTTCCGTGGAGGTTGGTCGCCTTTGAGGCGTCCAGGGCTTCCAGAATGCTCTTCTGGTCACAGTTCCCTGGAATTGCAAGCACGGGTTTGTCGAACATTTCCATGAGTTCCTCGACCTTCTCATCGGGGCCGAAATTGGTCAGGTCTCCTACGATGACTGCCAGGTCGAAGTCTCCTGCCCGTTCCATGATTGCCTTTATCTTCGAATAGTCCCCGTGGGGGTCGGAAATTGCGAGTATCTTCATCCTTATCCCTTTCTGGATCTTGATTTTTTAATTATTATAACTGTTCTCGGTGTGTTTTATTCATCCAGTCTGATTCTTTCCCGTCTGATTTTTTTTCCAGTCTGATTTATTTATTCCAGTCTGATTTATTTTTTCCAGTATGACCTTATCCGGGCTATGCCAGTGAACATGCATACATCTTTTATATCCCTTACGTAAATATAGTGCCTCCATGCGCGATATCGTTATCATAGGGCACAAGGCAATGACAAGCGGAGATTTTCCCTTAAACGACCTTCCGGGTTCGGCGGGCCGGATGGACATCCTCTGCCGCTGTGTGAGTTCTGCCCTCTTTCTCTCTTTCGGGATGCGAAGAGACGTAAATGTACACCTGCTCCTCCTAGGGGAACCCGATCCCGGGAAAATCGTGCGCTTCGACGGCATGACCCTGAGGTACCTGAACCCGGACGAGCGCAGTAGCGGCTCTTTAATCCAGAAAGCCCTCAAAAAGGAGGCTTCTGAGTATGAGGTCCGGTCCACACCAGGTGTCTGGGTCCGTAGGGGTGACCTGAAAACCCTGCTGGAACAATTTAAGGGGCGCACCCTGCTCTACCTCCGGGAAGACGGGGCAGATATAAAAGAAGTTGCCCGGGAAATTACGGATCCTGTTTTTATCCTCGGAGACCACACCGGGGTCACCGAAGAAGAGGAAGTGGAAATCCTTGGGGCAGGAGCGAAAATTATCTCCGTGGGTCCTATTTCCCTGCACTCCAATCACTGCATAACCCTTATCCACAATGAACTTGACAGGCTGGAAGCTGAAGTCGAGCCTGCCGTTGAGAGCGAATGTGAAGCAGACAGGGTTGAAAATTAAGTTGCAGCCGATTGGGTTGAACCCAGGGTTTCAGCTTGAAGGGCTGAAACTGAAGCAGGCGGGTCCTGGGAGTGAAAACTCCCATAAAGCCTGTTTTTTCGGAAGCCGAATAAAAAACGTTATATCACAGTTCCCTGTATCAGGATAGACGCTTACCTGAATATTTACCCCTTATCTTTAATTCCACCTATTCACCGATCATCTTTCGATCAATCTTTCGATCAATCTTTCAATCAATCTTTCAATCAATCTTTCAATCAATCTTTCAATTATCTTTCAATCAATCTTTCAATCAATCTTTCAATCATCTTTCAATCATCTTTCAATCATTTACCAATCATTTATCATGTTACTCATTTCCCTGCTATCCCGAAAGACCTCTCAAGAATGTGAAACCAAATGGATGTACTGGAAATTTCAAAAAAGATACTTCAGGAAGGCCCTGTATGTGACCACTGTATGGGCCGCCAGTTTGCAAAATTATCCACAGGCCTCAGCAATATGGAGCGGGGTCAGGCTGTTAAGCTGACCCTTGCCCTGGAAGGGGACCGTGTCTATAAAACTGAAAACGACGACACCCTTCTCAGGGAACTTGCTTCATGCAGTGCTTACGCAAGAAAGACGCTAGGAATCGAAGGTGAGGATGAGCAGTGTTGTGTCTGCCTTGACCTGTTCCGGAAACTGGACACCTGGGCCGATGAAGCGGTCAGGCAGCTTGAAGGCATTGATTATTCTACTTTCCTTGTGGGTACGAAGGTGAGCGGGCTTCTGAGTGAAAACGAAGAAATCCTCTGGGCCGAGACCGGGACCTCTTATGCCGAGCAGCTGAAGACCGAAGTCAACCGGGAGGTCGGGAAGCTGATCTCTGGAAAGGTAGGAAAGGACGTTGATTTCCAAAACCCGGACATAGTGATTACCCTTGACCTTACAAAGGAGGAGCTGGAGCTTCAGGTCAGGTCTGTGTATGTCTACGGCAGGTACAGGAAAATGGTCCGCGGCATCCCCCAGACCCGCTGGCCCTGCCGGAAATGTCGGGGAAAAGGCTGCGAGATCTGCAATTTCACGGGTAAGCAGTACCCCGAATCCGTGGACGAACTGATCAAGGACCCTGTGGTGGAAGCTTTCCAGGCTGTGGATACGGCTTTCCACGGTTCGGGCAGGGAGGATATCGACGCCCTGATGCTCGGGAGCGGAAGGCCTTTTGTGGTGGAAGCAAAATCCCCGAAAAAACGCTCGGCAGACCTTGAGAAACTGATGGCGGAGATTAACGAGCAGGCAGCAGGAAAAGTCGAGGTAAGGGACCTGAAATTCGTTGCAAAGGGCATGATTGAAACCCTGAAAAACTCAAAGGCGGATAAAGCTTATAAGCTTAAAGTTACATTTAAAGAGCCTGTTTCAGAGGAAAAGCTTAAATCCTGCCTCGAAACTCTAAGTGGCACTGAGATAGCTCAGCAAACCCCCACGCGTGTTGCGCACCGAAGGGCCGATCTGATCCGGAAAAGGCGCGTGCATGAAATGGAACTTAAAGAGCTTACCGATTCCGGCTATGCTTTTATCACGGTGCACTGCGAAGGCGGGCTCTACGTGAAAGAGCTGGTCTCAGGGGACGAGGGCAGGACAAACCCAAGCCTCAGCGGGCTTTTAGGATTCCCTGCGCATGTGGAAGAGCTTGACGTAATCAACGTCGATATCTGAACCCGACCAGGTGTCTGAATCAAGTTTATATCTGACTCCGGCTTTATAGCCGAATCAGATTCATATCTGAATAGGACCTGCATCCGACCAAATTTTTCCGGTATGGCAGGTTTATTTAAATAATATTTATCTTATTAGATAGAAGATCTTATTAGAGAGAATTGACATTAACCGAGCATTCTAAAGGAGGAACATGCGATGACAAATTCCCACGGTGAGAAACGTTGCACAAGGTACAAGTTAAAAAAGACAATTCGTGAGAGAGGAATTTCCCCTGTAATCAAGGTAATCCAGAAGTTCGAAGAAGGGCAGATGGTCCACATCGATATTGACCCGAGTGTCCAGAAGGGCATGCCCAATGCCAAGTTTCAGGGTTCTACCGGCAAGATTGTCGGGCAGCGCGGAAGAGCATATCTGCTCCAGGTCCGCAGCGGCAACGCTATGAAGGAAGTTCTGTCCCTGCCTCAGCACCTGAAACCGCAGAAATACAATTAAGCACAGTGTAGATGTTAGGTTTCATATAACCTAACCCACTTTTATCCCCTGCCGTTTACCTGTAGCATTTTTGCGTAGCGTTTAAGCTCCCTACTTAGCAGTTTTAAAGATAATAGCACAATCTTTGAGTGGTTTTTTCAGGTAGGAAGCCTTCAGGATAGGAAACGGATCTGTGCAAAAAAATATTTTCAAGAGGGGATGTGCCAGAGTTGCTTTTGAAAATATCAGGCTTCAGCTTATTCAGAATCATCTGTAATTGAAGATATGGAGACATTTGATGTCCGTTGACATTTGATGTCCAGATACATTGTAGTTCCAGATATATTGGATGTCCAGAGACATCTATAATTATATATCGTTTGTCAAACATACAAATGACTTATCTCCGGATGGTCGAATTAGTCGACAGGTTGAAGCTTAAGAAAAGTTAACAGGTGGAAATTAATAGCAGCTTATTAGGGGCAGGACAGAAAATAAATCGAAGTAGATTGCCCTGAAAAGCGGTAACTACCTGAAATTCTAGCCCAACAAGAGTGTATTCCAATGATAGTTAAGGAAGTCCTGAATGAAGAGTTATTGACGCTGGCTGAAGTCAAGGAAATGCTGTCCGAGATCGCGGACGAGCGCAGAGAGAGAAATCTGGAAGTGGCATACGAGTTCCGAAAAGCCCTGCACCACGCGGAGGTGTTTGCAAAAACCACTTCTGAAAAATCCAGGGGGCTGGTCAACAAGTTGCTTGAACTTGAAAAAATGAAGCCTGTTATCGCGGTCCGGATTGCAGATCTCATGCCACAGTCCAGGGATGAACTCAGGGCTGTTTACGCTAAAGAAAAGTATACCCTCAGCAATGAGGAACTGGACCAGATACTCGAGTTAGTAGCCGAGGCAATGGATTGAATTAGGGGCAGGGAATAAGAGAAATAGAATAGAATAAGCTATATAGAAGTTTTCATCTTGTTATTCATGAGGGTAGTCCTGGATACCTGGGAAAATTTACTTAAGTCTCTGGGAACATCTTGACCTGAGGAATTATCCTGAAGGTTAAGGAATCCCCCTGACCGGAGGATATCTGCATAGCTCGGGTAATCATTTAATACCGGGGAATCTGACATCACCGGGGGATTGTATAGGTTGCCTGAAGGCTGGAGAATTCTCCATCCGGAAGACGATCATTAAAAGTTGGGAATATCCCGGTCATGCAGTAAAGGAATATTCTATAAGAGGAATGTTTCCATAAGGGGAATATTTCCATAAGGGGAATATTCTGTTCATGTTATGATAAGTTGGGAATCTTCCGAGACCATAGATAGCCGGGAGTATCCCGGTTGTAAATACGTTCTGGGGTTAATTTATATATAGGATGGGTGCTGATGAGAGACGAAAAATCACAATCAGGTGGACCGCAAAAGGGCAGAAATTCCACTGGTAAATCTTTTTCTGACAGACGTTCGGCAGGTAGGCCTCACCCTGAAAGAGGCTCTCGCTCATCAGGTCCTCGGTCTTCCGGGAAAGGCGGGGAGAATTCCGGTGAAAGGGAAGAATACGTATGGGTGCTTGATTACCTCCCTTACGGGAAAGCAGTGGATGCAAGGTCCTTGTCCCAGAAAAAGCCTCTGGTCCAGGCGGTTGGCGACAAGAAGTTCACCCTGATGGAGCTTGTCCCCAAGAACGGCGTGATCCCGGAAATCCAGGCAAGGGTCTACATCGGATCCGGCGACCGGGATACCATCGACCACGTAAAGCAGCGCATCGGCTACCCCGACCTGACCCACGGTGCAAACCTTGAACTCCCGTACATCCTTGAAGCCTGTGTCCGGCACCAGGAAGAGAGATTCGTAAAGTTCTTCAATGAAGCTCATTCCATCACCACCCGCCTTCACATGCTCGAACTCCTTCCGGGTATCGGGAAAAAGCTTATGTGGTCTATCATCGATGAGCACAAGAAAGGGGATTTTAAGAGTTTCCAGGATATCCACGAGAGGATCCCGAGTCTTCATGACCCGGCAAAGGTCATAGCTCACAGGATCGAAGAAGAACTCAAGGACGACTTTATCAAGTACAGGCTCTTTACTACTCCGCCGCGCCGCCAGAGGCCGGCATGAGGGGGATCTTTTGAAGGCCCTCTTAGCTTTTATTCCTTTTTTAGATCGATTTTATTCAGCCAATCCGTTATTTCGTGCAGATAATACGCTATCTTATTCACTCTACTCGCTATCTTATTCAGTCTATCCGTTATTTCGATCAGTCAATCAGCTATCATATTCAATTTATCCATTCAGGAGTTTTCATCTTTGGTTCGTTCTATTCTAAGGAAATACCGCATAAAAGGCGGCGTCTTCGACCAGCACTTCCTGATCGATGCCGGTTACCTCGACCGGATTGTTGCGGCCGCCGAACTGACCTCCGAGGACACGGTACTCGAGATCGGGGCCGGCATCGGGAACCTTACCGAAAGGCTTGCAAGAAAGGCGAAAAAAGTTATCGCAATCGAACTTGACCCTGCCCTTGTAGCAGTCCTCCATGACCGCTTCGATTCCGTGGAAAACATCGAGATCATCCCCGGCGACGCCCTGAAGCTCGACTTCCCCGAGTTCGACAAGGTCGTCTCGAACCTCCCCTACTCTATCTCCTCGGAAATCACTTTCAAGCTCCTTCACCGGAACTTCAAAACGGGCATCCTCATGTACCAGTACGAGTTCGCAAAACGCATGGTTTCTCCCCCTAACTGCAAGGACTACTCCCGCCTTACGGTCGACACCCAATACTTTGCCGAGGCCTCAATCCTCATGAAGGTCCCGAAAGACGCCTTCCAGCCCGCTCCTGAAGTCGACTCTGCCGTGATCAAACTGGTCCCCCGCCCGGCTCCCTTCGAAGTCCGGGATGAGGCCTTTTTCCTGGAGTTCGTGGCAGCCGTCTTCAGCCAGCGGCGAAAGAAACTGCGGAACTCCATTCTTAACACAAATCACCTCCTTAAAATCCCTGAGGTCAAGGAAATCGTAAACCAGCTCCCTGAAGAGTTCATGGGCAAACGGGCCGAAAACCTGACTCCCGGGGAACTTGCGGAAGTCGCAAACATGATCCTTGATCTGAAATCAGATCTGAAATCTGCCTGAAATTCGAGCTTAAATCCTGCTTAAATTCTGCTTAAATCCTTATCTGAAACCTGAACCTGAGAATACATGGTGGAAATCGAATATAAAAATGCCCGGGTAAAGCTCGGGGAAACCGATCTCGTCTACGAACCTGCCGAAGACTCTTTTTTACTTGCCGATGCCGCCCTTGAGGAGGCAGAGCCCGGCATGCGCGTCCTGGAAGTCGGAGCAGGAAGCGGTTTTGTATCTGCCGTGCTCCGGGCAAACCTCGAAAACGTCAGGATAATTGCAACAGAAATCAACCCCCATGCAGCCCGTTGTGCTAAGGAAAACGGAGTCGAGGTCATCCGCACCGATCTTTTCAGGGGAATTGAACCCCGGAGCCCGAAAACCCGCTTTGACCTGATCCTTTTCAACCCCCCCTATCTCCCGACCTCGGAAAAGGAAAAATTGTCCGGCTGGCTTAATTACGCTTTTGACGGTGGGGCAAGTGGGAGGGAGACCCTGGACAGGTTTTTGGACAAGGTGAGTTTTTACCTCAGGCCGGGAGGGAAAATTCTGGTGCTCATCTCTTCGATAACGGGAGTTGAGGCTGTGCAGGAAAAGATGGAAGGGCTCGGATTTGCTGTGGATATTGTAGGGAGGACAAAGGTTTCTTTTGAGGAGCTGGTAGTTGTCAGGGGGAGGCTTTCGTGATATTTCAAACTTTAGTGATATTTCAGACAAATGTTTTTCAGAGTTCGTTTCTCCCCGGGCTCGAAGTTGTCGGCTTTTTCAGTCCCTTTAGCCTTCCGGCTGCTTGCTCCGAAACCTTTACAAGAACGTAATTTATTTTATCAGTTAAAAGCGCGACCTGAAACGCTCCATCCAGTCCTTTTAATTGCTTTTCCAGGCCCTCATTTTCCTCTTCAAGTATCTCCAGCTCATTTTCCAGCTCCTGCAGGGCCTCGAAAATAGCATTCTTTTCCCGTTTTGCATCGTTATATTCCAGTATGAATTCTCTGAACTTTTCATCTATGCTTTCCAGGCAGGCCCGGTATTCCCTGATGGTCCGGAGCAGGTCTTCGGGCAAACCTTCAACATCCTTTATTTTTTCGGCTCTTGTGATGTATTCTTCGAACGGGCTTTCTTCCGGACCTGAGAGTTCGATTGCGGGATTGAGCATTTCCCTGATTTCCGCACTCACAGCTCCAGACCGGATCATTTGTTCCTTCCGGACGATGATTTTTACTTTTTCCCGGATTTCGGTGCGGGCTTCTTTGAACTCTACTGAGAATTCGGTTTTCAACTGTCTAAGTAAAATGTTTTTCTCTTCGAGTTCCGATAATTCACCCTCTTTTTTTTCCTGAATTTCAAGGGTCTCTCCCTCATTTTTTTCCCATTGAGCTTCCAGCTCCTCAATCTTTATCGACCGCAGCGTGAGCACTACCAGGTACAGAAGCCCACATGAAAAGAAAAGGATATACACAATCGATATGGTGGAAAAGGTCCATACCCAGTGAAAATAGCTTAGTGAGGGAAAGAGCTTTGCAAGTATGTGGAGCTGGCTTACGGGTTTTCCCCCGTTCATTATGTAAAGAATGTACGCATTATAAGCCATGTCAAAAAAAGCGGTGACAGATAATGCCGTAAAATGAATGAGTACTTTTCTGATCCCTTCCCCATTTTTATCCAGACGCCTGACCGAGGGGATCGTAAAAGCAACGAGGACCGTGTACATCGTCCCGACTACGGCGAGGAAGATGGCGGGGAGTGTGTGGGCACTATCCATACTTAGTAATTAGGTTCTAAATATATTAATTTTTAGGGGGTGCGAGATTAAAAAATAACTTAAGTGGTAATAATTCCGGAATATTATAATATAGAAATCTGGTTTTTATAAAAAATATATCTCCGGAATCCAATCTCTTTTACTCGCTGGCTTTTGGTTTATGGAAAACTGTTTCCCCTTAGCGTCCGAGTTTTACTGACTCACTTTTGGGTTTTTATCCCGGTGATTTTTACTCTCTTTGTGCGCGTTTTTCCGGACTATCTCAATGTCCGGTCAATTTCATTTTGTGATTGGTAGTTACCACTATCATATTCAGGATATCCGAGTTTTTTGTTGAAATGGAAGTTATCAATTATTCCATCTTCATAGTTCTCCCAGTCGCTGTTTTCATAATCTGACCGGTCTTCTGCGGTAGAACTCGCATCATCAAGAAGTTCTTCCCATCCGGCGCTTGCGGTTGGGATGTCTATAATTAATAAGAAAAGTAATGTCAGTATAGCTTTAGTATATCCCAAAATAACCCCCCTTCCAGGTATTTTTCATTAATTATTCATATTATATTATAATTTTCAGTATTCTTTTCATTATATAGAAACATCTTTCATATCTTCTCGTCTCCTCCACTAAATTTTCAAGATTAAAAGTGCTGAAATATCCCGTTCAGAATCTTGCTCACAGCAGTCTCTCTACGGAAACTGTTTATGGAAACCGGTTCAAAAAAAGTATTCTTCTCCGGGGTAAATGAGAAAATCCCTGTATTTTGGAGTTTTAAAAAGAAGGAAATTGAGCTACACCAATATTTGTAGCTGCAAAAAATAAATATAGCGTTGTATCCTCTGGATTTTGAGTAAAAATATCTTCAGGTGAGCTCCTCACTCAGTGGTTCACCGTTTGATTGATTATATTCTCGTCCAGGTCCGGGAATTCACTGTTCAGGATTTCTCTGACCCTTTTGATATAGGCTTTTTCTATCATGTAGGGGTCTTTGATCGAATCTGCGAGTTTCAGGGGCCTGTCTTTAAGAGCTCCGAGGGTGCCTTTTTCAGCTTTGCGGGAATAGACCAGCGCTCCTCCTTCAAAGAGTGTTATGACAAATTTCTGGATTGCTTTTCTGGAGATCTTCCGGCTTGAACCCATTCTGGAATAGAGGTGATCGGTTACGCTCTGCATGGAGTGTTCGGCGTCCCCTCTGTAATGTTTGTAGATGTTTCTGCATAGGGCAGACCTCCGGCTGTTTGCTTTCTGGTACTTCAGGGTTTTGAGGTACTTTTTAGCTTTCTGGGTTGCGTCTACACTGGTGGTCTTTATATCTCCGGCATCGACCAGGTGGACTTCGTAAACGCCTTTTTCGTTGCGGGTTATCCTCTCTACGAGGTCGCCTTCAAGAGATTCCACGTATTTCTTAAAGGAGGAAAATCCAAATTTTTTTTCCGAAAAGGAGGGGTCTATGCGTTTCAGGCCAACCTTGAGGTTCGACATCAGGACCGGCTCTTCGTCCGACCGGTTCTTTATATACCGGATCATAACATCCCTGCCGGCGGCATCTATGCTTTTGCTCCCTGTTCCGTAGGCCTCTTCTTCCTCCTCTTCCCCCTCTTCTTCTTCTTCTTCTTCTTCTTCTTCTTCTTCGCCGATTTCCTGCGGACCTATCATCTCGGATTCCGTTTCCGTTTCCGTTTCCGTTTCCGGTTCTCCCAGTAGTTCGTTAAGGGACTTGAATTCCGTGCAGTTGCTCTTGACGAGGCTGCCTACTGAGTGGTCAAAGCCGACCACGAGAACGCTCTTGCCCCTTGCCCGAATCTTTTGCAGGAGGGGGATGAAATCCGTATCTCCTGACCCTATTACAATCATGTCGATGGATGGAAACAGTTCAAGGTTCTCCATCACGTCCACCGCCAGGCGGACATCCACGCCGTTCTTTCCCTGGGCTGAGGTCAAGGGAAGGTGGACCAGTTCAAACCCGTTGTTAAGCAGGGCTCTTTCATACTGGCTGAAATGGTAAGGCTGCCAGTTAGCATAAGCTCTCTTTATGGAGATGTTACCTCTGCTTGCTGCAAAATCCACTATAGGCCCCAGCGAAAGGGGCTTTTCCTTGGAAATGTACACTTCCTCGGAAGAAATCACAAGGTTTTCAAAATCGAGATAAATAGCTATGTTGTTATCTTTGTTCTCAGTCAAATCAAAACTCCCCTCAAGGCAAATCTCACATGGCTTAATTCTGTGGAAAGCCGAAAGGACCAGAAGAACCCCTGCCTCCCTTATATCACTATTCTTCTTTCAAGCAGATTAATATTTAAAATTATTCCAGAAGGATCTTCAAAATGAAAATCAATCACCTCAAAAACAAATTCCCGGATCTATTGCAAAAGCAAAAATAAAATAAGTGAGATATAAATATCGGATAGTAACGTAATATAGAATAAAACCCAAAAAGTATGAGCACCATGACTTCCTCAACCACGAACACTTCTTCAATCACGAAAACTTCCTCAATAACGAAAATGAATCCGGACCCGAAATTTCTTATAGGTGTCGAAGCCCCCGCTGACAGGCAGGAGCCTGCGCTCTGGTTTGCATTTCGGGGTCGGGACATTCTTCTCAAAGTGAAGAAAAACCCGACAGCTGTCCCGAAGCTACAGGACTTCGGAGAGCTCGGGCTTTCGGCTGTCAGGGAACAGTACATGGGTACGCTTGAAGGGCTCCACTGCTATTCCGTGGAACTTGAAGAGGGTGTAGAGGCTCCGGAAGGAATGGAATTTCTGGACCTCAGGCAGGCACATGCGAAGCTCAGTGAAAGGTGCTTTTCGCTCGTGAACAAGGCGGTCCAGGTTATGGAATGGGACAGGGTCAACCAGTTTTGCAGCCGCTGCGGGACAGGAACTCTCCCTATGGCCGGGGAAAGGGGAAAGAAATGCCCCAACTGCGGGGAACTTTTCTACCCCAGGATCTCGCCTGCGGTAATCGTGCTCATCAAAAAAGGAAAGGAAATCCTGCTTGCCAGGTCCCCGAATTTCCCTCCCGCTCTCTACGGCCTGGTCGCAGGCTTCGTCGAACCCGGGGAATCGGCAGAGTCTGCCGTTGTCCGGGAAATCAGAGAGGAAGTCGGAATTGAAGTCAGAAACATCACCTATTTCGGGACTCAGGCCTGGCCGTTTCCAAACTCCCTGATGATCGGGTTCACCGCGGAATACGAATCCGGAGAAATCCGGCCAGACGGTGTGGAGATCGAGGATGCTGGCTGGTTCCCGGCTGAGAAACTTCCGGTCCTGCCCGGGAAAATCAGTATCTCAAGAAAGCTAATCGATTATTTCCTGCAAGAAGAAGGGTTGGATAAATAAGATCAGACATTGTGGGGGTATCGCTCTGGAGCAGGGGCTGCTTTTTTGCTTTCAGAGCTTGAGGCGGAGGAGGACGTTGTTGTATTTCTTTCTGCTCCTTTTTCTTTTTCATTTTCAGGAAAAAGCCGGCCGCCTTTGGCGCCCGGTGAGAGTCCCGGCTTCCTATTGGGTTCAGAATATGGTTTCCTTGTTTTTTGATATTATGTGGATGGAAAATGCCTCCTTGTTTTTGATACTATGTGGATGGAAAACGCCTCCTTTTTTTGATATTATGTGGATGAAATAGCTTTCCCGGTTTTTGGAAAGCGCAATGCCTAAAAGGAAACAGGACTTTCTTGATTACGTAGTTTAAGGATAAAACAAGGACAAATCCAGGATAAAATAGAACTAAAATGGATATAAGAAGAATAAAAGGTCATAAAAGAAACATCAAATTAATCTTTTTCATAAGGAGGGACTCATACGGCAAGTAAGGTATATTTCGCAGACTTAAGGGCGCAAAACCCCAATGATAACAAAATCAGCAAGATCCAGAGGCTTTTTGATGAAGCGGGGTTTGTCGAACTCCTGGGGGTAGACGACCTGACGGCAATCAAGATCCATTTCGGGGAGTATGGAAATGATGGGTATATCAACCCTGTCTTTGTCCGGCAGGTGGTTGATAAAGTAAAAGCAGCCGGAGCAAAACCTTTTGTCACGGACACGAATACCCTCTACTCGGGGAGCCGGCACAATGCGGTTGACCACCTGACAACGGCAATCGAGCACGGGTTTGATTACTCCGTGGTCCGGGCTCCGCTGATCATTTCCGACGGGCTGAAGAGCCAGAACATAGCGGAGGTCGAAATTAGGCAAAAGCATTTCAAGTCCGTGAAAATCGGGTCCGATATCGTGGCAGCCGATTCCATGGTCGTGATGTCGCACTTCAAGGGGCACATCGTGGCAGGTTTTGGAGGGGCGATCAAGAACCTGGCAATGGGCTGTGCCCCTGCTGCAGGCAAAAAGGACCAGCACTACCCGACAAGTCCTCACGTGGTTGAAGAAAGGTGCATAGCTTGCGGGAAATGCGTGGAAATCTGCCCTGTGGGTGCCGCTTCAATCGAGGGAGATTCCTCGAAGCTCGGCCCTTCCATCTGCATAAGCTGCGGGCAGTGCATGGAAGTCTGCCCTGAAGACGCCATTGACCTTGACTGGGAAAACGATATCCCCGAATTCCTGGAGTGCCTGACAGAATACGCTTACGGGGCTGTAAAGGATAAGCAGGGCAGAGTTGGGTACATCAACTTCCTGCTCAAAATAACTCCCGACTGCGACTGCGTACCCTGGAGTGATGCCCCTATCGTGCCTGATATAGGGATTCTTGCCTCTATGGATCCGGTTGCCCTGGATCAGGCAAGCTACGACCTCGTGAACAAACAGGTCGGATTCAAGGGCTCTTCCCTGCAGTGCAACCACGAAGCTGGAGCTGACAAGTTTAAAGGGGCCTGGCCAAAAGTCGACGGGACCCACCAGCTCGAATACGGGGAAAAGATCGGGCTTGGTGGCCGGGATTATGAACTGGTTGAGATTTGAATGGGGTGTCTTTCAGGCTTCTCCCCTTCAATATTTTACCATTAAGCAGAATATTGAACAAAATTTCAATTTTTGAACGTTTTTTCAGGATTTATTTGGTTTATGGATGTTTTTTCAGGATTTTTGTGACTTGTGAACATTTCTCAGGAAATTAGCTATTAATCCGTTAAGAACCATCATCTGTACAGGGTCTTTCCATGATTCATGAGGCAATGTTTTACGAAAAACTCAGGGACAAGAAGGTCCGCTGCTCCCTCTGCGCCCACCGGTGCAAAATAGCTCCCGGAAAAAGGGGTATCTGCGGAGTCCGGGAAAACTGCGAAGGCAGCCTTTTTTCCCTTGTCTACGGAACCGTCTCAAGCGAAGGGGTGGAGCATATCGAAAAAAAACCGCTTTTTCACTTCTACCCGGGATCTTTTGCGTACTCGGTCGGGACTATAGGCTGCAATTTCCGCTGTAAGCACTGCCAGAACTGGACTCTTTCCCAGGTTCCTCTGGAAGAAGCTTATACCTCAAGCCTCAGTCCGCAGCAGCTTGTCCAGCAGGCAAAGATGGCAGGGTGCCAGTCGGTTTCCTTTACTTACAATGAACCTACAGTCTGGTACGAGTACACTTATGATGGGGCGAAACTGGCAAAGGAAGCAGGACTTATGACCAGCTACGTTACAAACGGCTACATTAGCCCCGAAGCCCTTGAAAAAATAGCCCCATACCTTGACGCCTTTAGTGTGGACATCAAGGCTTTTACCGAAGAGTTCTACAGGGATATCTGCAGTGCAAAACTTGCTCCTGTGCTCGAAATAGCGCTTCTTGCAAAAAAACTTGGGATCCACGTGGAGGTTGTTAACCTTATCATTCCTACCCACAACGATTCGCCTGACGAGATCCGGGAACTCTCCCGCTGGGTCCACAAAAACCTGGGGGAAGATACCCCGCTTCATTTTAACCGTTTTTATCCCCATTATATGATGAAAGACCTGCCCCGGACCCCTGTGGGGACCCTCGAACTGGCGCGTTCGATTGCTATCAAAGAAGGAATGCGTTTTGTCTACGTGGGTAATGTAGCCGGACACCCGTATGAGAATACTTATTGTCCCGAATGCGGCACTCTCCTGATTGACAGGAGTTTCATGGAGGTCCAGGAATATAATATAACGCCTGAAAATACCTGCCCTAAATGCGGGGAGTTGATTCCGATTGTCGGAGAATATCCGGGGCTTTCAAAAGCTTAATGAAAAAAAATAACAACCGGAAAAATAATAACCCTGAACTGAAGGAAAAATAATAACCCTGAACTGAAGGAAACATAATAACCCTGAACTGAAGGAAACATAATAACCCTGAACCGAAGGAAAAATAATAACCCTGAACTGAAGGAAACATAATAACCCTGAACTGAAGGAAACATAATAACCCTGAACTGAAGGAAACATAATAACCCTGAACTGAACCGGAATTTTTCTCTATCAGGCCGTTTGTTTTTCTCATTTTTGCGGAGATTTTCCTTCAATTTCCTTCTTTTGTGAAATTGATATTGAATTCAGTTCCTTTATCCCTTTTGAGTTCGATGCAGCCTTCTATCTGTTCCACTAGAATGTTCACAAGCTGGAGCCCGAGGGACTCCGTATTCCTGAAATCGATTTCTTCAGGAAAGCCTTTCCCATTATCGGCTATACTCAAAGTAAACTGCAGGTCCTTTTCACCTTCTATTTCGTAATTCTCCGGTCCGAAAAGGCTTATCCGGATTTCTCCTTCTTTTTCTTCAGGGAAGGCGTGCTTAAGGGAGTTCGAAACAAGCTCGTTTACAATAATTCCCAGGGGAATGGCAGTATCCATTTCCATATAAATCGGCTCAATGTTCAGTTTCAGGCTAACGTTCTCATTTCCTATGCTATAAGACCTGAGGAGTTCCGAAGTCAGCTTCCGAAGATAAGCCGCAAAATCAAGGGTTTCCATGTTTTTTCCCTTGTAAAGTTCTTCATGAATAAGGGACATGGAAACTACGCGGTTCTGGCTTTCTCTAAACGCTTCAAGGGTTTCCTTATCGCTGAACTTTTCCGCCTGGAGGCTAAGCAATGATGAGATCACCTGAAGGTTATTCTTAATTCTGTGGTGGATTTCCTTTATTCGGGCCTCCTCAGTCCTGGTAAGGGTTTCTTCAGCCATTTTACGCCGGGTGATATCATGAATAAAGCCCTGGAATTTTCCGGAGATTCCGGAGTCTCCGGGGATGACCTGAATGAGTTCCCTTACCCATCTTATCTCCCCGTCTCTGTTCCGTATCCTGTATTCCAGCTCGAGGGCGGAATCGGGTTTTGAATTTGCCTTTTTCAGGTTTTCAATAAGCAATGGTCGGTCTTCAGGTAAGACTATTCCCGCCCACTTTACCTCCCCGGAAATGAAGCTCTTTTTACTGTATCCCGTAATCTCTTCCATAGCCCCTTCAATGAATACCGGAGCACCTTTCTCGTCAAGCCGAAAGCCGATCATTCCCTGGAGGTTTTGCACTAATGAGCTGCATTGTCCTGTTTTAGCCTGAACTTCCTCCACGGAAAGTTCACCGGAGGTTGTGGGTTTCTCTACTCCAAGCATCCTGTAGATTCGGCCCTGGTCGTCCTTAAGAAAAATGGTTTCTCTCCTCAGGGCTTCTTCCCGAAATTTAAGTTCCCTGAAAAGAAGGCTGCAGGGCTCGTCAAAGCCTGTTTTCACAATCGCTACATAGATCAGGTAAAAAGACAGAACATTAAAAGTGTGCCCTATAAAGTTGAAAACCTCTTCTGTGTATGTGTGGTGGGTAAGGGCCACTTCCGCGAAGATGGACAATACTATGGCTGCCGTAAGTATCCTGAAAACATGTTTTTCGAACCAGTCTCTTTTTTGATACAGGAGAACCAGTGAACCGATAAACAGGAATGAGATTATATATTCGCTGAAAATTTTAAAATGAGTGAGCCCTACCCCCTTTATGTAACAATCCGGGAAGTTCCCAAAGTGGAAAATTAAGATAAGAAGAGCGGTCGTAATTATGGCATATAAGAGGAATACTTTCCGGGCAAACCGGTCATTTCCATTAGTTTTTTTGTATCCATTTTCATCCTCTACAAAACCTGTCAAAAGCAGGGGAGCCACAAAAAAGGAGGCGCTTTCCAGGTACCTTATAGCTATCCAGAGTTGTGCAGGCAGATTTGCCCCATATCCGGGAAACACGCCTATCTGTTCATATGCTAATGAACGCAAAAAACCAAGACATGCTATGAAAAAAAGTACTGTCCCGATAAATGTAAGGTATCGGTTTTCCGAAACAACTTTCGATTTCCATACTATTATGAAAACCATGAAAGCTATTATGACGTTAAACTGGTTTACCACAATGCGAAAGAGCAGGTAGTTATTAAGGCTGATCGTGTAGAGCATACCTGTTCCTATCAGGAATAACCCCAGCTCAATAAGAGATGGCTTAAGGGTCCTGTTGAAGTTTATCTGCTCATATCGCATCTTAAATTGTATTTATTTACTGTAGTATAAAGTATTTTTGAACTTATATATATCGACTATCTATAATTAAGAATGAACACCCTCTTTTTAAAAAACAATCGGATCACAATTCACCATGTCAGTAATCGAAGCCCGGCTAATATGAACTTTTTCTCGTAGTATATTTCCCTTTAAACGCCTGCATACAGCGTTGATATCAAAGTTTTTAACGGAGAATCCTATAGTATGTCGCAGGTGCAAGGCTTGCTCTCAGGTTTTTGAATCTTCCATCCTTTCAAAAAAGTCCGGTTTCCCTGTGAAAATAATGCCCCGGGTCAAAATGCAGATCAAAAATCTGTAAATGCGCAAAAATATGGTTGTTCTGCATTATTCGGTTGCTATCATTAAGAAAAAAAGAAGTCTGAAGAAGAGAGAAGGTAAAACATAAAAGCAGCCTGAAAAACTGGACAGAGTGAATAAAGGAATAAATACAGTCTATAAATATTGTTTTTTCATATCTCTTTATTGCTTCTTTATTACTTCTTTTATATCCCCTTATCACTTCTTTTTTGTGAGGGCCGCCAGGCAAGCTGGCGGAGGCATTTTTTAACAATCGAATTGAAATACGGTTTTCGGGGCCATTGAAACATTTCTCTGACCAGGTGAACGTTCCTCGAGTTTGCAAAAGCAAGGAAGATGCAATTTTGGCAATTTTGGAACAACATCAACCGAGTAACGAGGAAGCACCAAAAACGTTGATGAAAAAAAATTACGTAAAAACATTTTGAGATCTTATATGTACAATTTTACTTGATTTAATGGCAAATCTATTTTTTAAAAAGTTACATATAGCATGTATTCCCTGTTAATATATGAACTAATATTATCCAACTTTACTGGAGATGCTGGTGCATGAATGTTTGGGAATATGATATAAAAGCGGTTAGGTACAGTGATCTATCGAAAACAAAAGAAGACCTTAATAACCTTGGAATAGATGGCTGGGAACTGATCAAGTTCGCTGACGAAATGGATGAGAATGGTGTAATAAGGGCTGTTTTCAAGCGACCTGTTGATTATGTCGACACAGCATTCTGAAACTATTTTTTATAATTTCTATTCCTTTTACTTTGTCCTCATTCCTTTTAATCTGATTTTCGATCCTTTAACTTTGTATCCTGCTTTTTGACCTTGATTTCGATCTTTTAACCTATCTTTTAACCTATCTTTTAACTTTGTATCCGCTTTTTGGCTTTGTATCCCGCTTTTTGACCTTGATCTCTATTTTTTGACCTATACTCTCTTTGTATCCGCTCTTTAACTTTGTATCCTGCTTTTTGGCTTTGGTTCCCACCTCTTTTGACCCCAATTCTCTTATATTTCGATTTGTCTTCTATAAGGTTTTTATGACTTTTTTTGATAAGCTTATTTCGAAACTTTTATAACTATGAACTATTTTTCTCTATTGTGCATAAAAAAATAAAAAATAATATGATCTTGTATTAATTAAATTAAAATTAAGTAAAATTAGTGTTCATATTATTTGATAAAATATGTTAAAATCATATTTTTCATTGTTTTATTGCTAAGTTTGCTTGCTATGGAGTAAAAGGTGAAAAAATGAAAATTCTGGTTTGCGGAAAAGGAGGAAGCGGCAAGAGCACGGTTACGGCTCTGCTTGCAAAGTCGATGGCTGATAAAGGCTACAATGTCCTTGTGGTGGACAGTGACGAGTCGAATTTCGGGCTTCACAGGCAGCTTGGGCTTGAACTTCCGGAGGATTTCATGAACTTTCTGGGAGGCAAGAAAAACCTTATCGAGAAGATGATGGGTGCGATGAAAAAAGGTGAGAAACCCGAATTGTTTGAAGAAAACTGGAATATCGCCGACATTCCCGGGCTTTACGTGGCTACTAACGGGAACATAAGAATGGTTTCGGTGGGCAAGATCCACGATTTCGGGGAGGGTTGTGCCTGTCCCATGGGTGCGCTTGCAAAACACTTCCTGAAAAATATCTCTACAGGAAGCCGGGACTTCGTGCTTGTGGACACGGAAGCCGGGGTCGAACATTTCGGAAGGGGGGTTGAGGAAGGATGTGACCTCATTTTAATGGTACTGGACCCCTCCTACGAATCCATCAGGCTTTCGGAAAAGGTCGCTGAGTTATGTGACAAAGCCGGCAAAAAATTGCATTTTATCTTTAACAAAGTTGACGGAAACGGCAGGACTGCAATGCTGGGGGCTGTGGGAGAGGAACGTGTGTTGAGCATTATTCCTCCGAGTGATGAGCTTTTCCAGGCAGGGCTTGCAGGCAGGGAGTTCGATGTCTTCCTCCCTGAAATTGAATTCATTGTCGGGTCCCTTATTTCCGGAGAGTCAAGCTGAAGTGGGTGTCCATCACTGTTCAAGTTAGTATCCGTTGCAATACAGGGTGTCATTTTCAATCCGTTTAATGAGGCAAAATGTTGACGAGGGTGCATATGATAGGAAAAGAAAAAATAAGAGCAGGAGTTTCGCTGTCTCTCCTGCTGCTTCTGGCCGTTTTCTTTCTACTGCCTGCAGGGGCAAGCGCTGCCAGTTTTGAGGAGGTAAAATCCGTTACCAGGGTAGCTCCCGTATCTTTCGGAGCTGATGAGGAAGTTGAAATCGTATTGAATATTGGGGGAGAAGCTCCTCTCGCGGTTGGAATTGTTGAAACGATTCCTGAGGGCTTTCGTTTTCCTGAAAAGGATTCAGACGTTTCGGATGCAGCCCATTTCGAAGTGGACCGGGAAGCCGGGATGATCGCTTTTTCCGTACTTGATGAAACGGAAATAAGGTACAGGGTAATAGCCTCACCTGCCGGGGGCAAGGACAGTTTTACAGGAGAATGGGTTGACCTGCTCGTGCAGACCCCTGAACTGAACGAGGGGAAGGAAAGATGGGAAAGCGTAAGCGACCCTAATTCTATCCTGCCTGCCAGCGGAAGCAAAAGCCAGACAGGGTCTTCAACAGCCTCCGATTCAAGTAAAGCCGGTTCCGAGGAATCTGGCAGTTCCACTCCCGGGTTCGGAATCGGGATTACTTCCCTTGGCCTGCTTATCTGTGCTTCTCTGTTTAAAATGAAAATAAGCGGAGGAAGAGAGATAGGTGGAGGGAGAAAGACAACAGGAGGGAGAAAGTGATGAAGTTGCCATCCGCGATGAAATTGCCATCGGTGCTTAAACCATCGTCAAGTTTGCTGGCCGGACTTTTGCTTTTCATATGTCTAGGGCTGCTTTTCGTGAATCCCGCGGCTGCCTCTGCTTCCGAACTTCCCTGCGGGGGAGGGGACGGGGAGATTTCCGGAGAAGAACTGGCAGACGTGGTCTGCGCCTACATGCTCGGGGAAGAGGGCTATTCCCTTGACGATGTAGGAGACGCAGCTTTCATCTATACCTTCTGGGACGGAAAAGCAAAAACGATCACAGACATGCACGACCGCCAGGTAACGTTTTACAGGCCCGTGGAAAGGATCATAACCACAAACCCGGACAATTCCAGGATTATCATAGCTTTCGGCGACCTGGACAAAATGGTTGCAACGGATGAGTGCACCAGGAGCGGCTGCGTACTTCCCAGGGACGTTAACAACAACAAAATTGCCCTGGGTGCCTGGAAAGGCCTTCAGGTTTACGAAGGAGGACAGCTCGATGAGCTTCCCGAGACCAATACGCGCAAGGAAATTGATTATGAAGCTATGGCCCTTCTGAAACCTGATGTGGTCTTCGATGCTCCCTGGTACAGCCGTGGAGACCTGGTCGAAGAAAAGGTCGGCTGTCCCTGTGTGGATGCGGGTACCGGTTTTACCTTTGAGGAAAATTATGGCCACATGCGGCTGTTAGGGGATGTCCTTGATAGGGAAGAGGAAGCCGAAGACCTTGAAAACTTTGTCCGGTCAAAGGTCAACATGGTAAAATCAGTAACTGACCAGCTTGACGAAAGTGAAATCCCGACCGTTTACTTTGCTCCGAGGGGGGCAAAGAAAGGCTTTTACGATTCCGTGGAAGGCCGGGACTTTACCCGGACCGAGGCAGTATACGAGCCTCTCATCATTGCAGGCGGGGACAACCTTGCAAAGGACTGTACCGGGGAAAATATCAACGTTGCTCCCGAGCAGGTCGTTGCCTGGGCTCCGGACTATATTTTCGTTGCCTGGAGCACCTGGGACGGCCAGACCGGCAGAGACTTCGTAATGGAAACTCCGGAACTGTCAGAAATCCCTGCAGTGAAAAACGGGCATGTCTACGACTGCTTCTACCCGTACTGCAGGGGCAGGCCGATTGACCGCAGCCTCCTGAACATGATGTATATGGCAAAATGCCTCCACCCCGAGGAATTCCAGCACCTCGACCTGGAAAAGGAAGGCAACGAGATCTACAGGAGATTGCTCGGAGTAGACGGGGTTTATACAGCTATTGCCGAATACCAGCAGTTCGCCGAAGAGGTGTCCTGAAGTCCGAACTTGCTGAGGTCTGCATTTGCTGAGGTCTGCACTTTTAGAATTCGTGAAGAAAATGCCAGGAACTTATACTCGGAACCCCGGAAATAAGACCCGGAACCCAGGAAATTTTGGACTTCGTAGAGAAATGCCCGGAAACACAGAAATATCGAGATGGTAAAGCATGGCAGGAATACTTGAAAACCCCGTCAAGGGTGCACTGAAATCCCGAACCGGAAATAATGCCGTTCGGGCAGCATACCACAGGTATAAGTGGAGAAAGCTCTGTTTCATGGTTTTTCTCCTGCTGATGGTTGCATTCCTTGCAGGGTACATAATAACGATCGGACCGCTTGATATTACCGTGCTTGATGTTTACCGTATTTTGCTCGACAGGTTTTTCCCGGGCCGGTTCGGGACTTTTGAGCTTCCCTCCCAGGTTGTGTGGAACATCCGCTTTCCCAGGATTGTGGGCGGCATCCTTGCAGGTTTCGGCCTTGGAATTTGTGGCTGCGTAATGCAGGCAGTGCTTAAGAATCCCCTTGCAAGCCCTTTTACCCTCGGGATCTCGGCAGGAGCTCATTTCGGGGTTGCGGTTGCGGCGGTCATGGGGATTGGAATCATAAGTGGTCCCTATCTGCTTGTAGGGAACGCTTTTTTGTTTGCAATGCTCTGCTCCTTTTTCATTATCGCGCTTGCAAGCCTTAAAGGGGCAACTTCCGAAACCCTGATCCTTGCAGGCATAGCCGTAAACTACCTTTTCAATGCCCTTAGCAGCCTTTTCCAGTATTTTGCAACGGATGAGCAGCTCAGGGTTATGGTAAGCTGGGGTATGGGAGACCTTTCAGCCTTTTCCTGGAAGAATTTCCCCCTGCTCCTGGGACTTTTTGCCCTCTGCACGCCCCTGCTCTACCTGAAGGCTAACGACCTTAACCTCATGGCAGTGGGGGATGAAAACGCGAAAAGCCTGGGGATCGACGCAAATAAAGTCCGGATGTTCAGCATGGTGCTAGCAAGCCTCCTTGTTGCGACAATCGTGTGCTTTACGGGTACCATCGCCTTTATCGGGCTCGTTGCTCCCCACATGGCCAGGATGGTCATAGGTTCCGACCACAAATACCTGCTCCCTTCTTCCGGGATCCTGGGCGCTTTGATCCTCATATCGGCAGATGCCATCGGTATGAACATCGTAAGGCCGACAATTATCCCCACAGGAATCACAAGTTCACTGCTTGGGGTTCCGTTTTTCATGTACCTGATACTGAAGAGGAAAAGGAAGGAGTTCTGGTAATGACGACGTTCTGGCAAGGACTGAGTTTGGTAAAGGCTGAGTTTGGTAAAGGCTGAGTTTGGTAAAGGCTGAGTTTGGTAAAGGCTGAGTTTGGTAAAGGCTGAGTTTGGTAAGGACTGAGTTTGGTAAGGACTGAGTTTGGTAAGGACTGAGTTTGGTAAGGACTGAGTTTGGTAAGGACTGAGTTTGGTAAGGACTGAGTTTGGTAAGGAAGGAGTTCTGGTAAGTAAAGTAAAATGAGGGGAGTAGCACTGAAGCAAATGGTGGACCACTAGTGGGAAATGAATTCCGGTCTGAAAAGGAGTTCTGATAGGATGGTAAAAATACAGGTAAAGGATATGGCGTTTGGGTATTCAAATGTGAATATTTTTGAAAATGTCTCATTTGACATTCGGGCTTCAAGCCTGGTAAGCATTGTGGGGCCTAACGGGGCGGGTAAGTCCACACTTTTAAAGTGTATTGACAGGATCCTTTCTCCAAGGGAGGGAAATATCACCGTTGAAGGAAAAGATCTCAGGCAAATGAAAAGACTTGAGGTGGCAAGGACCCTCTCCTATGTCCCCCAGAGTTCCAACAGGGTTTTTCCGAACACCGTTTTCGAAACCGTGCTCATGGGGAGACGTCCGCACCTGGGCTGGTTCAGCGGTGAAAAGGACGAGGAAAGAGTCTGGGAAGCACTCGAAAGGCTTGGAATCGAAGACCTTGCCCTCTGCATTTTCAATGAGCTTAGCGGGGGGCAGCAACAAAAAGTCCTGATCGCAAGAGCCCTCGTGCAGGATACCGGGGTTATGCTTCTTGACGAACCTACAAGCAACCTGGACATCTGGCACCAGCTCGATGTCATGGAACTGGTAAGAGGGCTTGTAAAAGAAAAGAAGGTCGCTGCTCTCATGGCTGTCCATGACCTGAACCTTGCTGCCAAATATTCGGACGGCATGATCATGATGAAACAGGGAAAAATAGTTGCAATGGGGGACCCTTTTTCAGTCCTGACTCCCGAAAATATCGCTTATGTTTACGGGGTCGAAGCCAGCGTAAGTACCCATGCCGAAGTCCCCTACGTACTGCCTTTGAAGCAGCTTGAAGTAGCCTGAGATTAATCGACTCTGGATTTGGATTAGTTTGAAAGATGGTCCTGGATTCGGGTGATTCTGGATTCGGGTGATTCTGGATTCGGGTGATTCTGGATTATGATGATTCTGGATTATGATTAACCTGAGACTTCAGGTTATTATCTGAAGTTTTTATGGCCTGAAGCTTTCCCGATAGGGATATTTTGTTTTTTAATTTTTTTTCCGTTTATTTTTTAAAATTTCCTGAAAGTTGCTTACTACTTTTTGTTAACGGTGTTTACCGTTGTTCATATAAGAAAACTCTTTTATCATATTGAGTATTACAATATTTTAACAAATTAACATTTATAGTTATTAAAAACTCACCATAAAATGTATTGAATAATGTTTGAGCAAACATCTTGACGAATGATACTTCCTGAGGGCTGAGGGGCTATTTTGATTCTTGAGCTCCTCGTGAGATCTCAGATTCCGGTTCAGGTTACGGTTTTCTTTCGCTATCCCCCGTTTGAAGGCTGGCTGAACAAGAATTTTCGGAATTACTCGTTCCCGAAATGCCTGTAGAAAAGAGGGTCCATATGAATCAAAAATTCAAGTTCATTACAATCACTTTAATACTTCTGGCCGTAATCTGTGCCAGTGCATGCATAGGCGGGGAAGAGGACGGAACCGCTAAAGGCGCGGGTTCCGAAGTCTCTTCCCAGGAACTGACCGTGGGAATCAGTACGGATGTCAACAACTGGTGCCTGGACAAATTTCCGGACGGAGACGGACGTTTTGTCTGGTCCCAGATCTATGAGACACTTGTCAGGCTTGACCCTGACCTGAGCATCGTCCCCGGCCTTGCCGAGTCCTGGGAAACACCGGATGACGGCAAGACCTGGGTCTTCCACCTCAGGGAAGGGGTAAGCTTCCATGACGGGACACCTTTCGAAGCTGATGCGGTTGTCTTTTCCTACTCCAAACAGTCATATGTCGCCCAGGCTGTGCTCAGGCCAATCGAAAGTGTGGAAGCCCTTGACGCCCACACCGTGAAGTTTGTGCTGGCAAAACCCATGCCTCTGCCCTTTTACCTGACCCATGTGGCCTGGCCGGTAATGAGCCCGAGTTCTGTTGATGCCGAAGGAAACTTCGTAGGCCCTATCGGGACCGGTCCTTTCAAGTTTGAAACTCATGCTAAAGACCAGGAAATCGTACTTTCGCGAAACGAAGTGTACTGGGGCGAAAATCCCGAACTCGAAAAGGTAACTTTCAAGATTATTCCTGAGGCTTCCACCAGGGTTATGGCGCTCGAGACCGGGGAAGTGGACATGATTATCAAGGTCCCTGAATATGATGTTTCGAGGCTCGAAAACGAAGAGGGAATCGAAGTACACAGGAAACTTACCACCTTCACCGACTTCCTGCAGTTTAACTGTGAAAAAGCTCCTTTCAGTGATAAGGCGGTCAGGCAAAGCGTTGCCTATGCTGTAGATACGGAAATGATTACCAGCGAGGTGCTTGAAGGGGTCGGGAAAGCCGCAAATGGTAGGGCCTACTCTCCGGTCATGATGTACTCCAACCCTGACCTTGAGACTTATTCCCGGGACCCTGAGAGGGCAAGATCCCTTCTTTCGGAAGCCGGATGGGAAGATTCTAACGGGGACGGTATAGTGGAAAAGGGTGGAAACCCCCTATGTGTGACCCTCCTGGTCAGCAAGGGGGTCTGGGCATCAAGGCACAACCCCATGGCCCAGGCAATCCAGGGTGAACTTGCGGAAGTGGGAATTGATGTGGAAATTAAGCTCCTGGAAGGAGGGGCTATTACCCAGCTCGAAAATTCCGGGGACTTTGACATAATCCTCCGCAGCGGCTACTTCGTCTGGGGCCCCTATCCGAAGCATTTCTTCGTGCACCATTCCATGGCTCCGTATTCCCACTACCGGAACGCAAGCTACGATGAGCTTGTAAACGCAGCTGACATGACTGCGGATGAGGAAAAGCAGAAGGAACTTTACTATTCCCTGCAGGACTTCGTGATCGAAGAAGTCCCTGCCTTCTACCTGGTCCACGAAGAAAAAATCGTAGCTGTCAACTCCTATGTAAAGGGGTACACAATTACCTCCGAGGACCCCTGGCTGAACCTTGAGGGAGTGTATCTGGAAAATGAATAATTTCGAAAAATGAATAATTCGGAAGGATTTGTTTCGGAAAAATGAATAATTCATAAAAAACGAATCGCTGTGGAAAGGAGTGAAAATCCCGCACCTTTTCCACTTTCGTTTTTATTTTGGGCTTCTTCGCTTCTTATTCGTATCTGAGGAAAAACCGGACCGAGAAAAATGTGGAACTACATAGCAAAACGCCTGCTCCTGATTTCGGTAGTGATCTTCGGGGTTACGCTTGTTACCTTCTCTGCAATGTACCTTGCTCCCGGGGATCCTGCCGAGGTCATTGCTCTTGCCAGGTATGGGCAGGACCTGAGCACCGAACAGATCGAAGCCGTCAGGGAAGCGGAAGGGCTTGACGCCCCGGCCTATATCCAGTACCTTAACTGGCTTGAGCATGTGCTGCAGCTGGACTTCGGGAAGTCCGTTATCAGTTCTGACGATATCCTTGAAGAGATCCTGCTGCGCCTGCCCGCGACTGCCGAACTGGCCCTGGCAAGCCTGTTTCTCTCCCTGATGATTGCCATTCCCGCGGGGGTCCTGAGCTCCCTCAAGCAAAATACCCTGCTTGACAATGCCTGCGTTTTCACGTCCCTGCTTGGGGTTTCCATTCCCAATTTCTGGCTTGGGCTTCTTTTGATCTGGCTTTTTGCCCTGACCTTTCGCATGCTCCCGAGTTTCGGTTACGGGAGCCTGGAACACCTTGTCCTGCCCGCCCTAACCCTTGGCACTTCCATGGCTGCGGTAACGACCAGGCTTACCCGCTCCAGCATGCTGGAAGTGCTGAAACAGGAATATATCGTGGCAGCCAGGGCAAAAGGGCTTGATGAGCGGACGATCCTCCTAAGGCACGCCCTCAAAAATGCACTCCTTCCGGTCCTCACCTTTGCCGGGATGCAACTTGGCTATCTTCTGGGCGGAACCGTTATCGTGGAGACCATATTTTCCTGGCCCGGGCTTGGAAAACTGCTCGTGGATTCCATCTTTGCCCGGGACTTTGCCCTGGTCCAGGGCTGTGTGCTTTTTATTGCCATTTTGTTTTCGCTTTCCAACCTGGCAGTGGATATCCTCTATGCGGTGCTCGACCCGCGGATAAGGTATGACAAACATGACTAAAACAGGCAGAATGATTGAAGTGGGAGGAGGTGCATAAATATGATAGGAAAAAGACTCAATACCCGGGAATTCCGAAAAAATAGGCTTGCAGTGCTTGGAGTCCTGCTCATCATTCTCCTCTCTTTCCTTGCGCTCTTTGCCCCCTTTATCTCCCCCCATGACCCTCTCAAGCAAAAGCTTGATCGGGGGCTCGAGGGGCCCTCTTTCGAATATCCTTTCGGGACGGATGACCTGGGGCGCTGTATCTATTCAAGGGTAGTCTACGGTACACGTTTTTCCCTCGGGATCGGGGTTCTCGTAGTTACTGCTACCTCAATTGCAGGTACGCTGCTCGGGGTGCTTTCCGGGTACAGGGGAGGCCTGTTTGACGAAATCGTAATGCGGGGCGTGGACATAGTTCTTGCGTTTCCCAACATAATTCTTGCCCTTGTTATTGCAGGGCTGCTTGGTTCCGGTTTTACTAATGTCGTACTTGCCCTTTCCCTTACCCAGTGGCCTGTCTACACAAGGCTTGTCAGGGGGCAGGTCCTGTCCCTGAAAAAAAGGGCTTTCGTGGAAGCTGCAAAGGCGCTTCGGGCTTCAAACTTCTATATCATGCGCAGGCATATCCTGCCAAACTGCCTGGAAAGTGTGGTCGTGCTCGGGACGCTGGAGATAGCCCATGTGATCATATTTGCGGCAGCCCTGAGTTTCCTCGGACTCGGGATCCAGCTCCCTGACCCCGAATGGGGCGCGATGCTCAAAGCCGGGATCCCGTACCTCCGTAGTGCTCCCCACCTGACCTTTTTCCCGGGTTTGATGATCATGCTCACGGTCATGGCCTTCAATTTCGCCGGCGACGGGCTCCGGGACTGCCTTGATACGGAGACGGACCGGGAGGTGATGGCTGGATGAGCCTGCTTTCGGTAGAGGACCTTAACGTCTCTTTCAATACAACCAGGGGCCCCGTGAAAGCCAATGAGGGCATTTTCCTGGAGGTTAAAGAGGGAGAAATCCTTGCTCTCATCGGGGAAACCGGGTGCGGAAAAACTACTTTTGGAAAAGCTCTTCTGAGGCTGCTTTCGAGGAATGTGAAGCTCGAAGGCAAAATCCTTTTCAAGGGGCGGAATTTGCTGACCCTTTCCGAAAAGGAAATGAGGCATCTGCGGGGCAAAGAAATCGGGATCATGCTCCAGAACCCTTCCCTTTCCCTGAACCCCGTGCTTTCCATAGGTGACCAGATTGCAGAAATCTACCGCTGCCATGAAAATTGTGGAAAAAAGAAAGCCGGAAAGAAAGCCGGGGAGATGCTCGAACTCGTGGGAATTGACCCTTCGAAAAAATCCGAATACCCGCACCAGTTCAGCGGGGGGATGCTCCAGAGGGTTATGGTTGCCATGGGGCTTGCCCTGCACCCCGGACTCCTTATTGCCGATGAGCCCACCAAAGGGCTTGACCCGCAGACAAAGCAGCAGATTGCAGACCTGATTTCCGGGCTTGTCCGGCAGGAAGGCTCTTCTCTGCTCCTGATCACCCATGACCTGGAAGTTGCAGGCAGGATTGCGGACAGGGCTGCAGTCATGTATGCAGGGGAAATCGTGGAAACCGGAGCAGCAGGGGAAATCTTTTCCAGCCCGAAACACCCCTACACTCGAGCCCTCCTGGAATCCCTGCCCGGAAAGGGGCTTCGTGCCGTCCCCGGGCAGAGCCCGAGTTTTGTTTCTCCTCCTCCCGGCTGCAGGTACCACCCCCGCTGCGAGTTCCGGATAGAAGCCTGCCCGAAAACCCGGCCCGAGCTCCTGGAATTTGAGGGGGGAAGGCAGGTAAGATGCCTGCTCTATGAAAAAGATGCAGGACGAGAGATGGGACAAGAGACAGGGCAAGATGCATGGCAGGAGGCAGGGCAAGATACGGGAGGGGATACACAATGACGCTCTTAAAAGTCGAGAACCTGAAAAAGTATTACAATTCCGGGCTCTTTCGCAGGCAGGTGAACCGGGCTGTTGATGATGTAAGTTTTGAGCTTGAAAGAGGCAAAACCCTGGGGCTTGTCGGGAAAAGCGGCTGCGGCAAATCAACCCTCGGCCGGACAGTCCTGAGGTTGATGGAGCCCACGGGGGGAAAGGTCTTTTTCGAGGGCAGGGACATTTCCAGGCTGAGGGGCAGGGAACTTAAAAAGCTCGGGACCGAAATGCAGATTATTTTCCAGCACCCTGAATCTTCCCTGAACCCGAAGATGAAGATTTACGACTGCATTGCCGAGCCTTTAAGGATTCACGGGCTCTGCGGAAAAGAAGCTGAAGAAAACAGGATTCTGGAACTGATTGATGCCGTTTCCCTGAATGAGGAACTGCTTTTTCGTTACCCTGGGGAACTCAGCGGAGGACAGCTGCAGAGGGTGGTAATTGCCCGGATCCTGGGGCTGAGGCCCAAGTTCATTGTGGCGGATGAGCCCACTTCCATGCTTGACCCCCTTGTCCAGGCCCAGATCCTCTCTCTGCTAAAAAGCCTTCAGGAAGACTACGGGATCAGTTTCCTGTTTATCTCGCATGACATGGAAGTTGTTGAATGGATGAGCGATGAGATCGCGGTTATGGAGGGAGGAAAAATAGTTGATTTCATGTGATTTCCAATATGCTTCTAATATGTTTCTAATAAGTTTTCAATAATTTTCCAATAATTTTCCAATAATTTTCCAATAATTTTCCAATAAATTCAGGTCAAGGACAAAAAGAAAGCGCTAAAAGGAGATTGAACTTGAAAGTGAATGATGATATTATGGATACCCCGGCTCCGGGTGCAGACCGTTTCTTCAAGCTCATGGACGACTCGATTAGGGGACTTAAAGAGTACAGGCTAATCGAAACGGCTCTTGAACTTGAGGTTTTTGAGGCTCTAAGAACCCCTCTTCAGGCAGGGGACATTGCCGAAAAACTGAGTTGCGACCCCGTGTTAGTTCCCCATTTTTGCGAAGCTCTCGTAAGGCTTGGGCTTCTGGACAGTTTCGAGGAGATAGCTGGGGATGAGGCTGAAACTGAAGCTGAAGAAGGGTTTCGGGAAAAAGAGAACGACGAAAGAGCCGAAAAAAGCCCGGCTTTCCCCTGGTATGTGAATTCGGAACTTAGCGCTGCATATCTCCTTAAAGATAGTCCGTTTTCCCAGCAGCATTACCTTTCCGAAAAGTTCAGGAACGTTGCGCTCTGGGCTCGTTTGCCCGAGCTTATGAGGAAGGGGCCGGAACTTGTTGAAAAAGGTCCGTTTTTCGGGGAGGTTATTAGCTGCATGGCTGAAAATGCGCGCTGCGGGCTGCTCCAGGAAACCGTCAGGACGGTCATGGAAAATGTTGATTTCGGAAATGTTCGGAAACTTCTGGACCTGGGAGGAGGGCACGGGCTCTATGCCATTGCTTTTGCAAAAATTAACGAGCAACTTGAAGCTTTCGTATTCGACCTTCCCCCGGTAACCGTAAAGACGAAGCAGTACATTGAAAAATACAGGGCTTCCAACGTGGACGTAATTCCAGGGGACTTTTTCAAGGACGAACTCGGGACAGGGTACGACCTGGTCTTCTCATCCTTTAACCCCGGTGGCAAGGTCCCGGAACTTATTCCAAAAATCGCTTCAGCCCTGAATGAAGGAGGAGTTTTCGTAACCCGACAGGTCCCGGAAGAAAATACGGAATCAAATCCCCTCTTCAACCTGGACTGGAATCTCTGGACCTTTGAAGACACGAAGAAAGGAGGGACAGGATACTGCTTTGAAAACAGCGTACCTTTCAATGAATATGTCGGGATGCTGGGTGATTACGGGCTTGAAGTCTTCAGGACCCTGGATATGAAAGAAGGGTCAAGGATGGTGTTTGCCAGGAAAGTCGGATAAATACGACTAAAAATTCAATTAATATATTCAATTAATATATTCACTTTTAAATTTTCTTCAAAGTTTTTTCAATCTATTTTTTTTGGGTATAGCTCTAAATTCATCTTAAAAACATGTTGTAGGGAGCTTAAAAACTTTCATTTTTTTCAAAATAATTGGTGTAGTTTCCCCTATAAATGGAGCATAACTGCTTTAAAATAGTATTACTATTATGCTACTTTATTAAGTTTAAATATATTATTTATAAGGATCTTCTCAAAATATTATTATGTTTACGGCAGTCGGGTGCTCCATTTGGCCAGGATAAATTATCTAAAGCTTTTTAATATGAAATCAAGGTCTGCTGGTCCTGCATTCGGTTTCCTGCAAAAGAAAATGGGGAACTTTGCTCCGCTTCTGATTGATTTTCTTTTTTTTCTCGGGCCTTCGATGATTCTGGCTGTTCATATGAGTGTTGACAGTTATCCTGATCTGCTCAGTTCAGGAGCAGCATCAAGGTACAGGATGCTCTGGGTTATTGCTGTGGCTCTGGTCTACAAATACTGCCTTACGGAAGGCCTTTCCCGGTACACCATTGCCCGGGGGGAAGATATCTTCAGGGGATTTCGGAATGTGCCTGGTCCGCGAAACTGGGAAGTAATTTTCATCATGTCAATCTATACACTTGAACTGCTGGGTTTCGGGGGGATAGCCTTCTTTGCGGGGACTTCCTTTGTTCAGTTCTTCCAGGGTCCTTTTTCAAGTGAAATGGTCTCCATCGGAACAATTCTCCTGTCAGTCCTCTTCCTCTACAAAAGTTCCTATTCCCTCTTTGAAAAAATTGTTTCCCTATGTGCGGTGCTGATTATCCTGGGGACTCTCTACACCCTGTTCGGGACCGGAGTCCCAATGGGCTACGTATCCGAAGGTTTTGTTCCTGCCCTAAAAAAGGAGGATTTGGTAACGGTTATGGGGCTTTTGGGAGCTGCGGGTTCGAGCCTTTCACTTTTACTCTACTCCTCATGGCTTAAAGAAAAAATCGGAGACCAGCACGGGGAGGAATATTTTTCCCGGCATTTCCGCTATGTCCAGCTCAGCCAGGGCCTGGCCTTCGGGATTACTGGATTATTTTCTTTTGCCTTCATGACAATTGGGCTTTTTTCGGGTTCGGACATTGATTATTTTACAGGAATCAGCCTTGCACTGGCCAGAGTGCCGCACGGTGTACAGGTGTTCTTTTTTACCTCCTACACGGTTTTTGTCGCTCTCATTCTTACCGGGGTGGACGGGAGAATCCGGGCAATTGCTTCGATCCTTAGTTCAACGGGGCTTAGCTCCAGAGACGAAATGGCGCTGTACAGGAGGATTATCACCTTTTTTGTAGCTGTCATCTTTCTTATTCTCAATTTCGGAAACCCGGTAGGTATCCTGACCTGGGCTTCAGCTCTTGCTTCCATTATGTTCGCGTTCATCGGTTTCATGGTTGTCTATCTTGATTTCAAGCTCCCTCAATATGCCCGGGGCTCGGGCCTCTGGCGGCTCCTAATGGTTGCTGGCAGTTTCTTGTTTCTTTTTGTCGCCCTCCTCAAAGAAGAGAAATTCCTGCTCTTCGGGGTCCCGCTGATGGAAAGGGTAACCGTGGTCGCATTTGTCATATATCTTTTCAGTAACTCAAAAAGCATGAGAAAGGCCCTTGTAAATGGTTTTTCAATTGGGGACAAAGCACTGGTCGTAATGGTTTTTGGGACCCTTTCAATCTACGGGACAGTCCAGTCCGTCCTTTTTGACGGGGCCATTATCAATTTCCGGGACCTTGGACCGATGATTGCAGGGCTAATGGGCGGCCCCCTTATCGGAGGTTTTACAGGCCTTATCGGGGGGCTCTACCGCTATTCTCAGGGAGGCTGGACGGCTCTTCCCTGTGCAGTTGCAACCGTCCTTGCGGGAGCCCTTTCAGGTTACGTCTCACTTTGCTGGAAAGGCAGGCTCGATTATTTCAGGCTCATCCTGCTCGGAGCGTTTGTGGAAGCTGTCCATCTCCTTGTGCTTTTTCCGCTTCTGGTTTATCCTGCGCCTTTTGAGGATATACTTGCCGTTATCCGAAGTTTCCTGCTTCCCATGATCCTGACAACCGCTTTCGGGCTGAGCCTCTTTCTGTATATTATGAATGAACAGGGTTTTTCCCTGGAAAGCCACTTCTCTTCCGACGGGCTGGAATGCGGGGGCTTCAAGTCTTCAGTAAAAGCCCTGCTCATTCCTTTTTCTGTGTTTGCTTTTCTTATTTTTGAGCAAAGTTTTCTGGAAATCGGAATTCAGTTGATTGAACGCTTCGTCGTCGTGGCTTTTTTCCTCTATTTCCTCTCCGTCACGGGGCTGACAAAAAAAGCCCTGAAAGGCAGCCTTTCCCTCCGGGAATGGGGTGGGCTGGTCCTGAGTTTCGGCCTCCTTTCCATCTACGGGACGCTGCAGGCGGTCAGGGTGGACGAGCTCCTGGTCAATTTTAGGGACCTCGGCCCTATGCTCGCAGGCCTGACCTGCGGGCCTTTTGCAGGAGCAATCGCGGGCTTTATGGGTGGTTTTTTCCGCTATTCCCAGGGGGGTTGGACAGCTCTTCCCTGTGCCGTGGCCAGTATTGCTGCGGGCCTGATTGGCGGGTACTCCTCCAGGTTGTGGGGAGGAAAACTGAGTTATTCCAGGCTTATTTCCCTGGGCTCCTCTGTGGAAGCCCTGCACATTTTTGTGCTGATTCCACTGCTCCTCTACCCTCTACCCCTCGAAAAGCTACTGGAAGTGGCCCGCAGTTCCTTCCTGCCCATGGTCATTACTAACGTAATGGGGCTTATGCTCTTCCTTTACGTTAACCGGGGGCAAAATGCTCCGGAAGATGAGGTTGACTTTGCCCCGGATTCGGATCCGGATTCTTATGCAACCCTTCAGGGTTCTGATGCAGCTCATTGGATTTCGGATTCATCTCATCGGATTTTGGATTCAGCTCGCCGGGATCTTTGTACAGCTCTTCCGAATTCGGATACAGAGAATTTGATAAAGCCTCTTGGAGCCTCAGTGCTTATTTTCCTTGCAGTAACGAACGACGCCTCCCTGCTCAATATCGTTATCCCTCTCCTTGAAAGGGTGCTTGTCTTTGCCTTTTCCCTCTACCTCTTCAGCAGGACGGAAAGCTTCAGGGCAGCTGTGGAAGGTAATTTATCAGCCAGCAGCAGGATCTGGCTCGTCATGGGCTTTGGCCTGCTCTCCATCTACGGGACAATGCGTGCCATACCAGTTGATGATATCTTTATCAATTTCCGGGACCTTGGGCCGATGATTGCAGGTCTCCTGGGGGGTCCGGTACTGGGAGGGCTTGTAGGAACGTTTGGAGGAATGTACCGCTATTCCCAGGGGGGCTGGACAGCTGTCCCCTGCGTTTTTGCTACCGTAGCTGCCGGGCTTATTTCAGGAGGATTTTCAATCTACTGGAGACAAAAGTTTAGCTATTCAAAACTCCTCTTCCTGGGAACCCTGGTAGAATGCCTCCACATCCTCATTATTTTTCCCTTGCTGGTCTACCCCGCACCTTTAGATGATATCCTCGGAGTTGTCAGAATCAGCCTTCTTCCTATGATCATAGTTAATGTGCTGGGCCTGCTTCTCTTTTTGTATATTATGAAGCAAAGGGGTTTTGCTTTTGAAAAGCCGGAGTAATAAATTTCTGTAGATTTTAATTTTGTTTTCAGCTCCAATTAATTTCTTTTTCCAGGGCTTAACTATAATTATGGAAAAAACAATCTCTAACCGGGGATTGCTGTGATTCGTGAAGCCATGTTCTATGAGAAACTCGATGCTGATAAGGTCCAGTGCAAACTCTGCGCCCACAGGTGCAAAATAGCGCCCGGAAAAAGGGGCTTTTGCAGGGTAAGGGAAAACCGGGGCGGAGACCTGTATACCCTGATCTATGGCTCCGTATCCAGCGAAGCCGTGGACCCGATTGAAAAAAAGCCGCTCTACCATTTTTACCCCGGTTCCTTTGCGTATTCCGTGGGGACCGTCGGGTGCAACTTCCGCTGCAAGCACTGCCAGAACTGGACGATTTCCCAGACCTGTGTGGAAGATTCCTATACAAAGGACATCCTTCCCGAAGACCTGGTGGAAAGGGCGCTTATGTCTGGGTCGAAGTCAATCGCCTGGACCTATAACGAGCCCACTATCTGGCACGAGTATAGCTATGAAGGCGCGAAACTTGCAAAGGAAGCGGGTCTGGGAACGGTGTACGTGACAAACGGGTACATGACCCCCGAAGCCCTTGAAAATATTGCTCCTTATCTTGATGCCGCAAACATTGACATCAAAGCGTTTACCGAAGAATTCTACCACGATGTCGTGAGCGCTAAACTGGCTCCCGTGCTCGAGTCCTCAGTCCTTGCAAAGAAGCTGGGGCTCCATGTGGAAATCACGAACCTGGTCATCCCCACCCGCAACGATTCCCCTGACGAGCTTCGGGAACTCTCCCGCTGGGTCTACAAAAACCTTGGCCCGGACACCCCTCTCCATTTCACCCGCTTCCATCCCCAGTACCAGATGAAGGACCTCTCCCCGACCCCCGTAGAAACCCTTGAGCTGGCTTACAAAATAGCAAGCGAAGAGGGGATGAATTACGTCTATGTTGGAAACGTTTTCGGGCACAAGTACGATAACACCTACTGTCCGAACTGCGGAAAAATGCTTATTCAGCGCGGGCTCTTCGAAATCGAGAAATACGAGATCACCCCTGAAAAGACCTGTCCGCAGTGTGGGGAAAAAATCCCTATTACGGGAGAATACGCGGGTTCGAGATACGAACTCTGAAGGTGCTGGGAAAAGATCCCGATTGTCTGTGAGTATGCGGGTTCGAGGCACGAACTCTGAAAATGTTGGATTTGAAAGCCTTTACCCCGTGTTCTTGCGTATTCCGGGCTGTGCGTAAAAGAGATAAAAAACTCCGGGATTTCAAAAAGAAATCCGGCTTTTTTTACTTGCAGTTTTCAGTTTAACGTTTTCAGTTTAAAGTTTAAAGTTTCTTTATTCAGGGCTCTGCGACCTCTTTGGGCTTTTCGGCGGCTTTCTGTATCTCTTCGAGAAGTTCATCGTCGGTCTTGCCCTTGATGTCGATGCCCAGCTTTTCGGCAGTTTCCTGGACTTTGGTCTTTGCAGCCGGGGTCTCAGCAGTAGGCTCCTTTATGGATTTTTCAAATTCCTTAAAGGACTGTTCGGATTCTTTCTGGGCTTTCTTGAATTCTCCCACCGAACCTCCCATGGACCTGGCAAGTTCCGGTAGTTTGCTTGCCCCGAAAAGGAGCATAACCACTGCAAATATCAGTATCAGTTCACTTGTGCCTATTGGTAGCATGGCTTTTAGACCTCAAGTTTTTCGTTTTCTTAAAGAGTACTGGGGTTCTGGCAGCTTAAAAATGATCTTAAAAAATTATTCTGATCTTAAAAGTTACTCTGACCTTTATGTAGGGAAAGGATTTTTTTATAATATATAAAGTTTCTATTTTTAATTTATTATTTGACGGTTTTATATTATTATGTTTAGATAATACTCCCTTCCCGGAAGATTATCTGATTTCAATAAACGATTATCTGATAGCCATAATAGTATCTGGCTTAATCATATTTAGTATTCTGTCTGATTGCTGGCTTGGCTGTTGGATTTATCTTTGAACAGCATTTGCTTCGAAAATCCGTATTGTTTTCGGCGGAAATTCAGTTCTCCCCTTTTCCTTCCTTTTCCGGGAGGGAAGATTTTGCTTCCAGCACGCTTCCGAGGTCGGAATTGGTCTCTTTCTTGTTTTCTTCCTCTACCTCTTCCTTTTCCTCTTCCTCTTTATCCTTATTTTCCCCGTTTTCACCGGGGCTGCCCTCCTGCCTGACTTTCCGTGTGTAGGGATCAAAGTCGGTAAGCCCGAGTTCTGCCGCACGCTGGGCTTTTTTAAATTCCCCTACGGCACTCCCGAGAGACCTTGCAAGCTCGGGGAGTTTCCGGGGTCCGAAGAGGAAGAGGACAGCGATGAGAATTGCGATCAGTTCAGTGGACCCTATCATTATCGGTCATTATTACCCATCAAATATAAAAATTCTTGCAAAAGGAACGAATTTCGGCTTTTTGAGCTGGACCTGCATTTTTTAACCTGGATTTGCTGACGTTCAAAAGAAAATAACGATTTTTCCGGCTTTCAAAAGAGCCGGACCAGAAGCAGGCTGAATTCGAAGAGGATTACCAGCAGCAAGGCGACCAGGAACTGTGCAATGAAGGTCGGGTCCGGGGAGAGAAAGAGGGAAAGGGCAAGGATCGCACTGTAGACCAGAAGCCTCTGTTTTTTAAGGGTTTCGTACTTTACAAGCCCCATTTTCACGGCAAAGATAACCAGCAGGGGTGCCTGGAAAACAATTCCGAAACCCGCAAGGATGGTGGTCACTGCCGAAAGGGTGTTGTGGACCGAAAGCTGGGCTGATGCCAGGTCTCCCGAATAAAAGATCACATATTTGAACATCACCGGCAGGACCAGGAAGTAGCCCACGGCTGTCCCCAGTATAAAGAGCAGGAAGGAAGCGGGCACTACTTTGAGGAAGAAGCGCTTTTCATGGGGATAGAGCCCTTTGCCTGCGAACCTGTAGAGCTGGTAGAAAATCTGAGGAATGGAAACGGCAAGGGCAAAGACCAGGCAGAGCCTGAGCCTGGCAAAGACCCATTCCAGGGGGGAGTACACTGCCATGTCCAGTTCGGGGCTTATGAATTCACTCCAGATGAGCAGCATTCCCTTCTCCGAAAACGGGTACGCAAGCATCATTGCCAGGAAAAGCCAGATAAGGACGATCCCCAGCCGGTTCCTGAGCTCATGCAGGTGGGCCATGACGGGTTCTTCTATGTCCCCTAGAACCCCTGAAGCGGTTGTGGTTGGTGACCTCTTTGCGTATGCCGGGGCCTTTGCGTTTGCGGAATCGTATTCGAATCCGCGGCTTTCTCCGGGGCCGGTGGCTTCTCCGGCAGGGGTCTGGTTTCCGGGGTTATGAGAATTCATGATAACTGTCTTTACACTGCACTTAAATAAATATATTAATATCGGAACAGAATATTACATTTACTCCTGAAACCAACCAGTGAATATTCTTGATGTCCCCTTCATGGATAATTACAGAGCTATGGTGTAGAACAAAAGAAAGTGGAAAAAAAGAAGGTGACGAAAGGAACGGGACGAAAAAGTGGGTAAATATCTATAAAAGGGGTATGGGCAAAAAACAATTAGGAAGAAAGTGGGTAAAAAACGATAAAATCGCGTTTGCGTTGAAAAAAAGGTACTCCATATGTCTGAAGCTATTGAAAGTTTAAGCGTAATTCTGCTGACCCTGCGAAAAAAACTGGTATTAATCGCGGCAGTCCTGTTTTCGGGCGTTGCGCTGTCTTTCCAGTTTACGGGACCCCTGATTGAAAGGATGAAAGAAGACCTCCTCCCGGAAGGTGCAAAAATTGTCTATGTCACTCCTCTGGAAGTGATGATGCTCAAACTAAAGCTCTCTTTAATTATCGGGCTTCTGGTAGCTCTGCCTTTTATCGCCTTTTACATATACAGGGGTATTTCACAGCGTTTTTCTTTCAGGAATCCGGTCGTTGTCAGGCGGAGCCAGTTTATCTTCTTAAGTGTTGCTGCTCTTGTAATGTTCGTCCTTGGGGCTTCCTACGCTTATTTTATAATGCTGCCCCTTTTCCTTAAATACCTCTACCTGAACGCAGCAGGATCAGGGATTTCAGCGACCTATTCGGTCTTCAAGTTCATCTCCTTTGCAGCAGCCGGAACGGCCCTTTTCGGGCTGATCTTCGAGCTTCCCATCGTGCTCACCTTCCTTACCCGGAACGGTTTCGTGAAGTATGAAACTCTCGTAACCTACCGAAAGCACATCTATATCATCTTCCTGTTTTCAGGGGCTGCGATAACGCCCCCGGACGTTATCAGCCAGGTCATGGTGGCTATTCCTATGGTTATCTTTTTCGAGATCAGCATGGTGGTCGTAAGGGTGCTGGGAGTGAAGAAGAGAAACAGAACCGCTGAAACTTGAAGCCCTGGTTAATGTTACACGCCGATCTGGAAATTGAATATTTCAAAGAGCCGGATCAAAGTATTTAGCTAATGGGATAAATCACATCAAAGTATTTAGCAAATCGGATAAATCACGTCACTGAGTGCCAATCGTATAAAGTACTTCAAAAAAGCATTTCAAAGAAGGGGCATTGATGAAAGGCAACCTGGAAGCCCTGCCGGGAAGGAAGGATCTTTTAGATGGCTTCTTATTTGGCAGACAGAACAACTAAGGCAGACAGAAAAGTTGACAGCAAATTCCGTCAGGGCTTCTATTTTTTGTCTCTCTTTAATCAAGGTTGAAAAAGCTGTGTGGATTGAAGGTCATGGGCGTGTTTGGGGGTGATGTGATGATAGTCGTTAAAGGACCCAAACACGCCCCTAGTTCTCCGTTTCCGCACTTGCCTATTCATATAAATAATTGTTTTGACAGTATTTAATGTTATCGAAACAATTTTATAAAATTGTTTTTATACACATATTTGCGGGGATTCTTGCTAAATTTAAAGGTGTATTTTGTTTAAATATGGGGTTCATGGTACGTTTTTTCACATTCCCTCTTTTCCTTTTCCAATATTTCCTCCCGGAGTATTCCGGAAACCGCGGAGAACAGGAAGCTCAGGATGATACTTTCAGCACGCTCAGGAAAGTATTATTTAATTAAACCCCGTATTGAGCAGGTCATGGAATCCCGGCAAGTAAAGGCCAGCGCCCAGGTAATTGCGGCATCCGTCATCTATGGGTTTGCAGGCATCTTTTTCGTTTACGTCAGGAACATGGCTGAAGGGCCGGTGGTGTTTTACCAGCTTCTTTTTGGTTTGAGACTTTTTATTTCAGCTGAACGTCACGTAGATTGCTGCGGGGTGCGCTCTGCACCTTTGATTTTATAATTATTCATCTGCCTAGATCAACTTTCACAAAATGAGTTGATTGATTTACTAGGTTAGGATGAAATTTTATGGCTTATTTTAAGTAGAGAAAGATCAGAAAAAGTTTAAAAACTACTATTTAGTTTTTTTTACTTGTAACACAAAAGAAAGTTCTTAATAAATTAGTTGAATTACTGATATATCAATCATAAAGTAAGAATAAAGATGGAATGTAATTTATGAAATTTGTTGGGATATGTGGAAGTCCGCGAAATGGGAATAGTTCGTGGTTATTAGAGAAGATTTCAAATTTAATCAAACAAGATGGTAATGAGGTCATTCTCTATGGGCTAAGAAATATGAACATAAAATACTGCGATGGATGCTTATTGTGTGAACAGGAGGAAGGTTTTTGTCACCTTAATGACGATATGAACGAAGTTTATATGAATTTACAAGAATGTGACGGAATAATTATTTCCACGCCTGTTTACTTTGATAACATCCCTGCATTGCTAAAAAATTTCTTGGATCGCCTAAATCCTATATGTGACAACTTGGAAGGAAAAAATGTCAGTCTGATAGTTGTAGGGCAATTGAGCGACGAAGAGGGAGATGCTTCTCGGAGCACTGTTATTGATTACATTAAAAATTTTTCTAACATATTTAATATGAATTTTATCGACTCATTTGAAATTTCCGCGAGGGATGTGGGAGAGGTTGAAAGTAAAAAGTCGATAGAAGAAGAATATATGAAATTCTACCAGTCAATCAAAGGGTTGCAATAAAATAACATACACTTATATTTTACAATTTTAACGGATAATTCCCAAGGTCAATCGAGCCAGTCAAAATATACTGTGAATGAAATGTTGCATAGTTTATTCCGTTGCGGGCTCTAAGGATATTTAACAGCATTCTACTGATAAATACAGCCTTTCCACAAGGCAAGCTAATAATGTAAAAAAATAGTGCTGTCTCCAAATTATAGGATTATATCAATGGCTCCTTGATGGTCCATTTACCCACACCCCAACTTCATTGGTTCAATAGGTGTGGCCACTTAGGGATCTTCAGCAAAATAACCTATACAACTTATTATTAAATTATAACTTCGAGTGGCTACTCTGATCTTGAAAATCAGGATGTCCAAGCGGATATGCAGAGTTTCTTCTGTGACGAGTCCTTATTTATGACTTCTTCATTCAACTCAAAAATTTCTGGAAAATGCAAACTCTTAAAAAACTTGGAGTTATTAATTTCAAGTTTTTCTCTAAATTACCCAGGCCACACTAAAATGGTTAACATGAGAGCTTATCTCAACTAATATATATTAAGATGCATAAAAAGATTTGGAGATACAGTTAATGGAGCATATTAATGCTAACCTTCTAAATAAAATTGCAAAAATAAACATTTCCCTACGTAAAGCTTATGGCAGTCAATTTGTTACTCCCGTAACACCTGATATTCCATTTGGAGGTAATGTTGAAAATTCTATAGGGCCTTGGCCTGAGTATATCCTTCATGGATTCAATTGCTTAAGGAGTGAGAAGGGCTTTTGCACTCCTTGTGGTTATTCAAATGTTCCGCCTGTTCTGAAAGACAAAAATGTCATCTATGAATATTTGCTAAAACAAGTTGATTTCATATTTCACAATGTGAACAAAACAATTTTAGAGAATCAATTTTTAAAAGCATACCCCTCAGATCTAAACAAAGTGGCTATTACTCTCACAGGTTCTTTTTTCAGTGACTATGAGATATCCACTGAATATCGACGAAAGGTTGTAGAAAAAATAGTTGAAGGTGCAGAAGTAAATGGAATCAAGCTTCAGCTATTCATTGAAACCCATGCCGAAGACGTAATTAACTCTTATAACAATGGTGAACTATCAATAATATCAGATTCTTTGCGTAAATTAAACACTGTTGTTCTAATGGGGTTTGAATCGGTGAACGAAGTAAGTCGAGAGCTATTATATTTCAAAAACCTAAATATTGAAGCGTTTGAAAATGCAGTTAATATTATTAAAAAACTCGGGCTAAGACCAGGAGCGTTTATTTTTGCTGGCTTACATTCTATGACTCAAAATGAAATAGTTATGGATGTCAGACAGAGCATTGAATATTTGAAGCACAATAATGTTTTACCAGTACTAATGATTTCAAATTTTAAAGAGTTTACAGTGGATCATCTGCTTTTTTCATATGGTAGACATTTTGTTGTTGAACCTAGAACAGTATTAAAATTGATGGATATTTTATATGACCAATATGGAGAGAATGCATTAGACATTCCCTGGATGATAGCTGATCCTGTAGGAGGGCCACCTGCCCCTGAGGCACATTCTTTCAAAAATATGAGGGGAAGTTGCTCTCAATGTGCTGAAGTTATTTTGTCAAATATAAGAATGCTAAGAGAAACTTATGATTGGAGTACGTACTTTGAAAATGTAAATAAGTTAAATGCATGTTATTGCACTGAATCTTATAATTTGCTTCTGGAAAATGAGAAATATTTTGAAAATAATTCACTCATTGATAGAGTAGTAAGTAATATCGAATTTGTGGAAAAAAATAAAGATAATTATATATACTCAATGAAGAATGTTTTCGACGCTTAATTTACCATATGAATCCAGACGAAGACATTCTTAGCATCTGTGTACTTTTCTTAATCATATTTTGGGCTAGGTGAAATTGTGACACTCTCTTCTTTTGGAATCGATCTATTGAAAATAAAAGCTGAGCTTTTATGTTATGGTGTGCATCCTAATTATGAAGCAACTTTATTTAATCCATTCTTTAATGAAAGTGGATATGTTCATGGAATACCAATCAATCTCGAAGATCGTACTATAGTTAATGTTCCAGTAAATGAAAAATTTGTCAAAGAAAATTCTCCTTTTCATTTGAAGCCGGATGATGAGAATGATCGGTTTTTATTATATAAATTTGGTGATCCTGTTGCAGTTTGTAGGCCTGTGAAAGTAGCTTCAAATGTTCCTGAAGATATAAAACCGATATTACAAAATTTAAGACCTCATAGTGAAACTACTTTGTTTTACTCAACCACTAAAAGATGTGTATATTCTAAAGAAGATAATAAGTGTCGTTTTTGTACTTATCAGTTTAGTAATTATAATTTTAATGCTGAATTAACTGAAAAGGCCCTTGAGTTTTTTGTTAAAAGTGGAAATTACACAGATATAGGAGTAAGTGGTCCTACACTAAATCAAAATGATTGTGGAATCGAATTATATACTAAAATTATTGAGTCTGTAAGGAACGTTTCAACTTTATCCACGTCAGTAGAGTTGGTTCCCCCTAAATGCAAACAGTTTTTAGATGATTTATATTACGTAGGTTGTAACTCAATAATCATGAATCTTGAGATATTCAACAAAGAGAAAAGATGTTACATTTGTCCTGGGAAATCTTCTATAAAATTAGAAGATTATATCGAATGTTGGAAATACTCAGTTGAACTTTTTGGTGAAAACAATGTTAGTTCTGTATTGTTAGTAGGCCTTGAAGATATTGAGGATACACTTCGTGGTATAGATTTGATGACAGAAATAGGTGTGATACCTACAGTCATTCCATTTAAACCTTACGACAACTGTTTATTAAATACTATGGCACCTACTTCTCCAGAGAACTATCTTGCAATTTCACAGAAAGCCGCAGATTTGCTTAAAGAGAGGGGTTTGTTTCCTGATTTACAGAGAGGCTGTACAGCTTGTGGGGGCTGTTCAATGGAAAAAGACATTCTGAACGAAATGGAGGAAACTATGCATGGAATATATTAACATCTATAGAGAATGTCTTATTTCATTTGATAGAGGACTACAAAATTTAGAGGTTCTATCATTTATCAAAAGAATATTAAAAATGAAACAAATGGAAGATAAGGATATAAACTGGAGAGAATTTGAGAAGGAATTGTTAGGAGATTATATTGAATTCTTGGGTAAATTACGTGGAAATTATTTTTTTGATGGGAGAATATCAGATAATTTTAACATATTTGCCTATGATATTCTAAATTCTACATATGATTGGGAAGGATACCGTTTAAGATTGTATCTTGCATTTTGTATAGATAAAAGTGGTATGTTTTCTCCAAAATATTACAATAAATTCTTACCACCAATATTTGGACAAAGCGAAAATGACGTAAAAATAAACTTAGAGAATGGAATATCTCTCTTTATGAAAATCTTAGAGGGTAAGAATGTTCATAAAGATGAAATAAATCATCTGTGGATTTTTTGCTCTGATTGTATTCTTAAAGATCACTGTATGTTATCTTTTGCAGAAGATATTTTACCAATATTAGCAATGCCTTATAACCATCACAGTTCAGAAGACTGTGGTACAATAAATTCTTTGATGAATCAAGTGTTTGACACTAGAATAAATGCTCACCTGCTGAATTATATATCAAAAAATTTTGATCAAACTTACTCCGGTTGGGCCACGGCAAGTAATTATCCCTTAGCTTTTCCACAAATACAGGATAGAAATGCACTGAAACTAAATCTTGAAGTTACTTCTCAAATAATTGCGTATCTCTCTATCTCGGACAACTTCAATTCTTTTTGTAAAATAAAAGGATTAGATTCTGAGAAGTTATACAAAGATTGGTTGAACTCTTTAAAATTGAAACAGAATCCTAATATTTTGAAATCCCCTAAGAGTGATGGTTGTTACATACATGACGGATTATGGAATAGCTGGACTGTAGGAAACAGTAACAAAATCACTGAAGATTGCTCACTATCTGTTACTATCCATATAGGGAAGTCTTTGATCTTATCTTATGAAAAAATCCCTGAAGAATTGAAAGATGATTTAGCCAATGATTTACTTTCAGACATCATAAAATATTGCATATTGAAACTAAATAAGGATAAATTTCTTACCTATACATATGGTAGAGATCAATATTGCGACCTATCGCCGGTTTCAGATGTCAGAGGTGCTATTTTAATAGCAGATTTTTTCCTTGATATGATAGACTGTGGTAAGAATAATCCAAAATTACGATCTTGTTTAAAGCAGGCTGGAATTTATTCTCCTTTTTCAAAGGAAATAACAAACTTGATTTCTTACATAGTCAGCTTTCAAGAGGCTCATGGGTGGTGGCCTTTGCTTTCAAAGTCCTATATGGGCAACAAAAGTAAGCTCAAATTACTCATAAGATCTCTTGAAGAAGATGGAAATTCTTATGAAATGATTGAAACGTTTGATGTTTTTGGTTCCAATCCCATGAACATAAGTTTCACTAATTCATTAGAAGCTATGTCTGTTCTATACCGTTACTTATGTTATTTAGGTTTTAGGGTATGTCCAAAGTGCAATCGAAAACTCTTTTCATTTTATTGTCCAGATTGTGGAAGTAAATCTGAACCTCAATTCGGTGATTAAAGTGGATAAAATATGTGTAATATGTGGATCAACCCTTGAACATAAAGATTCTTATTGCCCAATATGTGGCCATATTTTTTATGGAGAAAGGTGGGAATGTCAAAGATGTAAAAGTTTGAATAGTTCTAATTTTTGTTGTACCTGTGGAAGTTCAAGACAATCTATTCAAACTAACACGGTTAGCACTCTAAAACTTATTAAGTCCGGAAAAGCAGATCTGCCATCAATAAATCTAGATAATCTAAAATCGGAAAATGAATTTATGAGGAACAAAGAACTCAAAATCCTAGATAAAATGGAAACTTCAAAATATAAAATATTTGTTAGTTCGGTGCAAAAAGAGCTTGAAGACGAGCGCGCAACAGTTAAGGATATCATAGAAAGTACTCAACTTTCGGCATATTATACCCCTTTGCTCTACGAATATGAACCGGCTTCTCCTGAAAAAACACTGGAGGGTTGTCTGAATGCTCTTGATAGCTGTCAGATTTATCTACTTATCGTCGGCGAGAAGGAAGGTACTTACGTAGGGGAAATTACGATTACTCACACAGAATACCGCCATGCCAAAGAAAGAAATCTCCCCATTCTTGCTTTCATCAAAGGTGAAAGAAATATAGAACGAGAGCAAGGGACTAAGGCACTTCTAAATGAGCTTGATCTCGACACCTTCAAATACAAACGATTCCAAAATGTCGTAGTGCTCAAGGAAGAAGTTAAATCAGCCCTAGAAAAACTCCTTCAAGAAAGGGGAAAATTTTTTTAAATCTGATTTTGTGCTTAATTTCAGTCGAAACTATATTTGACGGAACCCTTATCTCCAAATATCATGGAACCAAATATATGCAGCTTCATCGCCTGAAAGCCAGTGCCCAGGTAATTGCGGCATCCGTCATCTATGGGTTTGCAGGCATCTTTTTCGTTTACGTCAGGAACATGGCTGCAGGGACGGTGGTGTTTTACCAGCTTCTTTTTGGGTTCCTTTTCCTTGCCGCATACATGGCAGCCACGGGCCGGCTTTCCGGGACACGTTTGAAGGGAAAACGAAAAGCTCTCTTCCTCCTCGGGGTCTGGCAGGCAGGGGTTCTGCTTTCTTATTACACGGCTGTCCGCTACACCAATGTCTCGATTTCCGCCTTGCTCCTTTACACTGCCCCTATTTACGTGGTTCTTCTGGCTCCCTTTTTCCTGAAGGAGAAGCCGAATATACGAAGCTTTGCAGCTCTAGTCTTTTCCCTTGCCGGAGTGACAATTGTGGTGGGACCGGGAAACATCTCTTTTGGCGAGGGCATCGCTGGTTCTGCTTATCTCTTCGGGATATCGATGGGGCTTTCGGCGGGTTTTTTCTATGCCTGTATCATCATGACCTCCCGGCACCTCAGGGACGAATATTCGGGCCTGGAACAGCTTTTCCTTTCGACAGCCGTGACCCTTGTGCTCCTGCTCCCTTATTCTCTGGAAGCTCCTGTTTCTTCCCTGCTCGAAAACCTGTCCTTGCTACTCTTCCTGGGGGTGATGATCACCGCTCTCGGTTCAATCCTTTACTTCACGGGGCTTATGCACGTGAAAGCCCAGAACGCCGGTATCATTTCCCTGCTCGAACCGGTGAGTGCCATTTTCTTTTCATATCTTATCCTCGATGACCCTGTTTACCGGAGCACCCTGCTGGGCTGTGCCCTGATCCTTTCAAGTTCATTCCTGGTGAGCCTGGAAGGGGAGGAGGCTGCCGAAGGGACTTCCGGGGGGGAAGTTTCACCGTTCGGAAAACCAGCCGGCTTATTCAGGCGTTCCGGGAAAGGGCAGGATAAAACCGGGAGTAAATAGCAGGAAGACGGGCAGGTAAAGATCGGTAAGTTAAAGACCTGAGAATAATTACTTGAATGTATTACTGGAATGATTGGCGGATATATTGATAGAAAGTTTTATTTAAAAAATAATTTAAAAGATGAGGTGCAGAAATTATTTCCGGAAAAAACTTTCTTTTTGGAACAGGGAGTATTTTTCTCTCCCCGTAATTTTCCCTGCGTAACATTGACAAAATTTATTAGCAATCATCCTGTATTCTTATCCAGTATCCCAATGTATTTTATTGATTACGTGAAAAATATTTTATTGATTACGTGAAAAATATTTTATTGATTACGTGAAAAATATTTTATTGATTACGTGAAAAACATTCCTTGATTACGTGAAAAACATTCCTTGATTACGTGAAAAACATCCATTGATTACATGAAAAATATTCATTGATCATGTGAACAGGGCCTGGTATTTCTATGGTAGACGTAGCTCAGGAATTGGAAGCATTAAGGCAGAATTTGCTTGACCTTTCCCTTCGAAACAACCTTCTCAATTACCGCCCTTCGCAGAGACGGACCATTTCGATCACGGGAAAAACGCCTGCAGAGATCTACGAGATTTTTGTCCTGCAGGAAAAGTCGATGAAATTCAGGGCAAAAAAAGGGCCCGGAAAAGGCAGGAAATCCGCTGGTGGGGGGGCTGGAGAGGATGCCGGTCCCGAAGGGGAAAGCAAGCTGTTTAAGACGATCGGGAAAATCTTCACTCCCGATGAAAAAAACAGGGCTCCTTCTTCCCGTTTCGAGCCTTTCCTGGATGTTCCCGAGGACAGTGAAGCCCTTGAGAGAAAACTTTTCTATGTCCATAACCAGGCAAATTCCATTTTTGAGGAACAGGGTTACCCCGTACTCTACCTGGCCCTCGGTTTCCTGCAGTGGGGGGACAGCAGGTCTTCCGTGAAAAACCCGAAAGCTCCTCTTGTCCTGGTCCCGGTCGAGCTGAAAAGGATCGGGAAAGGTCGTAAGTTCAGTCTGCAGTGGACCGGAGATGAGATATTTACCTCGATTACCCTACAGGCCAAGATGAAAGAGCTCGGAATCGAACTCTCTGAGTTTGAGATGCCGGAAGAGGGAGCAGGCATTGACAGTTATCTGGAAGACGTCCTCAAGGCAATTGCTGAAAAACCTGGCTGGAAAGTCTTTCCCGAAGTCTGCCTTGACTTCTTCAACTTCAGGAAATTTGTCATGTATAAGGACCTGGACCCTGCCACCTGGCCCGAGGACATGTCCCCTGCAGAGCATCCCCTGGTACAGAGGATCTTCAATCCGACAGACCCCGAAAGCGTCGAAGCGGGTTTTCTGGAAGAGGACGTGGACCTGAAACTCTCTGCAAAAGACAGTTACCATATCCTGGACGCCGACTCTTCCCAGATCTCTGTTACGGAGGATGTGAAAAGTGGAATGGACCTTGTGGTCGAAGGGCCTCCTGGGACCGGAAAGTCCCAGACCATTGCCAATACCATTGCCGAGCTGCTGGCTATAGGGAAGAGCGTCCTTTTTGTCAGTGAAAAGATGGCCGCCCTCCTGGTTGTGAAGAGCAGGCTGGACGCTGCGGGCCTGGGCGACCTCTGCCTGGAAATCCACAGCCACAAGACCCGGAAAAAAGCGGTACTCGAAGAGCTGTCAAAGACCTTGAACCGGTCAGCTCCGGCGGCTATCAGCCCTGACAGGGATATCAATGAACTGGAAAAGCTGAAAAAGGAACTTAATGAGTATGCAAAGACTCTCGGGGAACCGGAAGGAAAGCTCTATTCCAGCCTCTACACCCTTTACGGCGTAAGGGAAAAGGCCAGGGCTTATTTCGAAGCAAAAGACAGGAAAATGCCGGGGCTCAAATTCGAGGAGACCGAAAATTGGAGCCTCGATGCCTGGACTGAAGCCGAGTCCGTCCTGGAAAAGCTGGGCCAGGTGCTGCCTGTCCTTGGGCCTGTCCGGAAAAATCCCTGGTACGGCTGCGAACCCGGGCTGGTGCTTCCCCAGGACTGTGAGGAACTCGAACCCTTTGCAGGGGAATGCGCCGAAACCATTGAAGTCCTGGAAAAAGCGATCAAGGCCCTGAACGACCTTTCCGGAACGTCAAAGCCAGCTTCCCTTAAAGGACTTTCGGATGTGGTCAATGCCGCAAAACTCGTTGCCGCCTCAAAGCCCCTGGACAAAAAGATGCTGGAGAACCGCGAATGGGAGTCCGAAAGTTCCAGGGCCGAAGCCGGAGCCCTGGTTTCGAAACTCAGGCAGTACAGGGAACTGCACTCCTTTGTGGAAAAAACTTTTTACCCCTCGATTTTTGACCTTGATACTTCCGAATTCGAGGAACTGTCCCATGGATTCCTGAAATTCCTGAACCCGAAGTACCGCAAACTGAAAAAAGAAATTACAGCCTGTTATGCCTTCGGAGCCCCTTCAAAAGACAGCAAGCTCCTCCTTGACCTCTCCTGCCTCTCCGAGTGTGAGACCCGCAAGTATGAACTCGAGGCTGTAGGGACAAAAGGAAAGAAGTTTTTCGGGGAATACTGGCAGGGCTTTGAAAGCGACCCGGCCCTGCTTGAAGAATACGGTCGGTGGATCATCCCATTCAGGAAATATGTGGCTGAGGGCGTATTCACGGATAAGGTATTCGGGCTTGTAACTGCCGGGGTCGAAGCCGGGGAATTCGAGCCTGCTATTGAAGCGGTGTTCGAGGCGAAACAGGCTTTTATAGAGTCCTCTGGAAACTTCGGGTCTCGTATAGGGGCTGATTTTGGGAAGATGTTCGGGAAAGAGCTTGAAGAAGTAAGTCTGAGGACGCTTAAATCCAGGATTTCCCGCTGGGGAAACGAAACTTCGTCCCTTGTTTTCTGGAGCCAGTACCTGGGGTACAGGAAAGCCGGGCTTGGCACTCTTGCAGCCCCAATGGTCGGGGATATCGAGGCAGGGAAAATCGAGCCTGAGGACATGATTCCTGCTTTTGAGGGGAACTATGCCGAAACCCTCCTCCACAACGCCTTTAAGGAAAAGCCCGTCCTTTCCACGTTTATCCGGGAACTCCATGAAGGCAGGATAAACAAGTTCACGGAACTCGATAGGAAGGTCCTTCTGGAAAACCGGAAGAGGATCATCCATTCCGCTTACGAGGAAACCCCTAAACTTACCTCCGGGGCGTCCCGGGCATCCGAAGCCGGGATTCTCCTTAACGAATTCAACCGGAAACGGGGGCATATGCCAATCCGAACCCTCATGACAAAGGCAGGGGGCCTGGTCCAGAAGATCAAGCCCTGTTTCATGATGAGCCCCCTTTCGATTTCCCAGTACCTGGACCCCAGGAGCACCCGTTTTGACGTGATCATCTTTGACGAGGCCAGCCAGGTCCGGCCCGAAGACGCGGTCGGGGCTCTGCTTCGCGGAAATCAGGTCGTGGTCATGGGCGACTCAAAACAGCTTCCTCCAACCGCTTTCTTCGATACGGTGATCGATACCCCGGAAACCGAACCCGATGACTACGGGACAGCCGGGGATATGGAAAGCATTCTCAACGTCTGCAAGCGTGGGTTCCCGATAAAGACCCTGCGCTGGCACTACAGGAGCAGGCACGAGTCCCTGATTGCGGTCTCAAACCAGGAGTTCTACGACAACCGGCTCTATGTCTACCCCTCCCCCATGCAGAAAGACGAGCGTCTGGGCCTGAAATTCGTGCACCTGCCAGACGCCGTCTACGACAGGGGCAAGAGCGGGGCGAACAGGGTTGAGGCAAAGGCTGTTGCAAGGGCGGTTTTCGAGCATGTGGTCAAGTACCCGGATAAGAGCCTGGGAGTCGGGACCTTTAACGTGAAGCAGCAGGAAGCCATTCAGGAAGAGATCGAAGTCCTCATTAAAGCCAACCCCGGAATCGACCTGAATTCCGGTACAAGGGAAGGGGAACATTTCTTCGTGAAAAACCTGGAAACTATCCAGGGGGATGAAAGAGACGTGATCCTGCTGAGTGTCGGTTTCGGCTTTGACGGGAACCGCAAGCTTTCCCTTAACTTCGGGCCCCTGAACCGGGAAGGAGGGGAGCGCCGTCTGAATGTCCTTATCACCCGGGCCAGGGAAAAGTGTGTTGTCTTTGCGAATTTCACCTCAAGGGACCTTCACCTGGACGAAAATTCCTCTTTCGGGCTCCGGGCCCTGAAAGTCTTCCTTGAATTTGCGGAAAACGGAAGGCTTCCCACCCCTGCCGGAAGCGAGGAAGAATTTGATTCCCCCTTTGAGGAAACAGTCTCGGATTTCCTTCGGGAAAACGGCTTTGAAATCCACAGGCAGATTGGTTGTGCCGGGTACAGGCTTGACCTTGCCGTCCCCGACCCCCGCTATCCGGGCAGGTACCTGCTGGGAATCGAATGTGACGGGGCAAGTTACCACTCCTCCCCGGTAGCCAGGGACCGTGACCGCCTGCGCCAGCAGGTCCTGGAAGGGCTTGGCTGGAACCTTTACCGGGTCTGGTCTACGGACTGGTACCTCCGCCCGAAGGAAAGCAAAGCTGCCCTGCTTGAGGTGGTCCGAAAGGAGTTCGAGGCGGCAAAGATGGAAGTAGGGGCCGTTTTTGAAGCTGTGGAATTCATAGATCCCGGGGCAGAGGAAGAGTCTGCAGCAGAGCCAGATCTCGGGAAAGAGTCAACTTCCACAGCACACCTTGAAGCCGGGACTTCTTCAGGCGCCGAAACGGAAAACGAAATAGAGCCTGAATCAGAAGAATCTCCTGAACTTAGATCAAATGAAGATGTCTTTGAAACCCGATATAATAAGGGGCAGAGAACTATCACCAGGATCGGAGAGGAACCCCTGTATTTTGCAGGGGAAAGGGCAGAAGAAGATTCTGACGTGTCCGGGCTTGAACTCGAAAATGACGGAGCTGTGGGAGGGGACTTTCTCCCCGAACTGACTTCGAGAGCAGAGACAATAGCTTCCCTTACATCAGAAACCTCGAAACCCCGTTCTTCCCGGAAGTCCGGGAAGAGCAAACTCCTTAAGTTTGAAGCGGAAAACGAGTGTGACCCGGAAGACGTCCCTGGGAAGGAGGCAAAGTTCGTGCCTGAACCGGACTTTGAAAAGTTGAACTTTTTCGAGGCATCTCCGGAAATCGATCCCATTGACCTGTCCGGAGCCCAGGGAAAGAAGATACGGAAGCCTTTTGTCTACAATTTCGGGTCCCCTGAGGATATGGGACTTGAGCCGGATGTTGATTCTAAGCCTGTTTCCGGTTCTGAACCATATTCCGATTCTGAACCATATTCCAATTCTGAGCCTGTTTCCGGTTCTGAGCCTGTTTCCGGTTCTGAGCCTGTTTCCGGTTCTGAGCCTGTTTCCGGACATGAGCCTGTTTCCGGACATGAGCCCGGAGCTGAGCCGGAACTTGCCGGGCAGGAGTCCGAATTTGAGCCTGAAAAAAGGTTTGAAACCGGGGAAAGGGTTGAGTTTGAAACTGAAATCAAAGCTGAAATTGAAGCACCCGGTTTTCCAGGCCCGGAATACAGGGCTCGCCCTGAACCCGAACTTGAACCTGAACCCGGGTTTGAACTTGAAACTGATTTTGGCCCCGAAACCGAACCTGAAAATGGGTCTGAATTCCTTTCTTATGAATACGAAGTTTCGGATACAGGGGAATTGGATAAAGTTTCTCCGGATAAAGGGAACGGCAGCAAACTGCTTGTGGATAATGAAGATTCCCTGGAAACAAGGGTGCCTGTTTACACGGTTTGCACGGCTTTCGGGCTTTCGGAGTCCTGCGGCATTCTGGACATTTCGGCTGAAGAGCTCGAAGCTGTTGTGGTAAAGATTGTTGATTGTGAAGGACCTGTCCATGTGGAAGAGCTGCTCCAGCGGATAAAAATACAGTGCAAAATCCCCCGGATGCTTGGGAAGATCAAGCAGAGTATCCTGGATGCCGTCACCTCGGCTGAAAAGGCGGAAAGGTTCAGGGTAAGGGGAGATTTCCTCTGGCCGATATCCGAACCTGCATACCTCCTCCGCAGGCGGGAAGGGGACACTCCTCCAAAGATCGAATGGATCTGTGACGAGGAAATCCGGGAGGCTGTCCGCTTTGTTCTTGACAACCAGTACTCGACTCCCCTGGACGACCTTGTGATCCAGGCTTCAAGGGCGCTGGGGATTAAAATCACGCGTAAGAATGCCCGGGACCGGATCGAGAGTCTGATAAGGTCCGGGATTGAAAGCAATGAGCTTACCCGGATGCCCAATGAAATGATTTATTTTGCGGAATAACGGGGATATTCCTGAGAACTGCAGGGTATTCCTTAATGAATGAATGAATGAATGAATGATGAATAAATGAATGATGAATAAATGAATGATGAATAAATGAATGATGAATAAATGAATGATGAATAAATGAATTTTAAGGGGTCGTTTCCGCTAATGAAATAATCGGATTAAGGCTGGAAAGATTTTTTCAGTTTTTCATCTTTTCCTTTTTTTAAATTCTAACCCGACTTTTACTTTATTTTTTCCAATAATATCCATTTTCACTTATTTTTTCTTACTAATATCTATTTTAACCCATTTTTTCTTACTAATATCCATTTTCACTTATTTTTTCTTACTAATATCCATTTTCACTTATTTTTTCTTACTAATATCTATTTTAACCCATTTTTTCCTACTAATCTCCATTTTAACCCATTTTTTCTTAATAATATTAATTTTAACCTCTTTTTTTTTAATAATATTAATTTTAACCTCTTTTTTCTTAATAATATCTTTTTTAACTGCTTTTTATCTTGAAATATCCTTTATTATTACCATTAATTTTCTAATAAATAATTATTATCGTGTTTAATAATCAATTAGCACATATTGTATCTTTAATTAGGTTTTAATCTGTCATTATTGATTATATTAAAAAATTATATATGCTGGAACTCTTATTCATGCAGCATCATGCCCATAACAGTTTTAAAAACTAATAACCCTTCCTCAACACTTATATTGTCCTGTGTTCTCTTCGGAATGGTTGGAATATTTGTAAAAGGTATAAATGGGATGGGACCAGCTCCTATTCTCTTTTACCGCCTTTTTTTTGGATTTGCAGCGATTTTAATCTATCTGATAGCTGCAGGAAGGTTTGAAGGCCTCCATCTCGGAAATAAAAAATCTTATCTCTTCTTGCTTGGAGTTCTGAACACTGTAACCATGTTTTCTTACTTTTCCGCAATGAAGTACAGCAGTATTCCAGTAGCAGTGCTCCTTCTTTACACCGCTCCGGTCTACGTGACCCTGCTCTCCCCGTTTCTCCTCAAGGAAAAAATCACGGCTCGAAGCATGATTGCTCTGACTCTTTCCCTGGCCGGGATCCTGCTTACGGTAAACCCCGGGCATATGGGCATTGGGACCGTGGCGTCCGGGGAAGAAGGCACTTATTTCCTGGGCTTGCTTTTCGGGTTGCTTTCAGGCTTTTCCTTCGGCTGCTCAATCCTTACCGTCAACCACCTGAAATCGGATTATTCGGGCACTTCACAGCTGTTGTGGTCCACCCTGGTAGGACTGGTCCTGCTCCTCCCCTTCGGAGTTTCAGTGCCCGGGGAAGTGCTTATTGAGAATCTCGGGAGGCTCGTGCCCCTGGGCATCATTACTACGGCAGTCGGAACACTCCTCTACATGAACGGAATCGTCCACATCAGGGCGCAGACCGCAGCCGTACTGTGCCTCATGGAACCGGTAAGCAGCATTTTCTTTGGGTGCACACTCCTCGGGGACCCGCTTCAGGCAAACACCCTATTTGGCTGCTGCTTCATCCTCTGCGGAGGACTGCTTGTAAGCTTGAAAGGCAGTATCTCTCTGCCCGGAAAAAAAAGATTATTCCGGCTGTCACGAAGGCGCAGGCCGGGTCTTTTCCAGACCTTCATGCCTCCGAGACCGGGGAAGCTCTGAGTTTCCTCTCACTTCCCCTTTATGGTTATTTTAAGTGAATTTTCAAGTTATTTTTAAGTGAATTTTTAAGTTATTTTTAAGTGAATTTTTAAGTGAATTTTTAAGTGAATTTTTAGTAATTTTTAGCAATTTTTAAGTTATTTTTAAGTTATTTTTAATCAATTTTAATGGGTAAATTCTGTTACGAAGACCATTGCAGCCACAACGGTTGTCCATTTCCCACCTTTGGCGCCTCTTGCAGTCTGGCACATGTGCATCGTATCGAATATATGGCCACTCGCCTTGTACACCTGTTCCCTTTCATGCCAGGCCGAATCCGCATCGAATTCTATTCCGAGAGTCGTGGCAAGCATTGTTGCGGCCAGGTCTTCTGCGTATTCTCCTGCGGTTTCCTCATCTTCTCCGAAGGAGTGGTGTTCTGAAATATAACCGTAGTTGTTTTCATTAACCGGGACCGCGGTGCCTATGGCTGCGGTTGTTAAGCGTTCCGGTTCATTCGTTTCATTTCTGGCAAGTACGCAGTGGACAATAGCCCCCGGCCTTAGCTCTTTAAGGCCTTCCTCTTTGGACACAACTTTGCAATTAGGAGGTAATATGCTTGAAACGCTTACAAGGTTGTATTTCTCAATCTTTGCATCCCTAAGGGCAAGTTCGAAGGAGGCTAATTTGTCCTTGTGAACTCCGGTGCCCTTGGTCAGAAAAGCTTTCTTAGGGATCATGTGAATTCCTCATATGTTTTTCTCGATTCGCTGAAGATTAGCCGTGTCTGTACGGCCAATAAACTTTGGTAAGTGGGTACCATTTTTAGTATCTAAGTAATGAACGATCCGGATTTAAAAATATCGGAGAAACCGGGCATTCAGGTAGCCACGGTTTCTTTTTCCCCTACGGCTTTTTCATACACGTCGGACTTCGAAATCCCCTCGAAAATGAGCTTGGTCTCAAGGGGAACTCCGCCAGAATAGACTGCGATGTCCTTTCTTTCGATGTTGATTTCGATCTGCTCGGGGCTCAACCCGGACTCGGCCATGTAGTCAAGGATCAGCTTTCTCCCAAAGCCCTCGGCATATTCCAGGGCTTCTTTTCTTGTAAGGAAATGCCTTCTTCCCACCGGGGTATATACGAAGATCCCTTTTGTCCTGAGGTCGTACTTTGACTCGCTGTACATGGTCCGGATGGATATCTCGGCCCGTTTGATGCCTTTTCCGACAAGGGCTCCCACAGCGTTTCCGACGTCCGAGTATTCGGGGAGCAGGATTTCGGCATCAATTAGTTCCTTGAGTTCTTCCAGGTAAGCCCTGACAGGCCCTCCCAGGAGCACGACGGGGACGTCCACCTTGAAGCGGGAAAAGAAGTTTCCTTCAAGCACTTTTTCAATTTCGGTCTTATCCACTCCTTCCATCAGGAAAGCAAGGAGGTCTTTTGCCATGTTCCGGGCAAAGAGGCGTTTTACATTAGTGCAAAACTCGTACTTGTCCACCCCCACAAAGTTTGCAAGCAGGGTTGCCCCTATGACCGAGGCTTCGGAGTCCCACTCGTCGTAGTCCCCGAGTACGTGGAGGGCGTCTGTGGGGGTGAAGCCAATTGCCTGGACCAGCCGCTTTTGGATCAGGGAGTCCATCACCCGTCTGGACGGCAGGATTTTCCGGTCCCAATAGACATCGTTCAGGGATTTGGGTTCGTCTCCTATCAGGGCCAGGAGTTCCTTTTCTTCTCCACTCAGTTCTATGGGTTTTCGCCCTGTCCGGACAAAGAATTTTGTTGCCTGGATATGTTCGTTCAGTTTCAGACGGTCGGGGATCCAGCGCTTTTTCAGGGTGTGCATGAAGTCCGGGTAAAGTACTGCAGCCCTGCAGAGGGGAATGACCCTGCGGGGACCTATACTGGTATTGCTGCCCTGGACCCAGACGTGACTGTCCCCGCCCATTGCCGAGGTCTCCATCCGGAGGGCTCTGACCTTGGTCTGCCAGCCCCCTACAACGGCTCCTGTCTCGCTCAGGTAAGGGAGTCCCCTGTAGATCAGGGAAACGTCAGTGCTTGTCCCCCCGACGTCGATTGCGGCACATGTCTCGTGTTTAGAAAGGTAGGACGCCCCTAAAAGGCTTGCCGCAGGGCCTGAAAAGACCGATTCGATGGGTTTTTTCATAGCTTCCTGCATGCGAACGACCGAGCCGTCACAGCGGAGCATGGCAACCCTCGAATTAATTCCTCTCCTTTCGATTTCACCCACTACGGTTTCCAGGAAGCTTTCGGCTACCGGCAGGAGCTGGGCGTTCAGGTAAGCCGTAACTCCCCTTTCGTAGGCTCCCAGGGACTGGGCAAGTTCGTGCCCGCAGACCACGGGAAGCCCTGTTAGCTCTTTGACCAGGGCTTTTACCTGCAGTTCATGGTCCGGGTTTCGGACGCTGAAATAGGAAGAAACCGCAAAAGCCGCAACCCTGTCCTTAAGCCTGAGTATGAAACCCCTGACTCTCTCAAGGTCAAGGGGCTTGATCTCGTTCCCGTGGCTGTCGTGCCCCCCCTTAACCATAATATAATTCTCAATCCCGGAGTCCCGGGGGATCTCATAGTCCCCTACCAGAATCAGCCCTACCGGAAACCCGGTCTTTTCCAGGATAGTGTTGGTCGCAAGGGTAGTGGACACCGAGACCAGGGTAACCTCTTTCAGGTGTTCCGGGTCCAGCCCGTCGATTGAGTTCCTGATTCCTTCCAGAGGATCAGGGTAACTTGTAAGTGCCTTGTTCGAGCCAACGACAGTGCCGTCCGAGTCCCGGATTAAAATTGAGTCCGTATAGGTTCCGCCGGCGTCAATGCCTAAACTGTATGCCATTTTTTAATAACTCCTTTCTGTGAATCCTTTTTTGCAGTAATCTCTGATCCACGGCATATTCTTTCTCGAATGTATCCAGTAAATTCATCATTTGTAGTAAATTCATCATTTCAAATGTATTGCCATTGAATGCATCATCGTAAACTGTTCTAGTGCGCCATTTTTATGAGTTACAGCCATTCTTACCGTTGGGTCGGGTTTAAATGTCCCATAAAAATATCCCATAAGATTGGCCATTAATTCTTTTGCTCCAGAATCAGAAACCTGCTTTTATAGAAATCTTGATTTTAACAGAAATTTCGGTTTTTACCCGTTTTACGATTTTTATCTATATTTATTATATCTGCATATATGAGGGTAAATATAAATTTGCCGGGGGTCAGGCCCTGCTTTCAGGTTTTAGGCATACCTACTCCTACGAAGACAAGCTTTGTTTCAACGGGTACCGTTCCTGCTTCGCTGAGGGAAATGTCTTTTCTGTCCACGCTTATCTGGACATGGCCTTTGTCCAGGCCCGCTTCGGTCATGTAATCCATGACGAGTTTTTTCCCGAGGGTGTTCGCATGCTCCAGGGCTTCGGGGAAGCTTCCGAAGGTTTCCCTCCCTGCCGGGGAAAAGACAAGGACAAGTCTTTTCCGGTCTTTTGCATAGGTATTCTTAATAAGGATTTCAACTCTTTTTATGCCCTTTCCTACAAGGGCTCCAACTGCGTTTCCGACTTCAGCGTATTTCGGGACCACGATGTCGGCGTCGAGGATCTGTTTTATCTCCTCCGTGAAAGCGACAACCGGGCCGCCGATAAGGACAACAGGCAGTTTCATCCTAAACTGCGCAAATTTATCCGAGAGGATGATCTTTTCAATTTCCCGGGGGGCCACATCTTTCAGGATATATGACATGAGGTTCAGTGCCATGTTTCTTGCGACTTCCTGCTTTATCTGTTTGCAGAGTTCCAGGGAATCTGTCTGGGTATAGCGTTCCAGAAGCTTTGCCCCCACTTTTGAAGCTTCCGCATCCCAGGCGGTATATTCCCCGAGCACATGCAGGGCGTCGGTTGGGGTGAAGCCGATTGCCTGGACAAGGCGTTTTCTAATCAGGGAATCAAGCAGGTGGGGAGACGGTTTTTTTTCCAGCTTCCAGAATATGTCGCTAAGAGAGGTAGGGGTGTCCTCTACCCGTTCGAAAATCTCCTTTTCGTACGTTCCAAGTTCTGTGGGCACCACCCCGGTTTTTATGAAGAACTTGGTGGGCTGGACGTTTTCTTCAAGCCGGAGGGCAGCAGGCGTCTTGCCCATTTTCAGGGTTTCCAGAAAATCGGGGTACTTGACAGCTGCCACACAGAGGGGTATTACCCGCCTGGGACCTATGTTGATTTTCATGCCCTTTACCCAGACATGGCTGTCCCCGCCCATGGCCGATGTCTCCATCCGGATGGCCTTGACCTTGGTCTGCCAGCCTCCAACGACTGCCCCTTCTGGACAGAGTTCGGGAAGCCCGTCTTCTACCATGGAGACGTCCGTGCTGGTCCCTCCAACATCGATAACGGCACAGGTCTTCAGGCCCGAGAGATGGGATGCCCCTACAAGGCTTGCGGCAGGGCCGGAAAAGATGGATTCGATGGGTTTTTCCAGGGCTTCGTTGATGCCCACCACCGACCCGTCGCATTTGAGCATGAGCAGCCGGGCATCCATTCCCCTGTGCTCCATTTCTTCCTTGATCGAGCGGATGAACTGGTCTGCAATCGGGATCAGCTGGGCGTTCAGGTAAGCGGTGACTCCTCTTTCGTAGGCTCCGAGGTCAAGGGATAGTTCGTGCCCGCAGACCACCGGAAGCCCGGTAAGTTCCTGGATGCTTTCCTTTATAGCCAGCTCATGGGCAGGGTTCCGGACGCTGAAATAAGAGGAGACAGCAAAAGCCGATACCGTATCCCCGAGTTTCCGGACAAAGGCTCTCACAGCTTCCATGTCCAGGGGTACAAGTTCCGCTCCATGGTGATCGTGTCCGCCTGCTACCACGGTATAGTAGTCAACAGGTAATTTTTCAGGGAGTTCGTAGTCCCCTACAAAAATCAGGCCCACAGGGTACCCGGTTTTTTCGAGGATAGTGTTCGTTGCCAGGGTCGTGGAAACGGACACAAGTTTTATGTCCTTCAGGTATTTCTGGTCCAGCCCGTCGATGGAATTCCTGATCCCGGCCAGGAGGTCCGGGTAGGTGGTAAGCGCCTTGTTCGAGTCAAGTACCTTTCCGTCAGAGTCCCGGATGATGATCGAATCGGTGTATGTGCCTCCCGCGTCAATGCCCATGCTGTATTTCATCTAAAAGTCTCCTCTCTCCATGAATGGGTTTTTTGCTTGGAAATGTGCTTTATATTATACTCGAAAATATATAATAGTTCTCTGAAATATTACCTTGTTCCATCTAATCTCTTAACAATTTCTACTCTGAAAATCCATCTATATACTATTGATTTTATAAATGGTGACATTTGTATCTATGAATATAGTACCTCAAGATTTTCTCTATTCCGGGTTTCCCTTTCTATCCCTTTGGAAAAACTTTTCTTCAAATGTCTCGTTAATGGTATCCTGTCGGCAAGAGGACGACAGCAAAGGAATGGAAGCTAAAGTTCGAATTGAGGTCTCCTATGAGGAAAAACGATAGTATCAAAGCCAACGATAGTATCAAAGCCTGTGGCAGGACCATTGCCTATGAAATTATCTACAGCAAGAGGCGGAAAAGCGCGGCAATCGTTGTCCGCCCTGACATGAAAGTTGAGTTTCGGGCTCCCCCCGGGCTGGATCCTGAAACTATCAGAACGATGGTCAGGAAGAAAGCAGGCTGGGTCCTGAAAAAACTTGACGGGTTCGAAGGAAAACGGAACCTTAACCCTGAAAAGCGGTATGTTGATGGTGAAAAATTCCTGTATCTGGGGGAGGAATACCCCCTAAAACTGACCTTCGGCGGCAGGGTATTTTCGGCAGGCCTGGAAGGTCCGGTGCTTGAAGTCGTGATCCCGGAGAAGGTGCCGGAACTCCTGGGTCCGGCTCCTGTGAAAGAGGCGGTCTGGCAGTGGTACCTCGGGTGTGCCGATAAAAAAGTCGGGGAGCTGGTAGAGGCATATTCTGATAAAATGGGCATATCTCCTCCTTCCTATAGAGTCAAATACCAGAAAAGACGCTGGGGGAGTTGCTCTGCTGACAATGTCCTCAGGATAAATTTCCAGCTTATGATGGCCCCGCCCGAGCAGCTTGAGTATGTTGTGGTGCATGAACTCTGCCATGTTAAGGAAAAAAACCACTCTAAAAACTTCTGGGCACTGGTTGAGGAGCTCATGCCGGATTACAGGACCCATAGGGAGGGGCTGAAAAAGGACGGCTGGAAATATGCGCTTTGATGAAAAACTCCGGTCCTGTACCGTATTTCCTGTCGGTTTTGAAGTCCGGGGCTCTTTTTATGGATATATTTCAGGAGTTTCACCCTCTTAACAATTAAATAAATTTAATGTACTGCCGGAATAGATGATATCGTTCAGGATACCTTTAATATTATATACTGAAAAGAATAAGTGGACTATGGGCATCTGAAAAGGTATGCTATAGAAAGCACATTTTTAGCACCTCTTTTAGCAACTCCAATATCTCACCACTTTCTAAACAGATGCCCAAATCCCGGAGTCCTCTCGCTTTTGATGTACTTTTTGGGTTTGACTTTTTTTCGTGTTTGACTTCTTAAGGTAGGGTTATGTTTGATTACTAACATATCACGATAGGGGGATTTTACCAGCTTAATTTTTAGAAACGGCTGTTCTAAGTGGGGTGTTCTTCTTGGAGGATAAATTTACCGCGTCGGAGAGGAGACGCCGGGAAGGCGGATGTTCCGATGAGAGGGGGCCTGGTGTGGGGGAGGAAGGTTCTCTTATGGAGACCCTGTCTCAATATCTGGTTTCCAGGCTTGGGGAGGCAAAGCTTGTTTTTATGGCAACAGGGTTTTTGATTGCCGGTATGATTGCAGCCTTATTCGGTTTCGGGCAGGAATCGGTGGGAAATTTATTGGTTGGTCTGCTGATGCTGGCTATTTCGGGAGTGCTTTTCGGTGTGGAGGACTACTATCAGGTCAGGAAGTGCGAAAAATGCGGCAGGGCTTTTGCTTTTTTGCAGGCAGGTGAGCCGGATATCGTTGAAACCGGACCGATAATTATGAAGACCTGCTACTACAGATGTAAATACTGCGGACATGAGCGGGTCGAAGTAAAAAAAGAGCGTATCAGGAAAAGAGTGTCGTGAGTTTCAGGGGTAGGTTTTTCCGGGTTTCAGTAGTGTAGGGTTTCCCGGGTTTCAGGGGCAGGGTTTCCCGGGTTTCAGTAGTAGGGTTTCCCGGGTTTCAGTAGCAGGGTTTCCCGGGTTTCAGGAGTAAAGTCCCTTGAGTTATTCGGAACTTTTTTCGGGTTTTGTTCTACTCCACATTATTTTGTTTTCCCTCATTCCAATAAGGCATAAACAGGGTCAGGGATTTTTTCTTTCTTCTACTGGCACGGGGTCAGCCAGGGTTTTTGTTGCCTCACGTTTCCCTTCCGCGTTGTATGTTGAATGGTAGGTCCTGGTATCTTCATACCCGCAGAGCCCGCATTTCCAGTAAGAGGTTAGGGTGATTGTTATGCTTTCGGGGCTGATTTCTTTTTTAAGGATCGGTTTTTTGAATTCTTCACAGGCAGCGCTCATCCCGCAGTTCCTGCACTGGGTCTCTTTGTGGTACTCAATAATCCTTGCAAATTGTTTGGAGAATAGGAATATTCCGAAAACCAGCCCTATTACCAGGTACCTGTACAGCCTGCTTTCTCCAAGGAAAGCCGGGAAGTACCCGAATGCCAGGACCACGGACGACCACAGAGTAAAAGCTGTCAGCCCGTAGTAGACTAAATCCATAACTCCCCTGTTTCCACCAAAAGCCCTGATTATCGAAGGAGCCGCTCCTTGAAGCAAAAACCCTTTTTTGAACTCCCCTTCAAAGGTGAACACCTGAGTTTCAGGACTGCTGCCAGGGTATGAATCCTTTTCTTTATACTCGTTCTTGTTCCCTTTTTTGTTGATATGGAATCCGAAGTTCATCCGCTCAACCCCCCGTTTCACGGATCCGGCGTTCTAAATATATATTAATATTTTTTTGTTTATATAAAATGTCTGCAAACCATTTAAAGGTATTTGAAACTACTAAGGAAGCTTCAGGGGTATTCCGAAAAGGCCGGAGAAAATAGCAAATACGTAGTGTGTATATTATTACGGGAAGTTTTTATTGGAGGAATTTAAGTTACCTGTTCCTTGTGGGAATAATTGTGGGAAGTGGAAATAAGTATGGAAATAATTATGGAAATAATTATGGGAACAAGTATGGGAACAAGTATGGGGGTCTGACGCCTGCATGGATGATTCGGACAGTAAAGCGGACAAATATGTGCTTTTCTTTTTCCTGGGGATTTTTACGTTTTTCCTGAGTGGCTTTGTGCTGAGCGGGGTCCATGCCCCAATGTCAATTTATCTGATGGGTTTGATTTACCTGGCCCTGCTCGCATTGGGGATTGTCCTTTCCAGAGAACGCTCGCTCGGTTTTGCATTGAAGGCATTTGCTGCCTCTTTTGCCGCTCTTTTACTTATCTCAGTGGGTTTTTTTGGCCTGAGCACTCAGAGCCATTCCAGTGCAAAATGGATCGAGGCTGAGAAACTGGACTTTGAGCCTGAAGAATATGCGGTCGTCACTGAAAAAGAACTTAACGAATACCCGGCGCTAAATGAAGCAATAGAAGCTTCAGGGAGTCCTATTAAAACGGGTCCGGAAGAGTGGACCCGAACAGCTGAATTCCTTGACGAAAAAGATTTTTACGAAATCAAAGTTGGGGAAGATTATTATGGAATTTTTTTTATGACGGCCTGACTGCACTTACTGCACTTATGGTCTCTTGCTATATAGTTTCGGTATTCCGGGAGTTTGGGAATTCGACACTTTTCATTTGAAACGTCTTTAATATTTCCTTGTCTCCATTTTTAAGGGTTTATTTTAAGAGTCTCTCCAGGTCTTCTTCTATGGTGCTGTTCGGTGTTATATTGAACTTCTCCACCAGTACATTGAGGATATTCGGTGAGACAAAGGCTGGAAGTGTCGGGCCAAGGGTAATATCCTGTATTCCAAGCCTCAGGAGGGTAAGCAACACAAGGACTGCCTTTTGTTCGTACCATGCGATATTGTACGAGATCGGGGCTTCGTTAACATCTACAAATCCAAGCCTGGACATAAGTCCCTGTGCAATGATGATCAGTGAAAATGAATCATTACACTGTCCTGCATCCAGTACCCTTGGAATTCCATCAATGTCCCCAAGGTTAAGCTTATTGTAGCGATATTTTGCACATCCGGCGGTAAGTATGACCGTATCTTTGGGCAACGCTTCTGCGAAATCTGTGTAGTACTGCCTGTTCTTGTGGCGTCCGTCACAACCTGCCATGACAATGAACTTCTTTATCTTGCCTGCTTTGATGGCATCAACGATCTTGTCTGCATTAGACAGTACGGAGTTGTAAGCAAAACCGGTCATGACAGTCCCTTCTTCTAATTGTACCGGAGGTTCACAGGTCTTTGCCTGCTCGATGATGGCCGAGAAGTCTTTCTTATCATCTTCAGCCACGATGTGTGTGACACCGTCATAACCTACGGACCCTGTAGTGTATAACCTGTCAAGGTAGGCCTTTTTTGGAGGGACTATACAGTTGCTTGTAAGTAATATTGGTCCGTTGAAGCTCTCGAATTCCTGCCTCTGTTTCCACCATGATCCGCCGTAGTTTCCTACCAGATGTTCGTACTTTTTAAATTCAGGATATGCATTTGCAGGCAGCATCTCACCGTGAGTATAGACATCTACACCGGTTTCCTCAGTCTGATCCAATAGCTGTTTCAGGTCCTTTAGATCATGACCGCTTACGAGAATACCGGGATTGCCTCTTGTTCCAATATTGACCTGTGTAGGTTCCGGATTTCCAAATGTAGTGGTATTTGCCGCGTCAAGGGCTGCCATTACATCAAAACCCTGTTCCCCACATTTTAGTACCAATGAGATGAGTTTCTCATCGGTCAGGCTGTTATCAGTGGTTGCCAGAAGGCCTTCCTCTATAAACGAATTGACTTTCTTATTGGAATTTCCAAGCATTATAGCATGATGTCCATATGCTGCAATTCCCTTGATACCATAAATCAACAGTTCTCTCAATGATCGGATATCTTCGTCTTCTGTTGCAAGTACACCGGTGTTCCTTTCCTTGAGGTTTTCCGGGGTCAAAGTTGCGATCTCTGGAAGATCGTTCTCATCAAGCAAATTGTTATCCAGAAGTTTCTGCTTGATCTCATTCTGAACCTTGAATCCTCTGTCAATGCGGTCCTGAATTCCGCTCGCTCTGAAATCGGTATTCGTTATGGTTGAGAACAGTGCATCGAGCATAAATTCATCAGTGCTCTTTTCAGATATTTTTGCCTTTCTTGCTTTCTGGTTGTAGAATGCAATGCTCTTAAGCACATAGATGAGATCGTCCTGAAGGTCTGCGACTTCCCCTTTCTTACCGCACATGCCGTTAGTTGTGCAGCCTTCCCCGTTCATTGTTTCTTCACACTGGTAGCAGAACATTTTGTCACCCCTTTATTGCAGATATTATGGTAGGGATATCTATTTACTTTTTATCTCCGAAGGCGGGAAGAGACTCTGGTCCAAAATCTAGTGATTTTTGCATTTTTTGATTGGATCAATGAATTTGCAGGAAGAATTCGTTCTTCAATCAAACTCAATATTCGGAATCTAAAGACTTCAATCAAGAGGCCGTGTTCAAAGGATCACAACAAATTTCAAAATCCAGTGATTTTTTAGTTTACACCCATCACTGGATTTTGGAACTGAGTCGCCTGGCACGTTTATGACCTATTGCTGACCCATTGTTGATCCATTCAATTTGATTGAAAGATTACCTTTGACTTAACCGCTCAATTGACCACTTTTAGAACATATTTTCCCGTGCACAGTAAGAACTTTCACAGTACTTCCATAATATACAACTAATTTCCGTACTCCTTTACTATTATATACAATTATGAATATTTATAATATGGGCATCCGGGAAGGTCATTTCATGACCCCTCTTTTAATTCTCTTTTCAACACCCCCAATACCCCCACTCCCCAATATCCGGGTGTCCATTCCCCCAACATCATCATTCGCTTTTCTCACCCAAATTCCGATTCGGGAGCCCGGTGTCCTTTTCGCTTTGCTCAAGAGGACTATCCGTTAAGTTTCATAACTTCTTTTTTATATTTGCCCGCCACTTCCCCAGGCAACCTTTGACATGCCTCTTTATTTTTGATTCGGGGGAGTTGAAGAGTTTAATGAGCCGTTAGAATTTATGGTTGTGTGGTTTTTGCTTAATTTTCGTCTTTTTCAGTAATTTCCTGCTATAGCCGCACTGCGTGCGGGAAAAAAACGGTATGATACAATATTCTGGCCGCCCTGTTTTCTGAGAATCTTAGTATGAATATCCTGGCTTCGTTTTTGGATTTATCAGCTCAAAGCCGGCGGCCCTCACTATTTCCAGTTCCCGTCAGCAGCCCCCGGTCGCGCCAGCGCCCGGCTTTTCCCTAAAATTGATGAAAAATAAGAAATTGCACTCCCAAATCTCTTTTTTTAAACGATTTTCACTCAAACAGCCGGTTTTCCATAACTTTTTTATTATATTTCTGCGACGGCCCCTTCAATCACCCGAGTTCCGCTTCGGGAGCCCGGTGTCCTTCCCGAATTGCGCCTCGGGAGTACGCCGTCCTTTTCGCTGCGCTCAAGAGGACCATCTATTGGTTTATTTCATAACTTATCTTCTATATTTTGCCAGATTCTTCCCCGAGCAATCTTTGAACAGCAGTCTAACCTTTCTATTCCGGTTTAAAAACAAAAATACATCTACACCATCTCCGCCCTCCGGAAAAAATAAGCACTGGCGCAGACCATCAGGGCCGACAGTATTAAAAGGATACCTACGTCCAGGACAATTGAGAATTCACAATGCCCTATCAGTACTCCCCGCAAAGCATCCACACCATACGTCAGCGGATCAAAATAAGACAGAGTCCTTATCGGGGCAGGCAAATTCGAAACCGGGAATAAAGCTCCGGATAAAAGAAACAGAGGGAATGCAATAAAATTAATAACCGTGCTGAACCCATGAAAATCCTTCAGTACGGAGGACAAAATCAACCCTATATTTATAAAGATCATCGATATAAGAATCATTATCAAGAGAGAGGACAGAACTGCAGGAAGAAAAGGCAGCCTGAAACCAAGTAATACCGACATCATCATAATAATAAGGGCCTGAATGAGCGATGTGGTTGCACTTCCTGAGATCATCCCCAGAACAATAGAGACTCTGCTTGCAGGGGTTACCATAACCTCTTTTAAAAATCCGAACTGCTTGTCCATTATGACACTCATACCTGCATAAGCAGCCGTAAAAAGAAGGGTCATCCCGATAATACCCGGCACAAGATACTGAAAATATCCTATAGATTCGGGCAGGCCTGGAAATTCCACTCTTCTAAAGCCCATACCCTGAAAGATCAGCATAAAAGCCGGCATTCCAATGGCCCCCGCTATCCTGGATCTCGCCCTGAAATACTTTATTATCTCACGCCGCCAGAGCACATATACAACTCTTCCCTGAATCATCGGAGCATCCTCCTTCTCATCCGGTCCCGCCGGGCTGACTGCCTGCTGCCCTCCTGTTCCCGTATTATCGAACCTGTCAGGCGGATAAAAACATCTTCAAGACTCGGTTTGCTGAAATTTATCGAACTGATCCCGATACCCAGATTTCCGGCAGTCTGGAAAATGTCAGGAATATTTTTCCCATAATCCAATAGAATAACATCAAGCGTTTTTCCGTTAGGAACAATTTCCTTTACCCATTCTTTTTCCTCGAGGGCATCAGCAATGAGCTCAACCCTTCCCTCAATAGTCAGGCTGACACAATCCCCCCGAAGGCAGTTTTTCAGACCTGAGGGAGTATCGAGTGCAATTATCTTTCCATGATCAATTATCGCAATGCGGTCGCAGAGGTAATCGGCTTCTTCCATATAATGGGTAGTGAGGATGACAGATGTCCCGTAATTTTTGTTCAGGTTTCTGATATGGTCCCATATTGATCTCCTTGTCTGTGCATCAAGCCCGAGAGTAGGCTCGTCCAGAAACAGAACCTTCGGATAATGAATAAGCCCCCTTGCAATTTCAAGCCGCCTCTTCATCCCGCCCGAATAATTTTCTACAAGAATATCAGCCTTCTCAGCCAGGCCCACGACATCAAGCACTTCCCGGATTCTTTTTTTCCGTTCATCCGAACCGATGCTGTACATCATGGCGTGAAATTCAAGGTTTTCCCTTCCGGTAAGCCCTATATCAAGCGAAGGGTCCTGAAATATTATTCCGATATTACTCCTGACCTCACCAGGATTTCTTCTAAGATCATATCCTGCGATTTTGGCATCACCTGCCGTAGGAAGAAGGAGAGTGGTCAGCATATTGAGAATAGTAGTCTTTCCCGCACCATTGGGGCCTAAAAGCCCGAAAAGCTCTCCGGGCTCAACCGAAAATGAGACACTGTCCACGGCAGTAAATTCCCCGAATTTTTTGGTCAGCTCTTTGACAATTATTGCACTCATATCAAACAGAACCTTCAAACTATAGTCAATGACCCAAATTCCTTCACCAATCTCAAGTGAAAATTTAACCACAGAAAGCACGGAAAACACGGAATAAAGGAAATAGAGGCACATACCTTCCGTGTTTTCTGTGTCTTCCGTGGTTATAATATAAGTGTAACCATTTACGTTCAGAACTATAAACAAACCTTCAAACTAAACAAACCTTCAAACCGAGCTTTTTGAACAATTTTAAGAAATTCATCTTTCAAAATTCACCTTCCATTGACAAAAATAAACAGTGCAAGTTTATATATTATATAAATAAGATTGGTTTTGCTCAATGATTATGACAGCAAAGCCCTATTCTTGAACCCACAAGCCTTTTTGTATACTCATCATAAGGTGAAAGCATCACATCGTGGGAATTCCCCATCTCTACAATCTTTCCGGAATTCATAACGGCTATCCTGTCAGCAATCTTCAGGGTCAGGGAAAGGTCATGTGAAATATATATCATTGCAAACCCTCTCCTGTTCTGAAGGCCCTTTAAAAGGCGCAATACATTTGCAGAGGTTGAGACGTCCAGGGCCGAAGTAATCTCATCGGCAATAAGGAGTTTTGGCTCCATAACCATTGCCCTGGCAAGTGCAACCCTCTGCCTCTGCCCGCCGCTAAGTTCCCCGCAATATTTACGGAGGAAATTATCATTAGTGGGAAGACGAACCAGTTCAAGGGCATTTTTTACCATTTGCAGCCTGTCACCATTGGCCCCGATCTTATTGATATAAAGAGGCTCTTTGACTGCATCAAGCACGGTAAACCTGTTGCTGGTTGAGCTGAATGGGTCCTGGAATACTATCTGGATGCCGTTGAACCTGTTTCCGTAGTTTCCCCCGCTGACATTCCCATCCATAAACAAGACCTCTCCGCATTCGGGTTTTATTACGTTTGCAAGGATATGTGCAAGGGTTGACTTGCCCGAACCGGTCTGACCGACAAGTGCAAGGACCTCCCCTTCTCTCACTTCCAGATTGACATTATCAACTGTCTGAAGATGTTCTCCATTCGGCAGACGATACCTGAAGCTCAGGTTTCTGGCTTCCAGAAGGCCTGCTACGCCTCCTCTATGGCATGCAATTTCCCGCCCGCCTCCTGTCGGCACCAGGACAGGGGGAGCTTTACTGCATATATCGATTTTTTGTGTACATCTCGGGCTGAAGGGGCAGCCCTTAAACCCATCCCCGGCCGGCACATCCCCGGGAATTCCCCATAAATCTTTATAAACGAAAATATCCGGGGTCGAATGGACAAGCCCCCTGGTATAAGGATGACGGGGAGATACGAGAATATCCCTTACAGGGCCGCTTTCCACAACCCTTCCCGAATACATGACAGCAATCCTGGACGCCACGGATGACACAAAAGTGATATCATGAGAGATCATTAACATCGTATACCCGTTCTTCTTCTGAAGGTCAACCAGAAGGTCCCTGATCTCCTTTCGGGTAAAGGCGTCAAGGGCTGAAGTAACTTCATCAAGAATCAGTAATTTCGGATCGCATGAAAGAGCCATTGCCAGAAGGACCCTCTGCCTCATACCCCCGGAAAGCTGGTGCGGATACGAATCCATCCATTTCGGGTCGAGGCCTACAGTCCGGAACAGTTCGGCACATTTACTCCGGGCTTTTTCCGGGCTGATACCTAGATGCCTTATCATTGGTTCCGTTACCTGGACCCCTACTTTCATAACAGGGTTCATCACCTCCAGGCCGTTCTGGAAAACGATTGCAATATCCTTCCATCTTAACCTGTCCATCCCGGATTCGGGCAAAGAAGAGATTTCCTCTTCCCTGTAAAGAATTTCCCCGGAAATGGCTGTATTTTCCGGCAAAAGCCCCATGATCCCAAGGGCAACAGTGGTCTTGCCACTTCCTGATTCTCCGACAATACCCAGAATTTCTCCCTCTTCGATTTCAAAAGAAATGCCATCGACAGCCCTGACAGTATCAGTATCGGTCAGGTAGTGACATTTAAGATCCTTGATTTGTAGCAGACTCATAATCGGAACCCTTCTCCTAATCGGAACCCTTCTCCTAATCAGAACCCTTCTCCTAATCAGAACCCTTTCTTTATCTTTAATTTCGGATCAAGTATCCTTTCCATATCCCTGCTTATGAATGCCAGACAGAGCAGGAGGAAAATAAGCATAAACAGCGGGGGCAACAGCCACCACTGCCAGTATGGAGTAAAATATATCGAACTGAAACCGGTTGCATGATTAAGCATCATCCCCCAGCTCTTGGAAGTAGGGTCTCCAAGCCCCAGGAAGGCAAGCCCCGCTTCGGCTATGATTGCATGGGAGGATATGCCGATGATGAGCACAAGCAGAACAGGCATGACTTCTGGAAAGATATGCCTCCAGAGCAGGTAGAATGGTTTTGCCCCGTAATTCCGGGCGGCAATAATGTAGCTGTTCTTCTTTAAAAACAGTGTCTGGGAACGCGCAATGCGTGCGGGTTTGGCCCAGCTGAAAAGAAAGAGGATAAGAATTACGTTAAGAATACTCGGTCCGAGAAAAGCGGATATTACAATCAGGAGAGGAAAACTCGGAAGAGCCATTGTCACGTCAATTACCCTCATCAGCCCCTGGTCAACGTACCCTCCAATATACCCGGCAAGTATTCCGATAGCTCCTCCCCCAAAACCTGCCGCAAAACCTACTGCAAGCCCTATTGTAAGGCTCATTCTTGCCCCGTAACATATCTGTGACCAGATATCCATACCAAGTTCATCGGTTCCGAGTATGTGTCCGGGCCCGGGAGCTTCAAGGGAATCCCCTGTGATTTTCTGAGGAGGATGCATTGTTATCACAGGAGCAAAAACTGCCATTAAAACGATACAGGTAATGCCAAGGATCCCAATTTTACCTTCAGTACTGAACCTGGAGAATGTCCCGGTCATGATACTGAACTTCGAAAATATCCCGGCTATAACACGAAATTTAGAGGATGTCTTATCTACAGTACTAAATTTAGGAAATTTCCTGGCTATACTGCTGAGAATTCCGTTAATATTTAAAGCCTGAATAAGTGAGAGTATTCCGGCGTTTCCATAGGCAGCAATATCCTTTATCATACTACGACTCTCGGATCAAGTTTTCCGTATATTTTGTCGACCAGCAGGTTGCAGACAAGTATGGAGACCGCAATTACCAGGAGAATACCCTGGATCAGGGGATAATCCCGGCCGACCACAGCACTTCTGAGCGTCATCCCTATGCCGGGATAAGAAAAAACAGTCTCAACAAGTACAACGCCCCCCATCATTATCCCGATCATAAAGCCTGTTCTTGTCACTACCGGAAGCAGGGCATTCCTGAGTGCATGGCGGTTCCATACGGTTTTTTCCCCAAGCCCCTTGGCCCGGGCAGTCCTTATATATTCCTTTGTAGTCACCGTAATCAGGGTATTTCTGGTGAGCAGGTACACCCCGGTCAGCTGGGAAAGGGAGAGGGTCACGACAGGCAGGAAAGCATGGTACAGTATATCCCAGGCCTGTTCTGCAGGACCGTTATAGTCCGCGAAGGGAGTAATAGCCCCTGCAAGCGGGAAAAGCCTGAAATACACGCTAAAAACCAGAAGAAGAATCAGCCCGAGCAGAAATGAGGGAATTTCTGCAAAGGCAATTAATCCCGTCATCATAATTCTGTCACTCCCCTTTTTCCTGTTTTTTGCCGAAAATGTCCCGAGAACCACACCGGAGAAGGTACTGATTACCGTAGCTCCCACGACAATCAACACAGTCCAGGGGAGATGGAGCATTATTACGTCACTGACCGGCATTTTGTAATAAATACTCCTGCCCAGGTCGCCCTTCATCAGGTTTTTCATGTATACCAAAAACTGTTCGTGCAGCGGCCTGTCAAGCCCGTAATAGTTCATGTAATAAAGGCGCTGCTCCTCTGTCATTACAATAATCTCTTCCCCTGCCTCATCTGCGGAAGTGGTTGAGAATGGGTCTCCGGGCATCATCCTCGGAAGGAAAAAATTAATGGCAAGAATTACAAAAAGGGTCAATAACAACCTGCAAATAAATGAATTCCTGTCCTCTCCCATCCGATCATCCGCCCCTTTACCATTCAATCATGCCGTTAACTTACTATTCGATTGTTTGTCGTTAACTTGCTTCCCGATCATTTGCTGTTAATTTGCTCCCCGATCATTTGCTGTTAACTTGCTCTCCAATCCTCTGGCGTTACGTTTCTATCCAACCCTCTGGCGTTACGTTTCTATCCGATCCTCTGCCGTTAACTTCCCAGGCCATCATACCGGTATATACATCCGATTCGGAACGGTAGATCCCATCCGGAGAGGCATTTTGATAATAATCCATTATTTTTTCTTTAGTTTCATCATCAAAATCACGGTCCCTTCCAATGAACTCTATTGCCTGTTCTGCGGCTTCTCTCCAGTTTGTCTCTTTATTCCATTCGGAATGGTTGATCCTGACCAGTGGCTTGTAGCCTGAGAGATAAAGGTACATGAAAGGGTAGATCATGCCGTTCATGTTATTCGCAGAGTTTTCACCGAGTATCGAAGTCCGGATATCACGATACGCCCTGTCCTCCCCTCTTCTCAGGAAGTTACTGTAATAACAGAGGTTTTTTGAGCAGGCCATCATCATATCCAGGTTTTCAACATCCCTTATTCCGGGGGTCATGGACGCAATTACAAGGTCATACTCGTTCCTGAATCCAAGGGCATCTATGTCTGCCGTCCACCAGGAGCATTCGATGATATCTATCGGAAGAGGCTCCTTTTTTACGGCATCTTTCAGTCTGTCGAGCATTCCGGAAGAGATGTCAAGTGAAGTTACCTCTGCTCCGAGCCTTGCAAGGGGAAGGGAGAGGGTACCGGGTCCGCACCCGATATCCAGGACTCTGGAACCTTCCGGATTAAAACCGGCTTCCTCAAGAAATTCAAGAATGTCGGCGCTTTTCTTCCTTCTTTTGTCCTTGTCAATATTATTAGCATAGTTCCCGGAGCGTTTGTTCCAGAATTCTGCCGTCCTGCCTTCATCAAGGACAGTCAGACCATTACCCGTAGCTTTTTTCCAGCATTCGATCAGGTTATTGATATTATCTTTTCTCTGCAATTCCATCCCTCTCAAGATACGAAAGAATGCTGTGGGTTCTTGCATGGTGGTCATACATGTTCATCCAGCCGTCGTATTTTGAAATGCGCCATGCATCATATCTTGTAGTATAATAGAGCGGTATTGCGGGTACATCATCCGCAAGCACGGTCTGCATATCGTATACTATTTCTCTCCGTTCACTATCGTCCAGTTCCTGCAATTCCCGGGCACATAGTGCATTCAGGGTATCGTTGTGGTAACCAAATACTGCTGCACCGGATGTGACACTTGATGACTGTGAACCCGTATCACAGTACCTTGTACGGAGATAATCCGCATCTCTTCCCCAGCCGCCAAAGCCGCTGATCAAAAGTTCAAAGTCCCCGTTCCTAAGGTTGGCATCCCGGGATTTGCTTTCCAGGGCTCTCACCTGAACGTCAATTCCTGCTTCGCTCAGTCTCTCTTTTATAAGTTCTCCGATGCGGACTTCGCCACTGCCAAGGGACAGGACATATGACAGTTTTTCCCCGCCTTTATCGCGTATTCCATCCCCGTCCGTGTCAGTCCAGCCGGCTTCGTCAAGCAATGCTCCGGCTTTCTCCGGGTCGTAGCCATATTCGGGCTGGTCAGGGTTGTACCAGATGTGGTCTTCGGAGAGTATGCCCATTTTACCGGGTTTCCCTGCACCTCTTGCGATCTTTTCCACAAGTTCGTCACGGTCAATGGCATAAGCAAAGGCCTGTCTTATCCTTCTGTCATCAAGCTCCGGACATTTTTTCATGTTGAAATAAAACTGGTAACCCCAGAAAGCCGGTTGCTGGACCACTCTTACATCGGGGTCGGATGTGAACCGGTCAAGAATATCCGGGGATATGCTTGTGAAATCGATTTCCCCCTGTTCAAAAGCTATTAACGAATCGCTGACCGGAACAAATTCTACGGATTTAACGGAAGTATCCGGCCCCCAGAATTTTTCGTTTCTTACAAACCTGTATGATCCGTGCTCTTTATTGTACTCGTCAAGGAGGAAGGGGCCTGTACCCGTGACTGCCTCCGGATCAAGGAAACTGACGGGATCCGGGACGTTTTCGTATATGTGCTCGGGTACGATCTTAAAACCCGTGAGCTTGTAAAGGAATGTTGAAACAGGCTGGGTCAGTACAAATTTGACTGTACTGGAATCCACTACCTGGACATTGTCTATAACCCCTGCCTCAATTCCACCCGCGACAGGTACATTTTCCTGCTCATAATCGAAAGTGAATTTAACATCGCTTGCCGTAAAAGGTGCCCCATCGCTCCACACGATACCTTCCCGGAGATAAAATGTATATTCCGTCCCATCCGGACTGATCTCCCAGCTTTCAGCCAGCCAGGGAATTATACCTATTTCATCTCTTTCCACCAGGCTGTCAAAGATCATCCCGACCTTTGATGACCCGGGACCCCTCGGATATATCGTAAACGGCTGCGGATAGCCGTAATCTCCGCCTCTCAGGTAAACAACATCCGCATGCTGTGAGCCGTCAACAGCATTCTCAGCCAGTGTCTCCTCAACCGGTGTCCCGGCTTTAGCACTGTCCTGACCGATACAGCCTGCCGTAGTTATAATCAGGGCTGTCAGGAAAACAGAAAATAGTACTAATAACTTTTTTTTCTCCATTACAGAACACCTCATTTTTGTGAATTGCCCTACTAACCACCTGGCAATTTTCTCAAGGACATCAACAATTACATAGATCATACTTAACCATATAAGAGTATTACGAAATGCTCCTATAATAATTAAAAGTAGGAAATAGGGTTATCAAAACCATTTTGAATTTTACAATTAGATTACCTGTATTTTCAATATTCTTACCATAGGGGTGCGGAGGATTACGAATATCCTGTTTTCATTAAAAAAGAGTCAGAAAATGGAAGCGCTCGGTTTTAAAAAATCCGCATAGGTGGTGCGGGAATTTTGCTACGAATTCACAAAAAAACATGCGATATGTATAAATTTTTCAAGCTCTTCATATTTGCACTTGTGCTGTGAAAATTTCCTCTTCCTTTCATTAATTTCCTGGAATAGCCGCACTTCGTGCGGGACAAAAAAGGTTTGATGCGGTATTCCGGCCGCCCTGTTTCTGATAAATCCGCCTAAAATACCTGGTTACGTTTTTTGAGATTCCAGTTCAGAGTCGGCGGCCCTCACTATTTCCAGTTTCCGTCAGCAGCCCCGTTCACGAAGTGAACGGCTTTTCCCGAAAATACTGGATGAAAATTAATTAATTGCACTCCCAAACCCTTTTTTCAAACCTTTTTTTCATCTTTTTTATTATATTTATTCAGCGGCTTATTTGAGAAGATCTCGGTCAATCTTTTTTAGTGCTTCCCATTAACTCCACCAATTTTTCCAATTTTTGTTACGATTTTCGAGGCTATCAATTATAAGCGGTTAATAGCAGTGTATAAGTCCTCATACTTCTAATAACCGAAAAGAGCATTATGGGTGAAATAACAACAATTCCGATATCAAAAGACGTAAGGGACAGATTACAACAATACGGGATGGAAGGGGAGACCTACAACGACATTCTCAAGCGCCTGATGGATGAAGCCGATTATGAGACTTTTATGGAGCGCCAGTACAAAAAACTTGAAGAAAAAGAGAAATTTGTGTCCCTGGATGAAATCTGATGGGCTCTGAAACCCGAATTGAACCAGCCAAGTTGCGGAATGCAATCAGTTTTATCCTTGATGATGTTATTTTTTACCGGAAAACTTTAGGAAATACATTTTTCAAAATCAGACGTAATCAGAATAATATCCACTTTTTTCTCTTGATTCCGTTTTTGTTTCTTCGTGTCCGCAGTATTCACATTTATAGTAGTGAGTTGTATATTCCGTGTCTCCTATTCTAACTATATCCGGTTTCTTGTACTCTTTCGACTCCTTCTTTTTGCATTTTCCACATTTAATTTTACTTTTGTTTATTTTCCCTTTTTTAGTTGGGTAAAGTTCATATTTTCTTATATTTTCATACCCACAGAATCTGCATTTCCAGTATTTTGTCTCTATAATTGAATATGTCTCAGGTGTGCTTAACTCTTTTACTTCCGGGCATTTTGATTCTCCGCAGGCAAGGTATTTTCCGCAATTTCCACACCTTCTGTCTTGATAATATTCCCTCATTTTTGGAAATTTGAAAGTTAGATAAAGGCAAATGAATGCCATAATTATACCTATGGGTGTAAGCAATCCATTTGCCACCTCGTCGAATAGTATGCCGGAGAAAAGAAAAGCGATGTAGAGCAGGTAAAAGATAAGGGTCAGGCCATAGGAAACAACTTTAATAATCGTAAAATTTCCTCTGGATATTCTTATCAGCCAGTCTGTGAAAATTTTCAGTGAGAAATCCTGTTCAATTTCTCTTTTCCATTCAGTTATATGGGTTTTAGTACTCGGGCTGTAGTATGTGATTCTGCCGTTTTTTTCCTTTATTTTGATCATATCTTCTTCGTAAGGTTCCTGCATACATTCGGTCCCATTCCACTTAGTGTAAATTTTTATTTTAATGGATTTCTTTCAGCAGTTCACATCGGACCCAGAAATTCTACCTTTTCTACCGTAATTTCTTGATAACCACAATCTGAACACTTATAATACCTGATTGTTTTTGCAGTATCTGCCCCTTCAAACACGTCCGGTCTTCGATATTCCTTTATTGAATGCTCGTTTCCGCATCTTTTGCAGGTTTCATCGGTTAATTTTTCTTTGTCCCCTTTGCAATCAATATAATGGGTATGGGTATCGAAATCTTCATCGCCGCAGTATCTGCATTTCCGGTACTTCGTCCTTGTAATTTCAAAGCTCTCAGGCGTACTTACCTTTCTGGTAAGAGGCTTTCGGAATTCCTCATATGCAAAATCCTTCCCGCATTTTTTGCATCTGGATTTAATGTAAAAGTCTGCTACACTGTTTAATTGATCATAAAGAAGAAAAAAGAAAATAATTGCTCCAATGGTTATCAGGACGAAAAGCCAGGTCATATTGTAAGGAAACACAATATGATCTCTGAAGAAATAGAATCGTATCAATGCTATTAGCAGTAGCAAGGCCAATATCCCGAATACTTTTCCGGCAAGTCGGATTTTTTTCTCTCCCCAGCGTTTGATCAGGTACGGTGCTTCGCTTTGCAGGTAAAAACAATAGATATCTCCCTCAGAGGTCATTGTTAAAGTATCGGTTTCCGTGTCCATTTCATAGCAAACGTCATCTCCCCATCTTTTGATCTGTGAACCCGGTTCAAATCCGAAAATCTCAAAATCCCTGCTCAATGTATCACTGACCACTTTGATCATTTTTAATCTGGGATGTATTCCTCTTCAATTGTAATTTCATTGTAACCGCAGAATGTACATTTATAGTGTCGGATTGTAGTTGCAATGTCGTTTATGAACTTTATTTCAGGGAGTTTGTATTCAATCATTGCATATTCTTTGTTGCATTCGCTGCAAGTCTTTTTACGGTCTTCTCTTTCTCCTCTTCCCTGGCTGTAGTGAAGTTCCTCTGTTCTGGTATCTTTGTGTCCACAGAACTTACATTCCCAGTATCTGGTGATATTTATTTCATATTTGGGGCGAGAACTCACCTCTCTTATGAGAGGGTCTTTGTATTCTTCATATGCAAAATCTCTCCCGCATCTTTTGCACCGAGAATCCCTGTAAAAGCTCTCTATTTTGCCACATTCTTCTGTAATTGCATAAAACAAGATAATCAGTCCATAACATATTATAAAAAAAGCCAAGAAAAATTGTTTTGAATATTCGATGCGACCCAAAAGGCAAAGATAAAGGAAAAATGCGGCAAGTAAAAATAGAATCAAATATCCGGATACTCTTTCTACAGTTTGGATTTTTTTCACTCCATATCTCTCTATTAGATAAGAAGATTTACTTTTTAGGGAAAAATCATAGATTTTTCCGGCATAAGTAATGGTCAATGTATCAGTATCTTTATCCAGCTCATAAGAAACCCCTTCCAAACATTTTTTGTTTACACCTGCGGGAAATCCAATATATGTGAGATCTTCACTCAATTTACCAGTGACCAGTTTTCAATTTCATAACCATTTTTTGGACTATTTATTGTATATTCTTTGTCAAGATAAATGTTTTTGTTGAATATTGTTATTAGTTCAATATCTAAATAGTTTAATTTTAATATATAATTGGAGAAGTTGAATTTTGAAGTTATAATTAATTATCAATATTTACTGTCGATTTTGAGAACCTTGAGGAGTTTCAAGAGTAGTTAGAATTTTTGGTTATGAAATTTTAACTTCCTTTTCTTTTTCAACAATTTCCTGGAATAGCCGCACTTCGTGCGGGACAAAAAAGGTTTGATACGGCATTCCGGCCCGAGTTGCGCCTCGGGAGTACGCGTCCTTTTCGCTCCGCTCAAGAGGACTATCCGCCGCTGAAGAAAAAGAGAAATTTATATCTCTGGATGAAATCTGATGGGCTTTAAAGCCCGAGTTCCGCTTCGGGAGCTCGGGGTATGTTTCACTTACTCTGCTCACTCAAACAGATTTCTTCTTCTTCTTCTTCTTCTTCTTCTTCTTCTTTTTGTTTCGAGGGCTTCGTAGAGTGTCTTTGGAATGTCGGACTTCTTTATAGCTTCTGTTGTACATATGTAAATAATATTAATATAAATTCTTATTAATTTATAATATTTTATTAATTACTGTTGAATTAATCTCCAAAAGATAGTTATATTTTACATGTGCTATTAACTTATGCAGTTTCTGTTTTTTAAAATGCACACTCTTTTTAAGCGAGACTGCAGATCAAAAGGAGGAAATCCTTTATGGGAACTTTCAAAGGACTTGTTTATGTAAAACATGGAAGGATCGGAAGCAAAAGTGAAGGCCCGGATTATTATCTTCAGACATGGGATCAGGAATATCTACTAAAATATGCAGACAGGAATCTCTGGGAACTGGATTACTATCTTGAGTTCTTCTGCCGTAAATTCGTTGATGTTGATGGAAAAATTTCTAAAGAAATAATCGGAGGAAAAGAGGTATACGTATTGTATGTTGAGAGTATAACTAAAATCTCTGAATCTTACATTCCTCGACCAGAAATGGAGTTGAAAGCGAAAATAGAGTGAAATCCACTTGAGTTTAGTTAAATGCTTTCTCATTTTTACTTTTTAAATTAATCCTAGAAAGCTGAGGGTGAATAATAAGAAATTGCACAAGCAAGCCATTTTTTCAATTTCTGACCACTCAAACAGCCAATTTACATAACTTCTTTTTTATATTTCGCCCGGCACTTCCCTAGGCAACCTTTTTCGTAAAATCCGAAGAGTAGCCTTCACTCCCCTCCTTCCAGTTCCTGATAAATACTTCCGAACTGCTCCAGCGCAACCTCCAGATTCTCCATGATCTCCGCCGCAATAACATCAGGTTCAGGCAGGTTCTCCGAGTCCTCAAGGCTTTCGTCCTTGAGCCAGAAGATGTCCAGGTTGACCTTGTCCCTCTGGATCAGTTCGTCATAGCTGAAGCAGCGGAAGCGCTCGGTTTCGGTCCTGGCGTTGACTTCAGGGTTCTTGTCGAAGATTAGTGTTGTCGAATAAAATTTGCATTCAGTCGTAATCGTCAACTTCTGTTTCTATTTCAATACCATAACTGTTGCAATATTTGCACCTATAATGTCGGATTTTTGTTGTTGTGGAGCCTTCTACCTTTATGTCCGGGTTTTTTTGAACTTCAAGTGCACTTTCCTTCTTACATACGCTGCATGTTTGGTTAGATAAGTTGTCAATACTTCCTTTTTTGTGTATAAATGGAACAGGTTCGGTTCTGGGGTCTGTATGTCCGCAGAACTTACATTTCCAATAGCGTGTCAGAGAAATTTCATAACGATGTGGGGAACTTACTTCTTTTGCTTCCGGCTTTTTAAACTCGTTGTAGGCAAAATCTTTTCCGCAATTTTTGCATTTTGAATCTTCAAAATATCTTACTGTTTCTATAAACTCATATCCAATCCAGGCAAAAAGAATTGACAGAATAAATAGTAAGAGTAAAACTTCCATCGTTACCTCTTTTGAAATAAACCCTTTGTCCTGCAAAAAAAGAGATATCCATAGAGGAAAACCAAATGCTACAGAAAGAACCCCGAATGCATTCAGTCTATCCCCCATAACCTTTAATTTTTTTTCTCCGAATTTATTTATTAAGGAGGGGGATATGGACTTCAGACGGTTCTTATAACGATAATTCTTTTCATAAGTGGCATATAGTGTATTTGAATTTGGTTCCAGTTTGTAACTGACACCATTATGCTGTTTCTTGTAGGATCCTTTCTCTGTGAACTCAATTCTTTCAATTGTGGGCAATTTACCAGTTCTCTGTTTCGGTTAATTTTTGATTTTCGTGTACATTCTTATCATTGACTTTGGAACAAAATAAATCTTTTTGTTATGATGTATAAATAATCTCTGTTTTGCTCAAACAGCAGGGGTTTCAGAACTTCATTTTTATATTTCTGCGGAACTTTCTAACAACCCCCGAACAACCGTTTCCATCATCCGCTCGCTCTCTTCCCGCCCCTTTCTAAGTTTACCTTCAAGTTCATCTCACAAACCCATGAGCTGCTCGACTTTCCGAGTTCCGCTTCGCTCAAGAGGACAACCCAGGGGTTTTAATAACTTCTTTTTTATTTTTCGCCCGGCACTTCCCCAGGCAACCTTTGAACTACTGCCTCCACCAGCTGCACGTGTCCTCTTCTTGCTTCTTCAAATGGAAAATGCTGAATAATCTTTCCTCTGCCGACATAAAAAATAAATTTCACTGTTTACTGTAATAATTTTTACAGTACTTCAGTAATATGCAACCAATTTCAGTACTCCTTTACTATTATATATGATCATGAATATTTATACGATGGGCATCCGGGAAGGTCATTTCATGACCCCTCTTTTAATTCTCTTTTCAACCACCCCCAATACCCCCACTCCCCAATATCCGGATGCCCATTTCCCCAATATCACAATTCTTTCTCCCACCCGAGTTCCACTTCGGGAGTACGCTGTCCTTTGAATTTGTGGGTTTTAGTCTTTTAATTCATTTTCGTCTGTTTCATTAATTTCCTGGAATAGCCGCACTGCGTGCGGGAAAGACAGGTTTGATACGGCATTCCGGCCGCCCTGTTTTCTGATAAAATCCTTCGAATATCTGGGCTTCATTTTTTGATTTATCAGTTCAGAGCCGGCGGCCCTCACTATTTTCCAGTTCCGTTAGCAGCCCCGTTCACGAAGTGAACGGCTTTTCCCTAAAAATGAAGATTAAAAATAAGAAAGTGTACTCCCAACCCCTTTTTTTCAAGCGCTTTTCACTCAGACAGCTGGATTTTCATAACTTATTTATTATATTTCTGCGGCGGCACCCTCTAACAACCCCCGAACAACCGCCCCCATCAGTCGCTCGCTCTCTTCCCGCCCCTTTCTAAGTTTAGCTTCAAGTTCATTGCACAAACCCATGAGCTGCTCGACTTCCCGAGTTCCGCTTCGCTCAAGAGGACAATCCAGAGGTTTTAATAACTTCTTTTTTATATTTTGCCCGGCACTTCTCCCAGCAACCTTTGAACGACAGCTTACACCAACCTTCCCTTATCAACCTGTTTCTTAAAATCAGGAGAGGATCCATCACTCCCCTCCTTCCAGCTCCTGATAAATACTGCCAAACTGCTCCAGCGCAACCTCCAGATTCTCCATGATCTCCGCTGCAATCACATCAGGATCAGGCAGGTTCTCCGAGTCCTCAAGGCTTTCGTCCCCGAGTTCCGTTTCGGGAGCACGGTGTCCTTTTCGCTGCGCTCAAGAGGACTATTCAGAATTTCCATAACTTTTTTATTATATTTCTGCGGCGGAACCTTCAATCACCCCCCGAACAACCGCCTCCATCATCCGCTCGCTCTCTTCCCGCCCATTTTTCAGTTTTATCTCAAATAAATCGCGGAGAACTGTTATATTCTCTGCCTAATTACTACTTAATTTTGAAAAGTGTGCTTCAATTATTAACGATTATTTTTTAACGTGAAATTGCTTTTTTTCAGAAAGTTTAATACATATAAATTTCCTCATTTTCTCTAAAAATTTTGGAATGATGTTCTATTCTAGAAGGGTGGATAATTGAAAGCAACTGGAACCTTTTCAAATATTCGTGAATTTTTGTTAGACTCTTCAGGCTCATGGACCATAGCACGTATACTTAATTTAGTTACCATGACAGCTGCTTTTATGGTTATAAGAAATAGTGGATTTACACATTGGGTGTTTATTCTGGCAGCACTAATTCTGTCTTTTGTTTTTGCTGCTTTGCATGTTCAAACCGTCAAAGATAATGAAGAGGCATGAAGTATATGGTGTATTAATCAAGGCAACTGTTAAAATATCTGGAATATAATGATTTGTATGGGAATGGAGGCTGTTTGTTGGGGAACAAATCTGCGGCTTTAAAAAATAAAGTTACTGATGAAGGTTTTTCAGGCATCGATATTTATGTGGAGAATGTATCCATTAAGGACGCCATTTTTAAGAATCTGCCTTCTGAATTTACAACGCCGTATGTATTTTATATATGTGCATTTTCTTTTGCATTTTCTTTTGCATTTTCCATCATTTTGTTTATCTATGGCTTTATACAGGAATCCCTAAAAGCACTTTTTCTGTCCTACGTTTTTTCCGTTTTTGGAATCATTTTGCTGGATCAAGGGCGTGGGTCGAAAGAGTTTCTTTCAGGTGAAGTTTATACTTACGTGGAAAAAACATCAATCACAGGAGTTTTTTCTCAATACTTAATTTTGAGAATCGGGGAATCGCCTGTTCTCTTTATTTCTGCGCTATTTTTCATGTCGGCTGTCGCCTTATTCGTTTACTGCATAGTCGCAAAGGGATCGCTGAGACTTCTTTTTTTAGATTATCTTTTCTTCATTTTCGGAGTTGAACTATACTCCATGAGGGACTACTATTGGTCCAGAAAATGCAATAAATGTGGGAGGGAATTTGCTTATGTGCAGACCAGAGATCCACTGGTTGTTGATAACCACTCGGAGGTAGAAACCACAAAGTGGTTTAGGTGTAAGTATTGTGGGCATGAGTATGTGGAAGAAAAGACAATGAGAATTTATGAACAGCCATGAATCTGGGTCTCGGCCTTCCTCTAAAAAAAGAGAATAAGAATCAGCAAGTAAAAAAATTACAACGTTTCAATTTGCTGATTCGAGTTCAAGAGAAATTAAACAACTCTATTTTTATATTTCTGCAGCGCCCTCTTCAATCAACCCCCGAACAACCGCCTCCATAAGCCGCTCGCTCTCTTCCCGCCCCTTTCTAAGTTTCCCTTCAAGTTCATCGCACAAACCCATGAGCTGGTCTACTTCCCGAGTTCCGCTTCGCTCAAGAGGACAATCCAGGGGTTTTAATAACTTCTTTTTTATTTTTCGCCCGACACTTTCCCAGCCAACCTTTTACCTCCCGCTCCAACCAACTTTCCCCCATCAACCTGTTTCGTAAAATCCGAAGAGTAGCCCTCATTCCCCTCCTTCAAGTTCCTGATAAATACTGCCGAACTGCTCCAGCGCAACCTCAAGGTTCTCCATGAGAAAGTCCCAAGCTAGCGCTCGGGAGATAATCTGGCCTCTCTTCATGATTCAAAATAACGTGGTTTGATTTTTATCTGAAAGATTCAAAATATCCATAGGCTCATCATTGTAAATTTTACCAAATTCATCAGGAAAATAACTTACAGAAAAACGCCGGTGAAGCTTAAATTTCTGATTCCAAGGCTCCAATCGAATATCTTCCATAATTTTAGCCATTTGTTTTCCAAACCAGATCTTAGTTTTTCTATTCGCTTTTGCTTCCACTGCCGTAGTAACAGAACCTAAAAGCAAATCTGTCAACTGGAGGAATTCATGTTCTGGAGCATAGGGACCTTTTTTGGGGCATGAAATACATTTTACATCTTCTGAAATGTTAACAATTGGACCTTTTACATCCATGATTCCTACTTGCCATTTAAGATATTCCTCAAAGTTATCGTTGTTAGTTCCATCGGGTATTGCTCCTTCTGGACGACGTGTTTTCTCATCTGAACAAATATTAAGATGGATTTCAGAATAGTTCGGAAAGAACCATGGGACTCCACTTTTTATCGCTAAAAGAGTAAAGAGGTTGTAGGCGTGAAATTCTTTTGAGAACCTATCATTTTCGTACCGAGGGTGGTTAGTGTTTACAGCTAGAACATTAAAATAAGACTTCCTAGACCATTTGTTTTTCCACAAATTGAACCATTCTTTTGCGACCCGGGTTTTACCCCCATATTCCCCTCCAAAACTTTTCGGGAAGTTTTTAAAATGAATCTCCCCATAATAGTTTTCTCCTTGTCTGATTTCTTGTAAGTCTTTATATATTTCAGGAATGTAGTTTTCATTGATCCAAAAAAGTCCAGTATAAACCCATTTAGTATTCCCATAACCTCCGCTTTCGTCATGGTATACAGTAAAACTTTGAGACTTTATACAATCCCCAAATAATGTTGTTTGAGACATTTTATCACTTTATTCAACTATGTATTATCCCGTCAGCATCTCACTCAACTTCCCCTTAGTCTCCACCAGATCCTCCCTAAATTTTCACGGGCTTCTTCCTCTGGCTTCTTTCCCCTTTCCTGAATCATAGTTTGCCTTCCGGATTTTCACCATAGCAGACAATTTATATTCATATTGTAAACCTCTGATCCTTAAAATCTTTACTGATTTTGCGTGTTCAGGAGTTGAGTTCCAGCCTGGCTTCCTCAAGAATACTTATATTCATAATCATTATGATCATAATTATTCTGCACTTTTAAGTCAAAACAGGGCTTGTCGCAAGAAAATTAAGGGCAGAAATACTCTTGAAGACGAAGGTTTTCGTATGTGGGAACTGGATGATTTACTGAAAAACTAATTGGAAATCCGAAAAAACTCCGGTAAGAAAAACAGTAATAAAAAAGGTAGCAGCAACCGTAACTGCGATTACTTTACATTAAGGCCCGGGATACAGAATCCGGCATCTTTAAAGAAATCGATTACCCAGGAGCTTTTCAGTATCTTTATCCCTATTTTTTCATAAATGCCTGCATGTTCTGTCTCTATGCTCCCGTCCTTCAGCGCCTTTGCCAGGGCTTTGAAAGGTTTCGGAGAGTGATATATCTCACGCAGGGTATCCTTATCGGTCCTGCACGTGACGGTCGGGTCCAGACCTTCGGTGTCTTCTATTTTTTCGAACACGACCACCTTGCAGTCTTCTTCGACAGCCCGGATGTACAGTTCTGAGCCGTCATCCTGGGTCATGACTAATAGAATGTCTTCGTCTTTGACCAGCATTTTAAAAATTGCAATGTGTGGGGGGAGATTATCGACGTTCCGGTTGTAAACTTCAACATTATACTTCAGAACGGCAAACTTGTCCGTACTGAATAATTCTTCGTTTATGTCCTCTGCTTTCAGACCATCCGTTTCGAGTATGCCGGTATCGGCGGCATAGGTGTCATCGGCGGAATCGCTGGCGGCAGCTAAAACCGGACTGCAAAGCACTGAAATGAGAATTAAAACATACAAAAAAATATACTTCATTTCTTATATCCCTTAATAAAAAAATGAAACGCTTCTATATATAGATTCGGGATTAATTTTTCTGAATATATCGGATTCGGTACCGTGATATTTTATCTAAGTAGTCTATTGATGCGGATATTTTGTGAAAATGCCAGACTCTTACAGTAAGGAACATTAAACCTTACATATGTAAATAAACCTTTAACTACAGTTGAATAATATTTTACGACTTATCTATTCATGGGGCGGCTGAAATTTTCAGCTTTCTCTTTCCCTCTCCCTCTCAACCTCGATAATCCCCTGTGCCGCCATGATTCCCGTCGCTGCCGCATTAACGATGTCCCGGGAAAGCCCTGCGCCGTCTCCGGCTGCAAAGAGGTTTTTGATGTTTGTCTCCAGCTTGCGATCCACCCGGAGCTGCATGGCGTAGAACTTGACTTCGGGGGCGTAGAGGAGGGTGTAGTCCGAGGCAACGCCGGGGATGATCCGGTCCAGGGTCTCCAGGCCTTCAATTATGTCCATGACGATCCTGTGGGGGAGCGCCATTGAGATGTCGCCGGGGGTGACATCTTTTAAGGTGTTGGTCACGAGGTTCCGGGCAAGGCGGTCGTCTGTGGAGCGGCGGCCGCGGCGGAGGTCGCCCATGCGCTGGAGGACGGGTTTTCCACCTCCGATTGTGCTTGCAAGCTTGGCGATGGAACGGGCGTATTTTGTTGTGTTTTCCATGGGGTGGGTGAGTTCGATATGGACCAGGAAGGCAAAGTTCGTGTTTTCGGACTCCGTGTTTGTCATGGAGTGGCCGTTGGTGGCGATGAAGCCCTCATATTCCTCCTTTACCACGAAACCGTGCTCGTTGGTGCAGAAGGTCCGGACAAAGTCGTCATAGCGCCGGGTGTGGATGTGGAACTTGGGGTCCCGGTTGATCTTTGTGATCGGGTCCATGATGATTGCAGGAACTTCCACCCTGACCCCGATATCGATTCCACCGTAACGGGCATCGATTCCGTGCCCGGTCACAAGTTCGGAGACCCAGTCACAGCCCCGCCTGCCAGGAGCCAGGAGCACGTAGCGGGCGCGGATCACTTCCCCGTTTTCAAGGACGATTCCGGAACAGGTCCCGTTCTCAACCAGGAGGTCGTCAACTTCGGTTTCCAGCAAAAAGCCCACACCTTTTTTCACAAGCTCCTTTTTGAAATTCCCTATCACGGTCGGGGCGTTGTCCGAGCCTATGTGCCGCTGCTTGATCTCGATAAAACGGGCTCCCACCGAAGCTGCCCTTCGCTTCAGCTCTTCGATTTTCGGGCCCACCGTAAGCAGGGCTCCTTCCGGGGCGCCGAAGCGCAGAAAAGTCCTGTCCACACAGTTTACGAGTTCCCAGGCCCTGTCCTGGTCCCCCGTAAGGGCTGCCAGGTCTCCCCCTATGTCCGGGCGCAGGTTCAGCGTCCCATCCGAAAAGGTCCCGCAGCCTCCCACCCCGCACATGATATCGCAGGGGGTGCAGTGTACGCAGTAGCCTTTTTCTTTCATGGGGCAGTGCCTCTTATCGATATCCCTGCCCATGTCCACAACCAGGACTTTCAGCGGCTGCTTTGCAAGCTCATAAGCCGCAAACATCCCTGCAGGCCCTGCTCCTATAACCAGTACGTCGTATCCGGGCCTGCCTCCTTCCTTCCCGGAAACCTGCTTTTCCCTAACCATGGCCGTATCCTCGTTAGAATCCGTAAGAAGTTTCAGCGTATCTCTGAAAACTCGGTTTATCCCTGAGTTTCATTGAGTTTATTCCTGAGTTCATCCCTGGAAACTCAGCGTATCTATGAAAAATTAAGTTTGCCAGATTTTACAACAAGTTTCCTGCTGTCTTTTATGCTGTCTTTTATACCCTGCTTTTCCTTCCTGAGTATAAAAGGTCCCCTAAGATAAAAAACGTGCTTTTTAGCCCGGCTAAAGCCCGCTATCCTTATGCTCCGGAACTCCTTTTTATCCGGTAAAATCCGGTCCGGGAAAACATTTGGGGAAGGCTTTCAAGTTTACATAGCTATGGTAAACACAAACATGAAAGCCATAAACACCATTACAAACATCATGAATGGAAATAACCTGTTCATGCCACTAACCCCTCCCAACTTTTACACTAGTATGCTTTGCAATCAATCGAAGGAACCGTAAATCGAAGGAACCGGCTTCGTCATAAGAAAAAAACGGGTCCTTTCACTTGATTAACTACAGTTATTCGATTGGCTGAAATTATTTGATTGATATAACACTACATTAACTATATACGATTGTTGTACTATATGAATCTTTCATTTTTTTTAGAAACGGGGGAGTTATGAACTAAACTTTTCTACAAGTATGGGCATTTTCCGTATGTAAAACTGGAACATTCCAATCATAACACAAACTCTATTTTAAATACACATTGTATATTTTGCAAGGGATATCAGGAATCTCCTTCTTCCTCTTCTCCTTTTTAATAATGACATGCCTAATATTTTTATTTCCTTGATTGGAACCCCGGTTCCGGAAGTTTTTCAACGTATTCTTTTAATAACGAGTTTCTTCACAGTTTTTTTCCCACCGGCTCCTTCGCAGTTCCCGGCTTCTTCAGCTGCCCGGTTCTCTACAACTTCCGTCCAGGCCTGGAAATGGTAGTTGCTGCCTGCTCCAAGGTCCCTTATGCGGATTTCAAAGGGGTTTTCTTTTGTCGCCTTTATTTTCCCGGCAAGCTTTTCCCTGAAAACCTTCGATACCGCTTTTTCGGGGGCAGGGGCGGAGATTACCCCGAGCATTCCCCCTTTTGCGTCCGTCATGACAAAGGTCTTTTCCTTTTCTTTATTCAGGTTTTCGGGGGCGGTTTCGTCTTTGAGAGCTTCCCGCCTGAGCTGGCGCCTTACCCTGTCCAGGGCGGCTCCTGCGTCCTTCTTTTCCGGCCCGCGGCCTGCGGTGGTTTCGGAGAGGTGTTTTTCTTTTCTTTCGGGGGGGACGTAAGGGGCTTTTCCCAGCAGGTCGTGGAGGAGCATGATTGCTGCATGCTTGTCCAGGGGCTCGTTGTTGTTCCCGCATTTCGGGGACTGGATGCAGCTCGGGCAGCCGCTTTCGCAGGGGCAGCTCTCGATGGCTTTCAGGGTACCGTCCAGGACCTGGCCGATCAGGTCATAGCCTTTCTCGGCATACCCGACTCCGCCCCTGTGCCCGTCGTAGATGAAGATCGCGCTCCTGCCCCCCAGGTCAGGGTGGGATGGGGTGGAAAGCCCGCCCACGTCGCTCCGGTCCACAAGGAGGTGGAGGGGGTACATGGCTATCATGGCGTGTTCCACGGCATGGATCCCGCCTGCAAAGTCCAGCCTGTGTTCTTCTACCCTTTCCTGAAGCCTTTCAGGAAGCTTGAGCCAGAGGGCAACGGTTTCCAGGGTGACCGGGGGCATCTCGAGTTCGTGGGTGCCCATGATCTCGTTGCTGTGGGACTGGATCTTCCTGTACCCTATCACCCTGTCCGTAACCTCCACTTCCCCGAGCCCGACTTCCACGTCCGGAGCCTTTTCCAGGGCTTTTGCAGCGTAAGCTTCCCGAAGGGCCACAGAGGAGTCGATCATGGGCTTAGTATAATATCTGTCCTGGGTCTTTACCGCGTGGATCTCCTTTTTCTCGTAGTCGATCCTGTTCACGTAGTAGGGTTCTCCCCTGTGCATGTAGACTGCGCCGGGATAGCATTCCCGGAAGGCCAGGGCTTCTTCCATATCCTTTTCGATCGGGAAGCGTTTTTTGCCTTCAATGGCCAGGAGAGAATACGTATTATTATCTATCCCGCGGAGGGAGACGTGCTTGTAGGGGAAGGGGTCTGTCGCATACTTCTTTTCGTCGCCTGCAAGCAGCCCTTCGGTTTCCAGGAGTTCCGTAACCCGGGAAAAACCTTCCCCGAAATGCTTTGTATCGGAAACCTTCAGGGGGATTTCCTTTGCCGCGCAGAGCAGGTGCCCTGCCAGGATGTAGGGGTTTTTGGGGTTCAGGACGGCGTTTTCACTGTTCCTCCCGAAAAAGTCAGCAGGGTTTCGCATGTAGTACTGGTCAAGGGCGTTTGTCCCGGCCACCAGGACAACAAGGCTTTCGTTCCCGCTCCGGCCTGCCCTGCCTGCCTGCTGCCGCGCACTCATGACCGTTCCCGGGTAGCCGTCCAGGATGCAGGCGTCCAGGCTCCCTATATCGATCCCGAGTTCCAGGGCATTGGTGGAAATCACACCCCGCAGTTCCCCTGAAGCCATTTTTTTCTCGATTTCCTCGCGTTCTTTGTCGAAGTAGCCGCTCCGGTAAGAACAGATCGCAGAGGAAAGCGCTCTCTCCCTCAAAAGTTCCCTGCAGCTTTTGTACATCCGCTCTACGCTCTGCCTTGCCCGGGTAAAGGCCAGGGTCTGCAGCCCTGCCTGGACGAAGCGTGTGAAAAGGGCTGAGGCTTCGGAAAAACTGCTCCTTCTGAGGGTGGTTCCCCTGTTGTTGATGTAGAGGGGAGGGTTCCAGAAAACGAACTGCTGGGGGCCTGCCCCTGAGCCGTTGTTGTCGACCATTTCGGCTTTTCGCCCTATCAGGGTCTCAGTATGCTCTTTCGGGTTTCCTATAGTTGCCGAGCAGCAGACAAACTGCGGGGTCCCCTCTCCGTAATATTCGGCGACCCGGACCAGCCTGCGCAGGAGGTTTGCCATGTTGCTCCCGATAACGCCCCTGTAGTAGTGGCTCTCGTCCACGACGATGAACTTCAGGTTTGAAAAAAAACGCTTCCAGAGATGGTGCCAGGCAAGAAAACTCATGTGGATCATCTCGGGGTTTGTGAAGACCACATTTGTCCTCCCTTCTCTTACCTTTCGCTTTTCGGAATCCGAAAGGGCGCCCGTGTACCGGGCAATCCTGGTCCCTGAACCCAGTTCCATTTCGAATTCGAGAAAGGTCTTCATCTGGTCGTTTACCAGGGCATTCAGGGGAGAAATATAGAGGGCTGTGGCTTCCGGGTCTTCCATAACGGCTTCGAAAATGGGGAGCATGTATGTCAGGGACTTTCCGCTTGCTGTGGTCGTGCAGAGCACGATGTCTTTTCCTTCCCGGATTTTTTCTATGGCCTCCGCCTGGTGGGTGTAGAGTTCCTTTATCCCCGTTTTTGCAAGGGCTGCCCTTACCGGCCCTTTCAATTCCAGCGAGCTGTACTGCGCCTCCCTTGCCGGGATTTCTTCTACATGCACGATCTGGTTTTCGTAGCGCCTTGATCCTTTTATCTCGTTAAGCAGGCGGGATATGTTCATTTTTCGGCTCCATTTTTTATTCGGACCTGACGTTCCGACCGTCTTCTACCCTGGGATTGATGTTGTGCCACTCTGTTTTTCCACTGCGGATAAAGCTTGCGCTTTAATCTGGTCGAAGCTTGCCATCCCTGGCCGCAAGAAACTCGGTACAGGTTTCATTTCTCGCAATATAAAAAAAGTTTCCCGGGATTTACTTCCCTGTACGGGCAATTCCTTTCAGGGCCGGATTACTACATGTGTGAATTGGAAGAGTAAACCGGATGCGGAAAATGTATAATAATATTAGATGAGTACTGAACCGGTTTTCCGTATCAAAACTCAACCTTCTCAAGGCTCAACCTTCTCAAGGCTCAACCTTCTCAAAACTCAATCTTCGGGACTTCCCTTTCAGCTTGCGGGATTTCAAGTAAGTCTTTTTTCCTGAATCCCATCAAAGATGCAACAATATTTTTCGGGATTGTCTGAATACTGATATTATATTTCATTACCGTATCATTATAAAATTGTCTCGCATAGACAATTTTGGTTTCGGTTTCTATGAGGTCTTGCTGGAGCTGAATAAAGTTCTGGCTGGCTTTCAGTTCTGGGTAGTTTTCGGCAACTGCAAACAGGGGCTTTAAGGTGGAGGAAAGGTAACTGGAAGCTTCTGCCGTTTCATTTACGCTGTCTGCGGACATGACTGCAGCTCTGGCTTTCGTAACATTTTCGAAAATAGTCTTTTCGTGTTTTGCATACCCTTTAACCGTTTCTAAGAGGTTGGGGATAAGGTCATGGCGCTTTTTCAACTGGACTTCTATCTGAGCCCAGGCATTTTCTACCCTGTTCCGCTGTTTTATAAGCTCATTGTACATTATAATAAAAAGCAAAACAAAAATTGCTGCTGTTGCTATTGCCAGAATTTCTATTAGCAGATAGATCACCGCCTTCTTAACCGGATTGCCCTTCTTAGCCGGATTACTTTAATCGGCACCGCCACCGCCTCCTCCGGAGCCATCGCCTACTCCTCCTGCTCCTCCTCCGCTTCCATCTGAAGACGGGTTGGATGACGAATAGGCGCTTTCTAAACCGGAACCAAACTGGGAATAATTATCGTGCAGGGAATCGAAACAACTATCGTTTAGCTGTTCGGAAGGAACGATCAGAGACATGTTTTTAAGGACCAGCTCTGCGATTCCCATGGCGGTAGCATAGACCAGATAAGAGTCCCAGAGCTTGATTGATTCCGGAGGGTGCTCTTTGAGAGCAGAAAAATCAATAAGATATTTTCTGAAGTTTTTCCAGCGCATATAATAGAGCTTGCCTTCCGGTGTCCAGCGTCCCATGACCTTTTTGAATATGTTGATGAAAATTAGCATAAAAAACCCGAAAGCTCCGATTAAAACAAGCAGAATTTGTATAATTAGTGCCAGGGGAAATGTGCCTAGAGGGAAAAATAGAGCTCTTACAATAGAGAAAACAATTGCAGCTATTAAAGTGTATTTCCCAAATTTCCCAATGTAAGTGTTTCCTCTGGATTGGAAGAATTCATCAACTATGATGTGCCTCTTAACTTTTTCATTCCAGGCATGCACAAAATGGTAGAAATCCTTGCCTTTTCCAAGATCTTTTTTCATTCTATTCCAGGAAACCGTGGTTCCCGAAGCATGATCCTTTAATAAATTGAGGACATCTCTTTCGAAATCTTCCAGTTCGGGCAGATCCCCCTGAGTTTCTTTGCTGGGAGGATTGGTGTCATGGTTGCTAAGTTCAATCAGGATGTCTTCAACTTTATGTTTTGATAGCTCCAGTGTTCCTTTTTCTTCGGATTTTGCCGTACGAAGAGAAATATAACCGAGGTTAGCAAGGTCCATAACCGTAGCAGTAAACCCATGCATTGTAGGAAAGCCTATGTTCCAAAACATGATGGCATTGACAATGGCAGGTTTGGAATCGGTAGGCGGTTCTCTCTCATATATCGCCTGGTAATCTATTTTTGACTCTCTTCCATACCTGAAATAGATTGCAAAAGGAAATATCAGGGTCAGCAACGCAAATACAACTGTCAATCTATAAAATTTCCCTATGATCCAGATTTTCTTTTCATATACATCCTCAATAAAGGTTATTTTTGAAAGGGTTTTTTCATCATCTACTATGACCAGGCTGGAATTAGGAGACGCAATCCTTGGAAAAACCGCTCTGATTTCATACCATCTATTGGGGGGAAGCCTTTTTGTCCTTACATTGATGACATTATTTTTCACATTTTCTTCCTGTGTATAGCCGTCAGGATGAATCCAGTACTGGAGTTCATTCTCGTTTTCCACAGGGAACTTAATGCTTCCTTTTAAGCTTCCAAGGGGTTTTTCCCATTCATCCCCCCACAATTTGTAATGGAATTCGGAAACGTCCCTGTGGACCTTGACCGCACCACAGTGGTCGTAGGAAACTAAAAAGGTCACTTTTTCCGGGGTGGGGTCTGGAAGCTTGCCTCTCAGTTCGTATCCTTCCGGAATTGTTTTTACACTGAAATCACATGCTTCACCTTTAAAAGATCCCTCGATATTCCGGATAGATCCCCCAGGCATCACTCTGATATTTCTATAAATTTCACTGTAGTTTCCTTCAAATACGTAAGAAATCGATTCTTCAACGTGGACGATGCCGTCTGGATCAACAGTTATATTCACTTCGGCTTCTTCCAGTGCGTAGTTCCTTGCACTTGCCGAGGGTACAAGAAGAAGGACGGCTAGCAAAATAATAACTGCTTTCAATGCTCTGGAATTAATATCTGCTTTGCTGGCAGGTGCAACAGGGTCATTTGAAATATGGGACAAAATTCCTCCAACCCCTTATTATTTTTGAGTCCTGAATTTCCGGAATCCTCACAATACCTCAGTTCATAACTGGATGGGCATTATGCGGTTATTCTGTCAGATTATTATGAAATCGGATTAGGTATGAAATCACCTAAGAATAAAAAGTCAGATAAATGTGCCCTCATAATAATTTAATTTTTGGAGTTATTTTGAGCTATACTATATATGGATGTTGTTTTATGCTTGATGCAAAAAATTCAAAGCTTCAAGCTCTGAAGCAGAGTTCCTTTTCTCGGAAGCCGGGGGCGGGCAGGTAGGTAGTCGAACGAGTTTAATGTAATTCTTTTTTAATGGCCTGTGCAGGGGCAAAGCTTTAAATCAAATGATTCAGTTCTAACGCATGTTTCATTTTCGGGATTAGCTCCCGTAGGAATGTGGCTCGAGACCCGGGCTGAACCGTGAAACAAGAAGTGAAACTTGGTGTTATAAAATTGTCTAAATCTTTTTACAAATATGTAGCTGATGCATGGAAAAAACCCGGTGAGACTTACGTAAATGACCTCCGCTGGGAACGCATGCAGGTCTGGAGAAAGCAGGGATCCGTTACCAGGATCGAAAGGCCTACCAGAATCGACAGGGCACGCTCCCTCGGATACAAAGCCAAGCAGGGCATTGTAGTCGCAAGGGTAAAAGTGCGCCGCGGTGGGCTCAGAAAGTCCAGGTACATACGCGGGAGAAGGACCCAGAGGATGGGTAAGAACAAGATCACCGGAGGCATGAGCATCCAGAGGATCGCTGAAGCCCGTGCTGACCGCAAGTTCCCGAATCTGGAAGTCCTGAACTCCTACTGGGTAGGAGAAGACGGAAAGCAAAAGTGGTACGAAGTCATCCTTGTAGACCCCTACCACCCTGTAATCAAGAGCGACAAGAACCTTAACTGGGTCTGTGAAGCTTCAAGTGGCAGGGCAACCAGAGGTAAGACCAGTGCCGGGCGGAAGGGCAGAGGCCTTGGCAAGCGCGGCAAGGGTACTGAAAAGACCAGGCCGAGCATCCGTTCGCACCAGAGTCGAGGAAAGTGATTCACCACATAACGTTGCGTGTGCTCGCTCATGCAACCGAAGACACATCCAGAGTCCGCGAGGCTCTGGATTTTTTTTTATCCGGGGCCGGGGTCCGGGACCGATGCGAGCTGATTGAAGAGCTCTCGGCTGAAGGGCACCACGGAAATCCTATCACTATCATCAGCGTACAGCTTAAAAAAAAGGCCGAATGCCTGGGCTTTGCCCGTTTTGTCCGGGAAAACCTTCCCGAAGCGGACGTGGAACGGCTCAGGGAGGAGATGCCTGAAAGGCTGGACGATTCTCAGTTATTCCATCTTCGCTTTGACAAGCAGGCGGCCTATCTCCAGCAGGTCCGGCTGACGGATTCCTCGGATGCGGTCACCGCAAAAGTCAAGATTGCAACCTATCCGAAGAGCCGGGAAAAAGCCGGGGCTATTGTGGAGGAATTGTTTGGGTAAGCTGAAATTTTACGATTTCTGCGTACACGCCGTTCCTGACGGGGATAATAGTGTCGAGGAACTCGCTTCTCTTGCCCGGCATTTCGGGTATGCCGGTTTTGCGCTTACAAACCATTCCGACAAACTTCCTCAAAAGAAACCTGCCCTGCCTTCCCTGGAAGGTTTTGAAATTTTCCGGGGCATTGAGCTTGTAGAAGAGAATCCCTCGAAACTACACGGGCTGGTAGGCAAATTCAGGAAGAATGCGGACGTCCTTATCGTGCACGGTGGGTCCGAAAAGGTAAACCGGGCCGCTGTTGAGAACTCCAGTGTAGATATCCTGAACCACCCTTCTTTTGATAAGAGCAGCGGGATTAACCAGGTCCTTGCAAAAGCCGCAGCCGATAATGACGTGGCTATCGGGCTGAACATGAGGCCCCTTCTCCATTCCAGGGGTTCAAGGCGCATCCGCTTGCTAACGGACCTCAGGGCTAACCTTGACCTTGCCCGGAAATACGACGTCCAGCTTGTCCTTTCAAGCGATGCCATGTCCTGTTATGACCTGCGCTCCCCCAGGGAGCTGCTGGCCCTGGCAGAACTTTTCGGGTTGGAGGAAAGCGAGGCTGTTGATGCCCTGAGCACGGTGCCGGAAAGGATCCTTGCGAGAAACCGTCCCTCCCCGGGGAATGTCCGGGCGGGTGTGGAAGTAGTTGAGGAGGTTGATTTCCTTTGAAACACCTGATGCCCTCGCTCCGTTCGAAGAAACGCTACCTTGCCTTTGAACTGTTTTCCGAAGAACCGGTAAACAGAGGCGAACTGGTCCGGGAAGTCTTTTCATCAGCTTCAGCCCTGCTGGGAGATGTCCTTGCGAGCGAATGTGATATCCATGTGCTCGGCTTTGAAGCAGGGAGAGGAATCATACAATGCTCCCATTCGAAGGTAACGGAAACAAGAGCTGCCCTTGCCGCCATTACCCGGGTAAACCGGTTGCGTGCAACCTTGCATGTGCTGGGGGTTTCCGGCACGATAAAAGGGGCAACGGAAAAGTACCTGAATGATTACGTGGTCTTCGAACCCAACCTGAAGGCTATTGAAGAATAACCTAAAAGTTCTCGAAGAATAGCTGAAAGGTTGTTGAAGAATTACTGATTGGCTATTGAAGAATAACTGAAAAGTTGTTGAAGGATAAACAATGGATGCTGGATTATTTATGAGTAATTCTCAAAATAAATCCCGGTTATTAATGCTTTTGAGCGATATGTGTGGTGTAATGGGTGATTAAAGCTGTTTAAAGCTTTTAATTTATAGCTCTCCAATACACTGGCTTATATCTCCCCAATACACTAGCTTATAGCTCTCCAATACGCTAGCTTATATCTCCCTAACACCCTTAACGTACAGCTCTCTAACATATAATATGATGAATGGGTATTAGAGGGACAAATGATTATATATTGATTGATACAACAGGTGTAAAAATTCAGACATTGAGGGCCGGAAAAGCTCCGGTCTTTCACAAGCATTATAACTGAGTAAATACACTTTATTAACGGATTAGTTAACGTTGTATCCGGGCCTTCAGCCATGCTGAAAGGTCTTTCAAAGATGCGAATCCAGATTTCGCTTGGAAAAAATACCTTGCAGGGCGTAAATGCCTTTGAATTCCCTTTAGTGGGGGTAATTTCCTCTGGCTTCGTTAAATAAGCCTGTAAGGGCAAGATGTCCCGGAAAAAGGCTTGAAAAAAGACTGTATATCAATAAAACCGTATAAGGTATGAGAAATCGGTATCCTTTCCAGGATGCCCGGACCTGAAGCTTACAGCTTTCAAAACTCTTGAAATTTCGTACAGGTTTTTCGTCCGCTGGCTGGAAATGCTTTTTCAGCCCCGGGCGTTTTCCTGACGATCTGCGGATCTGAGATCCCTTGAAGAGAAAGAAATCCCGGCATGGGGTCGGGAAAGCTTGAAGCGATATGCGTTTATAAGAAATTTAACAAGGAGATACGGAATATGCAGATGGCACCACAGATGGGTTATGACAGGGCAATCACTGTTTTCAGCCCTGACGGACGACTTTTCCAGGTAGAATATGCCCGTGAGGCAGTTAAAAGGGGAACTACGGCCGTAGGAATCAAGGCAGCCAATGGGGTAGTGTTGCTGGTTGACAAGCGAATAACGAGCAGGCTGGTAGAAGCCGAATCAATTGAAAAGATTTTTCAGATAGATGACCATATTGGGGCTGCTACGTCAGGCCTGGTGGCAGATGCCCGCTCCCTGGTTGACAGGGCAAGGGTAGAAGCCCAGGTAAACCGGGTCTCTTATGACGAACTCATAGGTGTGGAGGTTATCTCCAAGAAGATCTGCGACCACAAGCAGACCTATACCCAGTACGGAGGGGTACGCCCTTACGGGACTGCTCTCCTTATCGCAGGAGTGGATGACAGCAAGCCCAGGCTCTTTGAGACAGACCCCAGCGGGGCTCTTCTGGAGTACAAGGCAACGGCCATCGGGGCAGGTAGAAATGCGGTTGTTGAAGTCTTCGAGGCGGATTACAAGGAAGACATGGATATTGATGCTGCAATTCTCCTGGGAATGGATGCTCTCTATAAAGCCGCCGAGGGCAAGTTCGATGCCAGCACTCTTGAAGTTGGCGTGGTGACCCTGGAAGACAAACAGTTCAGGAAGCTCGTGCCTGAAGAAGTGGGAAACTATGTCCAGCAGATTCTTGAGAAGTACAGCGGATCCGAGAGTGAAGAATAAAACCTATATAACATTTCGAGAATGAGTAATCAGAGAAAATCTGATTCTCTATTTTAAATTTTCGGGAAGGTATTCAAAATGGTGTCCCTGGATGAAGCAGTGACTGCACGGCTCAAGCGAGGAAGCAAGCATTTTGAGGTTCTGGTCGAACCTGAAGGAGCCCTGGCCTTCAAGCGGGGCGAGGAAGTAAAACTGGAAGATGTCCTTGCAGTCGAGACCATCTTCGAAGATGCGAACAGAGGAGATCGGGCAGCTGAATCCGATATTATTAATGCTTTTGAGACAAGCGACCCCTTTGAGATTGCGTCCCTGATTCTGAAAAACGGAGAGCTTCAGCTAACCGCAGAGCAGAGAAAGCACATTCTTGAAGAAAAAAGGAAAAAAGTCATCTACACCATTTCCAGGAATGCAATAAATCCCCAGACAAGAGCACCGCATCCTCCTGCCCGTATCGAAAGGGCAATGGAAGAAGCAAAGGTGCATATAGATCCCTTAAAAAGTGTGGACCAGCTGGTAAACATTACCATGAAAGCCATCAGGCCTCTGATCCCCATACGCTTTGAAGAAGTCAATGTAGCTGTAAAAATTCCTCCCGAGTATGCTCCCAAGGCTTACGGAGATATTTCCAGGAGCGGAAGTATTTTGAAGGAAGAATGGCAGAATGACGGCTCCTGGGTTGCAGTGGTCAGGATTCCGGCAGGAATCCAGAATGATTTTTATTCTCTTTTAAATCATCTCACTAAGGGAGAGGCTCAAACTAAACTTTTATAAGAGGACGTTGGATGGTAAAAAAGATAGTGATCCCTGGTGACCTGTTGTCCGACAATGCTAAAAATGCAGGACACGGGACATATGTCAAGAACGGTAAGGTTTATTCTTCGTTGTGTGGTATTGAAAGCAGCAGAGAGGATAAGGTTGGAGTGATCCCGTTTGCGGGTACCTATATGCCCTCCCCCAATGATATGGTTATAGGGATCGTTGTTACGGTTACCCCCTCCAACTGGTTTATGGATATTGCTGCTCCCTACGATGGGATGTTCCATGTATCCGAGTATCCGCGAAGAGTCGAGTCCGCAGATATGCCTTCAATCCTGAATATCGGCGATGCCGCAATCCTCAGGGTTAAAGACGTGGACGATTCCAAGAAAGTCGAACTTGCCCTGCGGGATTCAAGCCTTCAAAAGCTCAGGACAGGCCAGATTGTTGAAGTTGAGCCTATGAAAGTCCCCCGTGTAATAGGTCACGGAGGCTCCATGATCTCAATGCTGAAGAAAGAGACGAACTGTAATATTTTCGTTGGTCAGAACGGAAGAATATGGATCGACGGAAAAGATGAGGATATGGAGCTTTTGAAAAAGGCCCTTCAGCTGATTCAAGTTGAAGCCCGGCGTTCCGGATTGACAGATCGTGTCTACGGCTTTTTGAAAAATGAGCTGGAAATGCAAAAGCAGCCAAAGCCTGCGGCATTTTTTAAAAGCGAAAAGAAAAAAGTGACCGGCACAAAAGAAGAACCTTCTGAAGAAGGTCATTCTGAGGAAACATACAGAAAAATCGATGTGTTGCTGGACCCGAAAGCTTGAGATCCGGACTGGTTTGGACCTGAAAGGAATATTTCCAGGAAATTCGGTGTTTAGAAGAATTTTGTTTTAGGATGTTTGGAGATTAAAGTATGAGCGGTAAACCTGAAAAATTAATTACTGATGACGGGCTGCGCCTTGACGGGAGGCGTATGGATGAGATCAGGCCCATGAAGATAGAAGTCGGCGTACTTTCAAGAGCCGATGGTTCCTGTTATCTTGAATGGGGCAGGAACAAGATCCTGGTAGGCGTATACGGCCCCAGAGAAGCACACCCCCGTCGAATGCAGCGTCCAGACTCTGCAGTTATCCGCTACAGATACAATATGGCTGCTTTTTCCGTTGAAGACCGCGCCCGCCCCGGGCACAGCAGGCGGAGCATTGAAATCTCAAAGGTTTCCAGGGATGCCTTCGAGCCTGTGATCATGAGTGAACTGTACCCGAAAGCGGCTATTGATATCTTTGTTGAAGTCCTCCAGGCAGATGCGGGGACAAGGACCGCTGCAATCAATGCTTCATCTGTTGCTCTTGCCGATGCTGGCATTCCCATGAAGGGGCTTGTGACTTCCTGTGCTTTTGGAAAGGTAGACGGTCAGGTCGTTCTTGACCTCAGCAAAGATGAGGATAACTACGGAGATGCTGATTTCCCGGTGGCCCTGACTCAAGATGGGGAAATTACCCTGGTCCAGATGGACGGGCACCTCACCCAGGATGAAATTAAGAAGGGTCTGGAACTTGTGAAGAAAGGCTGCAGCCAGATCTTTGCACTCCAGCAGGCTGCCCTCAGGACAAAGTTCGAGTTTCCGGAAGCAGAGGAAGCCGAAGAGCTTGAGGAAGAGGAAGCCGTTGAAGCTGCAGAAGCCGAAATCTCTGAAGTGGCCGCCAAATACGCGGGCACAACCGAAGTTGAAGAGGCAGCAGAGGCTGATGAAGTAATTTCCGAATCCGAGGAAGAGGAATCCGAGGAATCTGAGGAAGAAGCCGAAGCTGAAGAGGAATCTGAGGAAGAAGCCGAGGAATCCGAAGAGGAGTCTGAGGAAGAAACCGAGGAATCCGAAGAAGAATCTGAGGAAGAAGCCGAAGCTGAAGAGGAATTTGAGGAAGAAGCCGAAGCTGAAGAGGAATCTGAGGAAGAAGTCGAAGCTGAAGAGGAATCTGAGGAAGAAACCGAGGAATCCGAAGAGGAAGCTGAAGAAGAAGCCGAAGCTGAAGAGGAATCCGAAGAAGAATCTGAGGAAGAAGCCGAAGCTGAAGAGGAATCCGAGGAAGAATCTGAGGAAGAAGAATTCGAGGCCGAAACCGAAGAAGAGACTGAGGAAGAGCTCGAAGCTGAGGGAGAGGTTGAAGAAGAGGAAGACGAAATTCCGGCAGAAGAGCTTGAAGAGGACGCTGAAGAAGAGGCCGAAGAGGAAGAAAAGTCCGAGGGGCCCTGGAAGGTTGTCAAGGACCCTCTTGATCCTGAAGCAGGGAACGGAGGTGAAAACGATGAGTGATGTTATTCCTACTCTCAAGAGAGATTACATTTACAATCTCATGGTTAAGGGCAAGCGTCTGGACGGGCGTGGGTTCGAAGATTTCAGGGACATCAAGCTTGAAACAAACGTTATTGCAAAAGCCGAAGGTTCTGCGAAAGTGACCCTCGGGAAAACCCAGGTCCTTGTGGGTGTAAAGCTCCAGACCGGAACTCCTTTCGCTGATTCTCGGGACGAAGGTGTGATTATTACAAACCTGGAACTGAATCCCATAGCTTCCCCGAGCTTTGAGCCCGGACCCCCCAGGGAAGAAGCAATCGAGATGGCCCGTGTAGTGGACAGGGGAATCAGGGAATCAGGCGCAATTGATATAAATAAGCTTTGCATAACGGAAGGCGAATCCGTATGGATAGCCTTTATCGACATTCATGTCCTGAATGATGAAGGGAATCTCATTGACGCATCCTGCCTCGCTGCCATTGGAGCCCTCATGACCACTATGGTCCCGAACGAGATGGCGGGCGTTGGAGAAGACGCACCTCTGGCAATGAAGGAAATGCCGGTGGGTGTAACCATTGCCAAGATCGGAGGGAAGCTTATGGTGGACCCCGGCAGGGACGAGGAAGCTGTCTGTGAAACAAAGCTGACAGTAGTGTCCAGCTCGGACGGGTCGGTTAACGGCATGCAGAAGATCGGTTCTGCCTCTCTCACCGAGGACGAGTTGCTCGAAGCAATTGAGCTGGCACGCAAAAAGGCTGAAGAAATCCGGGAAGAATTCCTGGTAGGCCTTGAAAGGAAGGACTAAAGTCAGGCAGGATTCATTGGGCAGTATTCATCGGGCAGGATTAATTAAATATAAATATTACATGCCTGTATTACGGTCTAAGTTTAAGCTATTAAACTTAGGCCAGTCCCTTTGGACCTAAAAGTGTTACATTTCAGGTTTTACAGTTCAAGGAGTTTATAACGATGGCAAAAAAGTATACTAGACGAGGACGAGTCAGCAGATCTGCAGGTAGATTCGGGACAAGGTATGGGAGAAAAGACAGGAAGCTGGTTGCAGATCTCGAAGAACGCATGCGCGCACCCCACGTATGTGTAAAGTGTGCCCGGCCGACCGTAAAGAGGATCGGTACAGGTATCTGGAAGTGTAGCAAGTGCGGACATACCTTCGCTGGCGGAACTTACATCCCCTCCACCAGTGTTGGCCAGAACCTTCTGCGCACCATGAAGAACACCCTTGAGGCAAAATAATTCCGGATTAACCGGTATGTGAGGTTGTATGGGTTACAAGTGCACTCGATGTAAACAGAAAGTGGAAATCGATTACGAGTACACAGGCATACGCTGCCCGTACTGCGGACACAGAATCCTGGTGAAGGAGCGTCCGACTACTATAAAGCAGATAAAAGCTGAGTAAGAACTATGTTCATTACTCTGGCTGACGAGTACGGAGTAGTCGATAGCATGAAGGGTTTCTATTGATGTAAGCCCTTCTCTTTTCATTTTAAGGCATAGCCTTGACAAAAAACAGATGTCTGCGATCAGGACAGTACATATCCATCTCTATTTTCAGCCTGGCCACCAGATCACAGCAGTATGCAAGTTGCAACTCTGTATTTCAAAATTTACAACTGAAAATCATCTCAAAACGGATTAAAAGCAGAAAATTATATGTAATCTCTATTTATAAAAAATGAGATATTTATAGTGTCATAAAATTATATATATTATAAATATTATCAGATGGAGCTAATACATTGGGAAATACAGAAAAACGGAAAAACGGAATTCCTCTTACGATGGTCCAACACCTAGGGCTGAGAGGGAATTTTAAAAACGGAAAAACGAACGTTCCCAATTAGATTTAACCCCAACGATTGATAGATAAACCCTTTTATCCTCTCGATCCTTACTTTTCTATAACTTTTTTCTTTCCAATGTCTTTTATCGAAAATTTTAAACTGCCTTATGCATTATTTGTCTACGTTTAAAAATATTTTCATTCGGGTACATTAAGAAAAACTTTTATTCTTTCACACCTATGGCGAATTACAAGTTTCTAAAACTTGGAAAAACGGGATAAATAAAAAACAGTCGTCCGAAATGATTTAACCCCTTCGGATTGAGAGGAAACCCTTTATCCTCTCAATCACATACTTTTCTATAAATTATTTGTGGCTCTTTTCTGAAAAAAACTTTACGATATAATTATTAAGTTTGCTAAATACAATTTATAGAGTAGAACGGAGGTGGACCAGTTTCATTTGATCAGGAAAGTGTATCTGAAAAGGTACCATGGAATGCCTTAGAGCTCGGAGTCGGATCTATAAAAATGGCCTATTAGTAATCACTCATCTTTATAAATAATGTTGTGCCGTACTCCCCCAAACTCAGGCTATGTATCCCTGGAAAGCATATACGTAATCATTTCCGGGGTCAGTTTGTTTTCCTTCACAATCTTTTCTATCTCCTCTGAGGGTGCGCCTTCCAGTTCTAATTTCTTTAGATCTTTAATAACGGAAATCGGGATGATGTAGTATTCGTAGATGTCTTTCCTGTGACCCCATACATCCCCTTCCATGAGCTGGATTCTCTGGATTTCCAGGTACATTTCGATCGCCTTTGAAACCTTCTGACGGTAAGATTCAGGAAGCTGAATCACCTCAACTTTCGGGCAGGCCTCAACCAGCGCAAAAACATCCATGTTCGAGGGGCGAAACGCCAGGTGAACCACTCTTTCATTAGGATCAAGCGTAAAAATCTCTTCTCTGGAACTAACTACACGTATCTTCATTTAAGTCCCCACTTGTATATTTTTTTTCCGTTGTTACAGTTAATTTACTTATAATAAATATTTTACCCCAGAATATTTTTTATAAAATTCAAAAATAAGAATTCCCCCGAACCCCCGGCGTATAGGCTTTTGATATCTTACACAACGAGGCCCCCACAATGGATCGATCCGCCGGAGTGATGATTCATTGGAACATAGCAGTAATAAATAACTTATAAGTAATAATACGTGTTAATTTTTCAATCAAAAGTATTAAATAATGGGGGGTCGTAGTACACATTGCGTTCTCATCTCATCGCCTCCACAACAAGCATTTCCACACATCGAAGAATGAACATTGGGTATTAGGGACAAACATAAAATCAACACAAGCACAACCATGCGCCGAATTCAACACCTTGAATCTTTCCTACAAAAAACTCCGTTGAACACCGTTCGAGGCTTCCAGGTTTTCCTGGGTGAGAACGCAAATATTTTTTTCAGAGCTTCGGCTTTGTGTAAAAAATCAGGGCAAGAATCTTTTTACACAAAGCCGTTAGACATTACACGTTCAGAATCGCCTGAGGCATATCCTCTTTATCCTCCTTATCTTTTTTCAACCCCTGTTCCCGTTCAATCCACCCCCCAAATATATATTCAAGAAGCCTAAAAAATAACATTCACGGCTCAACATAAGCCGCGGCCAATTTTGCGCTTTCGGTACCAGTCTTCACGAATGTAGCTGCTTTTCGGAAATCGTTTGTAGCTGATATGATATTACCGTTTTTGTAAGCATCCGCCCCTGTTACTATGAATTTACCTGCCTTATTGTAATCTTGTAGGGCTAACCCCCATTGTTTTTGAGCGTCCTGGAGCGTGGAGGATACCGTATAGTTATCATTTTCTTCTATGGCTTCCCGGGTATCGTTTACAAGATTCTGACCCCATTTTCCCAAAACGTCAGCGTCAAACGACTCCCGTGCCCTGCTTACCCCTGCAAAATCAGTTCGAATGATTTTTGATTGATTTTTCGCAGAAGCTATCCATTCTTCATCTTGATATGTGGATGTGTTGGACTGGGGTGAACTTTCCTCAACCTGTAGTGAACTTTCTTCGTCAGCTGATCCCGATGAACTCTCTTCAGCATGACTTGAACTTTCTTCGTCAGCTGATCCCACACACCCCACAGCCAATAAAGTCGCAAAGATTACAAAAAGAACGATAACTTTAGTTACTAATTTCATCACTCCACACCTAAATTTTAGAAATTATGTGAAAAATTAGACGTGAAACTAAATAAATTTTCCTATGTTGTTATTCAATCACAAGTTCTTCTGTAGAAATTACACGTTTGGGCCTGCCAAAACTCTCCCGACCCCCCGGCGTATAAGCTTTTGATATCTTTGAAACAACGAGGCCGTCATAAGGTCAAGTCGTTGGAGATCCACCTGGGGAGATCAGCTGGAGCTCTGGAATACAGCCAGGCCGGGACAGGCAGATCCAGAGGAGCTCAAAGCCTCAGCACGGCTGTCAAAAGTAAAGAAAAGAGTCTTCACGGCCTCGAGTTATCTCAATTCGATTAGTTTCTAGTATGTTATTCTGGTCTTTTTCTCCAACCCCTCCCTCCTAAATATTATTTTTTTTTGCATATGTATTATGAAGTTCGAATAAAATAATTAATTGTAGCAAAGTTGATATGCAATAACTGCCATCTTTGTAAATAATATTTCAAATGTTTGTCTAAGCAAATTCTGAAGTTTTACACAGGGTTGCTTTAAAAAATATTTATGTTTGGAATATCAACAAAAATAGAAAAGAGGGAATAATTATGGTATCTTTAAAAGACATTATGGATGAAGCATCTGCCAAATTAGGAGACGTAAAATTTAAAGGGCTTATGTTAAAAGAAGCCCGGATCAAGAATGGAGCCGGACGTACCCCCGAAGATGTTCTGGGTTGGGACTATATATTCCGGACAAATGATGGAGTTTGCTACAGCTTCTATGAGGCCCAATTCCCATTAATCGGCTTGACCCAGGCGGTTCCGATATCCTGCCCCCTTGGAATACAAACCTTTGATTCCTACGAAATTGACTTCAAAAAAGCAATTGAGATCCTGAACACAATGAACTGCGGAGATGTCTTTGTAGCCATGACACTTTCCTGGCCGTTGACGCCTGAATGCACGGAACCATACTGGCACATCAGAACCTCCCTTGGAAACGACATTTCCATAGGGGCCAACAGCGGCAAACCCAATTGCAACAAGATATAAGTGGCCCCGAAAAATCGGAAATATGTTGGAAGATTAAACATTATTCAATATGGGAAATGCATTAACTAAAAATAAAGGTATATTTGAAAGCTGCAAGAAGCCGGAGAACCCGGAGCTCCGGCATGCAGCCAGGCCGTACAACTCTTGTAGAAACTTAAGGATTCGGGGTCTTATCCTCTTATCCCTCCTCTCTTTTTTCTTTCCCTCCCCCACACCCCCGGCACATAAGCTTTTGAAACTTTTCCCTCAGAATTTGCTGTCAAGTTTAAAAGTAACTACTCAGCCCAAACAAAAAAGATCAATAGCTATCTTCTTTCAATTTTTCAATATTTTGCCTAAAAGCATTCCCAGGACCCAGATAGTGTATAAATTGATCAGTGACTACACATTTCGTTCTAAAATTATAACCCTTGTGACAGTCCCAACACATGTAAACATCCTGATCGATCTTCCGGTCTTCTGGTGCACAATGAGCACAAGCACCATCAAAACAGCCTTCACACCCGGTAGTGTAACCACCATAAAAGGGACAGATTATAACCACGCTAAAATCCTCAGAGCCGCAAAATGGGCATCTCCCATTTTCAAAAGACTCAAAGATATCTTTTTCAGTCAGCAAATGTAATCTCCCCTTTCTTTATGATCGACCAATTCATTTGAAAAAAATTAGACTAGGTACTAAATAAATTTACCTATTTGTTATCCAATCACAACTTTTTCTGTAGACCTTAAACGTTCAGAATCGCCTGAGGCATATCCTCCTAACTCCCCTCCTCTTTTTTGGACCCCTTGGCATTTTTACTTACATCCTCTAATCTCTTGTCCAAACTTGATATTCATGTATTCCCATATTCTCATATCCTGTGCATACAAAAATATAAGCTGCCTCCAAGCAGGGGGAAGGTAAAAATACTTCGTCTTCGTCATGAGAACTATGTTCATTACCTCTTCTCGCAAACCTTCTGCAAAGACCCGGACGCTTTGCAAGTACCTCTCGCGCTTCACCGGTGCAAGTTATGTGAACCGCGGCAAGATGAGCATGCAGCAGCTTCTGGAGTCTGCAGGAGCCGAACCTCTGATACTCGTGGGAGAGTACCACGGAAATCCCGGAGAACTTGGTTTTTACGGAAAAGCCGGGCAACTTCTTTTTTCTGTAAGGTTTACGGAGTCTTATTCCCCAAAAATCGATTCCCACCGCTTCCGGGAACTGGAACCTCTCTTCTCTGGCAGAGGCGAAATTGCCAATGCTCTTGCATCTTTTCTCCCCTTCGATAGGGTTAAAGAAGCTTCTTCTGACGTCCCCCTTATGAAGGTCAGTGAAGAAGAAATCGATTGCATGGACGAAGGAAAGTCCCTTTTCAAGCTCAATATCAAAAGCTTTAAAGTGTACTGATTTAATATCTATTCTTAATTAAAAATTAAGTTGTAGGGTCCAGAACCCTTTCCAAATTAAAATCAATTTTTCTAAGGAGGAAGTCCTTGAAACTTTCTGCAGAATTTGTGTTCGAATCCGGTGAAGCCGAAAAAATCTACATGTCTGTCCTTCCCGAACTAAACGACGCTTTTTCCGACCGCTCTCTTGTAGGGCTCTCCCTTGAAGCCGACGGCCGCCTTGTACTTACAGTAAGAGCCGAAGATGCTGTTTCCATGCGCTCGGCCCTGAACACCTGGTTCCGGTTAATCCAGATCGCCCAGGAAGTCTCAGAGCTTACTGCTGCTGCGCAATAATACCCGACTGGCGCTCTTTGAAGCTGTAAGCTGCCGGAAGGTGGTTGATTAAAACAAAAAATTAGAAAGGGTGTAATTTAAAATTATTTAGTTCCGGTAGGCAAAAGAAGTTCTGAATAATATTTATACTTCCCGGAAACTCTTTATAAGGGCTGGAGGCTTCTCTTCAATATATTTTTTACTTTCAACCTCATTCTACCTAGCTTTTTTCAATCAGCGTTTCTTACGTGTTTTTTAATACCTTTCCCGTCTTATTTCAGCCTTTTTTAGGTCTGAGTTTATTTGGCCTGAAAGCTCTTTCAGGGCACTTTTTGGAATCGGTTTTCCCACGTACTTCAAAGCCGAGGCTGAAACATTCGCCTTTTGCTTCGTCGAGAGGCGTATAAAATCTGCAATCTTGGCATGTAGGCATTCGGATTACTACCTCCAGATATGTGAAGGCCATCTGGTCTGCAATTCCCGGATGAAATTTTCAAGGACAGCAGCTCTGGACCTGTATAAGGTTTCCTCAGGAAACCTGGGCTCAGATGCATGTCCTGTGAATAAATATGTATATGTAAATAAAATGTTTTTGGTAGGTAGTTCCGGAAGCAGGGTGCCGGTTTTTCTCAGGTAAAAAAGTTGCTGGAAATTCACAAGAGAGCTATTTTGAGGCGGAATGAAAAACAGGGTTGGTTTTCGAGCTAAATTGGTTCGGCTTTTGAGTTTAATTATAGTCAAGGACCCAAATTCCGTCACCAATCTCAAGCGAAAGTTTAACCACAGAAAGCCCGGAAAACACAGATAAAGGAAATTGGGGCGTAATCCTTCCGTGCTTTCCGTGTCTTCCGTGGTTATTAATGTAAGTGTAAATATTTACGTTCGGGACTATAAGCCCTTTAAATTATCGAATCTTCTTCAAATTCCACATCCAGCACCGGGAGTTCCCTGACTTTTCCTTCCCTGTCATAGCAGGTCCAGCTTTTCCTATCATAGGGGGAACCCACGATGATATGGCAGTTTCCGGTCTTTGAAAAGAGGCGCAGGTCAGCCCGGGAAGGCCGGCGGCTGGGACCGGGGTGGCTGTGGACGGAGCCTGCGGATTTGACGTTTGGCATCATGTAGAGTCTGAGTATTGCGCTTTTGTTGCTGGACTCGGTGCCCGGGAGGATGAGGACTTCGGTAATGATACCGTCTGTTGCCTGCAGGAGGCCGGCGAACTCCAGGGGGGCCATGGACTTGCTGGCTTCGAGGACGAAGTCCAGGGTTTCACGGGCAATTCCCTTAATCTGCATACTGGTAAGTTTTCCCGGAAGGGATATATCTGTTTCTGGAAGACCTGTTCTTGAAGAGTTTTTTCTTGAAGATCCGTTCTTGAAGAGTTTTTTCTGGAATAATTGTTTCTTGAGCTTTGTTTTTCAGGAAGTATGCGAGTTTCCTCCGGTACGGCGCCTTTATTTAGGTTCTCGAACAAATTATTATGTAACATATTTTATAATTCCATTAGCAAATTGTATAATTCGGGGGTAAGGGTCCGGGTAAGATAGCCGGTCCGGTAAACCGGGTTTTTGATTACGGGGGATCAAGATGAGAGGTACGCGTTTTGCTTCGGAGCCGAAAAAGGCTGCAGATACTCACGCTTCGCTTTATGAAGAATCGCTTGACATGCACAGGACTCTCAGGGGGGTGCTCGAGACGGCGAGCAAGGTCCGCCTGCGCACGATACATGACCTGAGTGTCGCTTATTCACCGGGGGTTGCGGAACCTTGCCGGAAAATAAGTGAAAATCCGGATTTCGCTTATTTCTACACGCTGAAGAACAACACCGTTGCCGTTGTCACGGACGGGTCTGCTGTCCTGGGCCTGGGAAACATCGGGCCTAAAGCGGCTTTGCCGGTGATGGAAGGAAAGGCTATTATTTTTAAAGAGTTTGCCGGGATTGACGCTTTTCCCATCTGTCTCGATACCCAGGAAACAGAGGAGATTATCAAAGCCGTAAAGTACCTGGCTCCCGTCTTCGGGGGGATCAATCTCGAGGACATAAGCGCTCCCCGCTGTTTTGAGATCGAGACCCGACTGCGGGAAGAACTGGACATCCCCCTTATCCACGACGACCAGCACGGGACGGCTATCGTTACGTTTGCGGGGCTCCTGAATGCCCTCAAGCTTGTTAGAAAGGATTTGAAAGCCCTGAAAATTGTCATGTCCGGCCTGGGGGCTGCCGGGGTCGGGATCTTCAGGTTCCTTGTCCGGGAAGGGGCAGACCCGACAAAGATGCTTGTCTGCGACAGCCGGGGGATTGTGTACGAGGGCCGGGAGGAAGGCATGAACCCCGTAAAAGAAGAAATCGCCTGGCTGACAAACCCCGGGAAGTTGAAAGGCAGCCTTGAGGATGCTTTCCCCGGAGCAGACCTTTTTATCGGAGTCTCGGCCGGAGGGATCGTCAGCGAGGATATGGTCCGGTCCATGGCAAAGGACGCAATTGTCATGGCAATGGCAAACCCTGTCCCGGAGATCATGCCCGAGGCCGCAAAGCGGGCAGGAGCCAGGATCGTGGCAACGGGCAGGTCCGATTTCCCGAACCAGCTAAATAACTGCCTGGGCTTCCCCGGAATTTTCAAAGGGGCTCTCAGCACCTGCGCCAGGAAGATAACCCCGGAGATGGAGACGGCTGCAGCCTATGCCCTTGCAGGTATCGTGAAGGACGAGGAGCTTTCCGAGAACTACATAATCCCGGGCCCCCTTGACAAGCACGTGGTCCCGGTAGTCGCAAAAGCCGTTGCAGGGGCATCCGTCGAAAGCTGCTCTGCAAGGCATGTCCTGGAAAAAGAAGCATGAATGCCTGAGTAAGAATTTGTAGAATTGTGGGAGTTGTGGAAAAATGGTGGTAATGGCGGAGAATTTTAAAAGGCTTGGTAGACATGGAGATAACTTTTACTGGAAAAGTAATTTTATATGCAATCCTTTTCCTGTTCGGGCTTTATATTATTCCTCTTTTTGGATGGCAAATAATGGTGTTGCGCGGGAGATCCATGAAAAATCCGGACGGGTCCGTTGACGACTGGCATGAGCAAAAGCTTTTTTATGGCATAGCTCTGGCCGATATTATAATTACGGTTCCTGTGACACTCACCGGTATAGCGTTAATATTCGCTGGTTGGCGAGCTGGTTACTATCTTACCGGCCTGGTAAGTTTCTGGTTCTTATGGACAAATGTAATGACAACCGCAACAAGCCTTCGTTTTGAAAATCCGAAAATTTCCTTCAACTGGCTTATTACGTATCCTTTTGGCGCCGTACTGGGATTAGCATACATAATCTGGTCGCTAGTATATTTTCAAGGGATCTTTGGAGGTCTAAAATAAGAATAAGGAACGAGGTACTACGACAGGGAGTAGTGTACTATGACAGGATGTAATGTGCTGTGACAGGATGTCAGATTCTGTGTTACATAGTAAGGTGATGTGATAGATTGTTAGGTGTGACCGGTGGTTAGGTGTGACAGGAGAAAGATGTGATCTGGGGTGTTGTACTATGACAGATCAAATATTCCCATATGCAAATATAATAGCTGGAATACTTATTTTCATCGTGGGCTTCATTTTTCATTGGGTCGGTCAATTAATTACTCTGATTAACTGGGATTTTGCTGCAAAAATCGGTCTCGCAGAAATGAATATGATCCCGGAATTTAAGGTGTATGAAAATGCAATTGCTGCTGCCGATGTAATGATCGGATGGATCTACGGTATTGCTGCAGCAGGGTTAATTCTTGACGCTCAATGGGCATATAAGCTGGCCTGGTTTCCCGCTGTAATAATGGTTTATCATAGCTTAAGTTTCTGGTTCTGGGTTGGAAACCAGAACAAATCCGGTCATCCTATTCATAGTAATTCATTTAGAATTGGTTGGTTTCTTGCAAATTTTGTAACTGGGGTTTTAGCCATTCTGGTCGCATGGCGGTAAGGCCTGCCTGTGGGCTCTATCGACACCATTTTGAGGGGATTGAGGGATAATTTTTTCCACCGATATTTTAGAGTTTGATTATCCGGATTTTTGGGCTGGCTTGATCCCTTTTTTAGTTATGTTAACGGCTGGAAAAGGAGTTTAAAGGGTGTATTTTGCCGGGAAATTTTCTCATAACTCTTTGCAGATAAAACAAAAGCTTTATATTGGAATTTTACGTACTTCTTTTCTACAGCGTTGTACATAACTGTCCACCATGTATTAAAACCGCGTAACATGGGCTTAATGGGTAACAATATATTTACGGAATCTTAAAAATCTTTAAGTAACAATTGATGAATTCCAATTACTCTTTAGCTTATACTCTGTCAATTCCCTGATTAATTTCTGATCAATATCTGATTAATATCTTTATAGATTTCTAATCAGTCCCCGGATTAATCTCTTATCTCTTGATTGATTCCTGATCAATCCTTTATTGAGCTCCGGGTTAATTTCCTGATCAGTCCCCGGATTAATCTCCGGGTTAATCTCCTGATTGAGCTTTCGAAATTTGCAACTTTAAATTATCAGTTCATTATCAATTTATTACCTACGTATCCGAGATGAGTATCATTGAGTAATAAAAAACTACTAATGGGTAACGAGGCCATTGCGCTTGGAGCCATAGAAGCCGGAGTCCAGGTGGCAACCGGGTACCCGGGTACGCCTTCTACCGAAGCCCTGGAAACCGTAATCAGGCACGCTGACAGCTGCGGGATTTATACCGAGTGGTCCAGCAACGAAAAAGTGGCACTTGAGACGGCTGTCGGAGCCGCGTATTCGGGGGCAAAAACGCTTGTGACCATGAAACAGGTGGGCCTGAACGTTGCTTCCGACCCCCTGATGAGTCTTTCCTACATCGGGGTAAAGGGAGCCCTTGTCCTGCTGGTTGCCGATGACCCGGGCCCTCATTCCTCCCAGACCGAACAGGACACCCGGGTCTTCGGGCATTTTGCAAATCTCCCCGTCCTGGACCCGGCCACGCCCCAGGAAGCTTACGAGCTCACTAAACTGGCCTTTGAGCTTTCCCATGAGTATGAGATTCCCGTGATCCTCAGGACCACCACACGGGTCTCTCACGGCTCCGGGGATGTGGAGCTTGGGACGTCAGCCGGAACTGAAGCCGGTACAGAAACCGGACAGATAGAACCCGTGGCATGGGATTTCGAAGGCTTCACAAGAGACAGGCGCTGGACAATTTTCCCGAGGCTGACGGCTGAGAGGCATCCCTGGCTAGAGGGGCTGCAGGTGCAGCTTTCGGAGCGCTTTTCCAGCCTGCCTTACAATACGGTTTCAGGGCAGGGAAAAATCGGGATCATGGCCTCGGGAGTTTCGGCTCTTTATGCAAAGGAAGCTATCAGGGGCTTTGAAGACTTATTTACCCTCTTCAGGATAGGGACGGTTCATCCTTTCCCGGAGCAAGCTGCCCTTGACTTCCTGAAAGGGATCGAAAGCCTGATTGTTATCGAAGAGCTGGACCCCTACCTCGAAGAAGAGGTCCTCAAACTTATCGGAAAGGAACACCTGCAGGTTGACGTTTTCGGAAAAAAGGACGGCTTTTTCCCGGTAAGCGGGGAATATTCCGTGGACCTCGTGATCGACGGAATCGACAAAGTGCTGGAAGCTGTAGGAGTTGCTTCCCGGCTCTCCCATGCGTCCCCTGCAATTTTGCGGGAGAAGCTGCCTCCCCTGCCTATCCGGGCTCCGACTCTCTGTGCGGGCTGTATGCACAGGACCGTCTTTTACGCTTTCAAGCAGGCCGCAAAACAGCTCAGAAAAGAAGCGAAGGCGTTGCAGGCACCGGATACCGAGCAGACAGTGCAGGCAGTTCAGACAGATACGATTTTCTCGGGAGATATCGGCTGTTACACTCTGGGAAATGCCCATCCCCTGAACATGGTGGACACCTGCCTCTGCATGGGAGCCGGGGTGAGCATTGCGGGCGGGCTTTCCAGGACGAATCCTGGAGCCAGACAGGTCGCTTTCATAGGAGACTCTACCTTTTTCCATTCGGGCATCCCTGCGGTGGTAAACGCGGTCTACAACGAGGCGGATATCACGCTTGCCGTCCTTGACAACCGGACAACCGCCATGACAGGGCACCAGCCTCATCCCGGGATCGGGGTGACGGCGCTTGGGAGCAGCTCGAAAGCCATTGACATTGCAAATGTGGTCCTGAGCTGCGGATTCGAGTCTGTTAAGACCGTGGAAGTCGAAAGCCTGGCCGAATGTGTGGAAGCCGCAAAAGCTTCCATGGAATTCCGGGGGCCTTCGGCTGTGGTGTTCAAAGGGAAATGTGTCGGGATAACGAAATCCGACAAACGCTGCGTAATCGACCCTGACCTCTGTATCGGCTGCGGCTTTTGTGTGAATCAGCTGGGCTGCCCTGCCCTGGCCCTTCCCTATGGAGCGGTCGGGAAGAGCGGAGAGGATGCAGAGAAGGCAGGGAGCGTAGGGAATGCAGGGAATACAGGGAACACGGAGAGTGAAAAACCGCAGATCCTGGACAACTGCAGCGGCTGCGGGCTCTGTGCCGAAATCTGTCCTTCCGGAGCCATAAAGACTGAGGAGGTGCTGAGGTGAAATTCGATATCCTGATTGCAGGGGTCGGCGGGCAGGGTGTTGTGCTTGCTTCCAGGCTGCTTGCCCTTGCCGCTATGAAAGCGGGTTTTCATGTGAGTACGGCTGAAACCATAGGGATGTCCCAGCGGGAAGGCTCGGTAAGCAGCCATATCCGGATAGGGGACGAAGTTTCGGGTTCCCTGATCCCGGTCGGGCAGGCGGACCTGCTCCTGGGTCTCGAACCCGCGGAAGCCGTGAGGAACCTGACATTCCTGAAGAGCGGCGGGCAGCTGATCGTGAATACCCATGAGATCCCTCCGGCTTCAAGGCCACCCGGAAGCCCTGACTACGACCCTGAAAGCCTGCTCTCCTTCCTGAAAGTAAGCTGTCCGGGCATGCTATGCCTTGATTTCACAAAGCTTGCCGGGGAAGCAGGGACGTATAAGGCCGCAAACGTTTCCATGCTGGGAGCTGCTGCAGGGACCGGAGGGCTGCCTTTTTCGAAAGAGGTTCTCCAGGAAGTGCTTGAAACTGAAATTCCCGAAAAGTACAGGGCAGTTAACAGCAAGGCGTTTGAAAGCGCAATGGAAAGGGTTTCCGGTGTCTACTGAAGCCCCTTTCAAATTTCCCTATCCGAATTGAAAATTCCAATATACGGCAATCCCGTATCAAGATAATTTCCAGAATCTGATTGAAATGACAATTCCCAAAATGACAATTCCCAAAATGGCGATTCAAAAAAAGTTAATTTCCAGAATGGAAGTCCCGGGAACTGGGATTTCCGAAATTGACGTCAATCTCAGAAACCTGAGTGGAGCGCAGAAGGTGAGAAGAAATGTATGAAGTATCCGTGGAGTCTGAGCTTGATCCGCAGGCCCAGCTCTATAGTCCCGAAATCTCGGAAAAAGACACCCTTTCAAAACTGAAAAGCCTGCTGAAGCGTGTGGCCGATGGCAGTCCTTTCTACCAGAAGAAATTTAGGGAAGCAAACGTGGATATCGAGGAAATCGAAACCCTGGAAGACCTGAAAAAACTTCCTTTCACGAACAAGGAAGAGCTCAGGGACGCCTACCCCCTGGGGCTGCAGGCGGTTCCTGATTCCGATGTCGTAAGGATTCATTCCTCTTCCGGGACCACCGGCAAGCCCGTGATCATCCCTTACACCAGGAAAGATGTGGACGTCTGGGCCGAGATGATGATGCGCTGCTACATGATGGCAGGCCTGAACAACTTGGACCGGATCCAGATCACCCCCGGGTACGGGCTATGGACCGCAGGGATCGGGTTCCAGCTTGGGGCCGAAAAACTCGGGGCTATGGCGGTCCCCACAGGGCCGGGAAATACCGAAAAGCAGCTTGAGATGATGACCGACCTGAAGTCGACAGCCCTTGCAAGCACCTCTTCCTACGCCCTGCTCCTGGCAGAAGAGATCGAAAAGCGTGGGATAAAGGACCAGATCCACCTCAGGGTAGGGATCGTGGGTTCCGAGCGCTGGAGCGAAAAGATGCGGAACAGGATCGAATCGGAACTCGGGATGGAGACCTTTGACATCTACGGGCTGACGGAGATCTACGGCCCCGGGATTGGCCTGGACTGCTCCCGGCATGAAGGGATGCACTACTGGTCCGACCATCTCTTCTTCGAAATCATTGACCCCATTACCGGAGAACAGCTTCCCGATGGCAGCCTGGGAGAACTTGTAATCACCACGCTCACCAAGGAAGGTGCTCCCCTGATCCGCTACAGGACCCGCGATCTGACCCGAATCATTCCCGGTCCCTGCAAGTGTGGCTGTCCCTTCCCGAGGATCGACCGGATCCTGGGCAGGAGCGATGACAGAATCAAGTTTAAGGCCGTAAACATCTATCCGGGCCAGGTCGAAGACATTATCCATAACAAAGTTCCCGGGGTGAGCAGCGAATACCAGATCTTCCTGACCCGCAAAGAAGGCAGGGACTCCATGCTCTTCAAGGTTGAAATTGAGGGTGCCGATGATCCTGATAGTAAAGCAAAGACTGAAAAATCCCTGAAAAAAGCCTTTAAAGACTTCATCGGGGTCAGTGTTGATGTTGAGGCCGTGAAAATCGGGGACCTGCCAAGAAGCATGAAAAAGAGCAAAAGAGTGTTTGATGAAAGGGAACTTTGAGAGTTCCTCTTCATCAACTTTTGAGTTTCCCGATCGCCTTCTGACTTATTTATTAACAGGGGCTTTTCCCTGTCTCATTTTTGTCCTGTTTTTTTGTTTTACTCCATCCAACTTCTTCAATCTTTTTTTACTCTACCCTATATTTCTTCAATCCCCATTAATTCCTTTCTCGGGAGAGCAGGTCCTGAAAGAGGCATCTTGCCCGGGAATTTCTCCCGGACCGCCGCCTGTTCCGGAAGCTTCTTTTTCCATCTCAATGTCTTTCTTGTAAACGATGGTCCTGTATGGGAAGGGGATTTCAATGCTTTCCTTATCAAAGCGCTTTTTGATAGCTTCCCTGATCTCGCATCCCGAACCGTATGCAACGCTCCGGTCCTTGAACCATACCAGCAGCCGCATGTTCACTGCGAAATCTCCGAGTTCTGTTACGTAGACTTCGATATCTCCCCTTTCCCGGAAGTCAGGGTCTACGGTGTACAGTGCGGGGTAAATGTCCAGAAGCCCCGTTTTTTGGGACTCTTTTTTCCTGAAGCCCGGCCTTAAAATGTTGTATTCCACTTTCTGGGGAGGCATGACGTTGGGATGTTTCCTGGCTTCTTCGACCATAAGTTTCCGGGCGAAGTCGATGTCGGCGTCGTAGCTGATCCCGATGTCTATTGGCCAGATAATCGCAGGGTCTTCGATGGTCCAGTTAATGATGGATTCTTCGCTAATTATGGAGTTCGGGATTATAAGGCGCCGGTTGTCCCAGGTGGTGACCACCGTATGCCTGAGGTTCAGGTCCGTTACTTTCCCGTATTCGTTCATTATGTTGACCCTGTCCCCAACCCTGAAGGGCTGAAATATTGCAAGGGAGAGCCCTGCAATAATGTTGCTCAGCGTGCTCTGTGCCGCAAAACCGATGATGATACCTGCAAGTCCTGCAGAAGCAAGAAGGGCGGTGGCGATGTTCTGGAGGTCCGGGATGCTGAAGATGATAATCAGCAGGCCAATGAAATAGATTGCAGCGACCGTAATATGCCGGAACATCCTGAATGTGGTCATGTCCACATGAAGCCGATCACTTGCGTTTTTCAGGTAGCTCTGCATCAGGTGGTTTGCCAGCCTTGCAACGAAAATAGTGCTCCCTGTCACTATAAGTATAAAGATAAGTGTGTCCAGATTGTTTGAAAACCAGTCAAAGGTCTGGCCAATCCCGTTATCAAATTGAGATAGATTCAAGGTAATGGCAGATTGCGGGAAATGCATGGTACCGGATGTTTGTTAGAGGCTTTATATAAACCTTAATGAAGATTCTACCATAAAACAATTTCCGGAAAAAAAAGGAAAAATGAAAGCCATAAAAAATGTAATATGGCAATTCAGGTCTTTTGGCTCTGTTTTTTCATTACTGCCAGTTCTATTCTGCCAGCTTTCTCCTGTTTGTTTTTTCCTGTTGAAAGAACCTTTTCAGGCAAAACCTCCTTCCTCTTTCATGTAGACCCAGTACCCTTCGTAGGGGGTCACTTCAAAGATGTCGGTTCCCAGCTGGTTTTCGTTCAGTGTACCGTTAAGGCCGTTGTAACCCACAAAGGCATAGGTGCCCGTGCCTTCTTCGTCAGGGACCCAGGGCCCGATGACCTTTGCGTAATAGTCAGCTATAGAAAGCAGTACCGTATCTGCCGGAAGTGCTTCTTCTACCGGAGATCCGATTGCATTCCATCCCTCGTCCAGTTTCATGCTCGGCGGGACAGCAGCAACCTTTCTCTCGGCTTCGGCAAACTGCTCGGCGGCATCGAACTCAACCGTTGCCGGTACATTGATCCAGTACCCTTTCAGGGGTTCCAGGTCTGTGGGTGTCTCAAAGAGTTCGCTTGTAGCGTTGTAGTAGAGCAGGGCATTGTAATCCACACCATCAAGCAGGGACTCAACGGTTGTATTCTTGGCTTCGAAGGGAATCGAGAAGAAGTACCATATCAAAGGCGGTTCTTCCGGTGGGACAAGGACAGCATCGATGACGTGGATTACTCCGTTGCTGGCTTCAACATCTGCGATTATAATTTCCGCCTCGTCAACAAAGATTCTTCCGTCCTCTGTAACGTTGACTGTTATGTTGCTACCCTGTAATGTCATTATTTCTGTCAGGTTTGCCACATCTGCAGCCATCAGTTTTCCGTCAGCCACGTGGTAGAGCAGGATTTCTTTCAGCATATCGGTATCGTTCTGCAGGGCTTCAATAGTCTCGTTTGGCAGTGCTGCAAATGCGTCGTCCGTTGGTGCGAACACCGTGAAGGGCCCATCTCCCTTCAGGGCATCTGTCAGGTTTGTTGCATTAAGCGCTGCCAGGAGAGCCGTGAAGTTCCCGTCCGCTTCTGCCGTTTCAATTATGTCCAGTTCTTCCGGCTCGGGTTCCGGTTCCGGTTCTTCCGGTGGGACCAGGACCGCATCGATCACATGGATAACTCCATTGCTGGCTTCGACGTCCGCGACTATTATTTCGGCTTCGTCAACAAAGATTCTTCCGTCCTCTGTCACGTTTACCGTTATGTTGCTTCCCTGGAGTGTGGTTATGTTTGTCAGGTTTGCGACATCTGCTGCCATCAGTTTCCCGTCTGCCACGTGGTAGAGCAGGATTTCTTTCAGCATATCGGTATCGTTCTGCAGGGCTTCAATAGTCTCGTTTGGCAGTGCTGCAAATGCGTCGTCCGTTGGTGCGAACACCGTGAAGGGCCCATCTCCCTTCAGGGCATCTGTCAGGTTTGTTGCATTAAGCGCTGCCAGGAGAGCCGTGAAGTTCCCGTCTGCCTCTGCCGTTTCAATTATGTCCAGTTCTTCAGGCTCGGGTTCCGGTTCTTCCGGTGGGACCAGGACCGCATCGATCACATGGATTACTCCATTGCTGGCTTCGACGTCCGCGACTATTATTTCGGCTTCGTCAACAAAGATTCTTCCGTCTTCTGTCACGTTTACCGTTATGTTGCTTCCCTGGAGTGTGGTTATGTTTGTCAGGTTTGCGACATCTGCTGCCATCAGTTTCCCGTCTGCCACGTGGTAGAGCAGGATTTCTTTCAGCATATCGGTATCGTTCTGCAGGGCTTCAATAGTCTCGTTTGGCAGTGCTGCAAATGCGTCGTCCGTTGGTGCGAACACCGTGAAGGGCCCTTCTCCTTTCAGGGCATCTGTCAGGTTTGTTGCATTAAGCGCTGCCAGGAGAGCTGTGAAGTTTCCGTCTGCTTCTGCCGTTTCAATTATGTCCAGTTCTTCCGGCTCGGGTTCCGGTTCCGGTTCCGGTTCTTCCGGTGGGACCAGGACCGCATCGATCACATGGATTACTCCATTGCTGGCTTCGACGTCTGCGACTATTATTTCCGCTTCGTCAACAAAGACCCTTCCGTCCTCAGTCACGTTTACCGTTATGTTGCTTCCCTGGAGTGTGGTTATGTTTGTCAGGTTTGCGACATCTGCTGCCATCAGTTTCCCGTCCGCCACATGGTAGAGCAGGATTTCTTTCAGCATATCGGTATCGTTCTGCAGGGCTTCAATAGTCTCGTTTGGCAGTGCTGCAAATGCGTCGTCCGTTGGTGCGAACACCGTGAAGGGCCCTTCTCCTTTCAGGGCATCTGTCAGGTTTGTTGCATTAAGCGCTGCCAGGAGAGCCGTGAAGTTTCCGTCGGCTTCTGCCGTTTCAATGATGTCCATTTCTTCCGGTTCGGGTTCCGGTTCCGGTTCCGGCTCGGGTTCTTCCGGTGGGACCAGGACCGCATCGATCACATGGATTACTCCATTGCTGGCTTCGACGTCTGCGACTATTATTTCGGCTTCGTCAACAAAGATTCTTCCGTCTTCTGTCACGTTTACCGTGATGTTGCTACCCTGGAGTGTGGTTATGTTTGTCAGGTTTGCGACATCTGCTGCCATCAGTTTCCCTTCCGCCACATGGTAGAGCAGGATCTGTGACAGGGCTTCTGTATCGTTCTGCAGTGCTTCAATAGTCTCGTTTGGCAGTGCTGCAAATGCGTCGTCCGTTGGTGCGAACACCGTGAAGGGCCCATCTCCCTTCAGGGCTTCTGTCAGGTTTGTTGCATTAAGCGCTGCCAGGAGAGCCGTGAAGTTTCCGTCCGCTTCTGCCGTTTCAATGATGTCCATTTCTTCCGGCTCGGGTTCCGGTTCTTCCGGTGGGACCAGGACCGCATCGATCACATGGATTACTCCATTGCTGGCTTCGACGTCTGCGACTATTATTTCGGCTTCGTCAACAAAGACCCTTCCGTCCTCAGTCACGTTTACTGTGATGTTGCTTCCCTGGAGCGTGGTTATGTTTGTCAGGTTTGCGACATCTTCTGCCATCAGTTTCCCTTCCGCCACATGGTAGAGCAGGATTTCTTTCAGCATATCGGTGTCGTTCTGCAGGGCTTCAATAGTCTCGTTTGGCAGTGCTGCAAATGCGTCGTCCGTTGGTGCGAACACCGTGAAGGGCCCATCTCCCTTCAGGGCATCTGTCAGGTTTGTTGCATTAAGCGCTGCCAGGAGAGCTGTGAAGTTTCCGTCCGCTTCTGCCGTTTCAATGATGTCCATTTCTTCCGGCTCGGGTTCCGGCTCCGGCTCCGGCTCGGGTTCTTCCGGTGGGACCAGGACCGCATCGATCACATGGATAACTCCATTGCTGGCTTCGACGTCTGCGACTATTATTTCGGCTTCGTCAACAAAGACCCTTCCGTCCTCAGTCACGTTTACTGTGATGTTGCTTCCCTGGAGCGTGGTTATGTTTGTCAGGTTTGCGACATCTTCTGCCATCAGTTTCCCGTCTGCCACGTGGTAGAGCAGGATTTCTTTCAGCATATCGGTATCGTTCTGCAGGGCTTCAATAGTCTCGTTTGGCAGTGCTGCAAATGCGTCGTCCGTTGGTGCGAACACCGTGAAGGGCCCATCTCCCTTCAGGGCTTCTGTCAGGTTTGTTGCATTAAGCGCTGCCAGGAGAGCTGTGAAGTTTCCGTCCGCTTCTGCCGTTTCAATTATGTCCAGTTCTTCCGGCTCGGGTTCCGGTTCTACAATGGTGATGTTCACTTCGTAGCTTGCTTCCTCGATTACCGGGTCTCCCCCTTCGTCAAGAGTGTACAGGAATTTTACATTGTCGCCGATATTCACCGTGTTCAGGCCGAAGTCTTCCGGAGCTAATTCATCGTTTATGAATATGAACCAGAATTCTCCTTTGGTAGCGTTGTTTTCTATTCCATCGATGCTCTCAAGGATGAATGCCCCGGTTTCATTGAACTCCTCATCCGAAGCGTTGAAGGAAAGCTCGCTGGCGTTAAGTGCTCCAATGTCGGTGAAGTTATCGAGCTCATAACTGGCAGTTTCATTGTTGCTCGGGACGAAGGTAAAGTTCCCCGGGATAAGGACAACGTCGTCATCGAAACGCACATTCGGTCCCTCTTCCTCTTCCGGAGGGATCAGGACGGCGTCGATCACATGGATTACCCCGTTGCTTGTTTCGATGTCCGAGATGATTATTTCAGCATCGTTAATAAGCACCTTTGCGCTCCCTTTAGCGTCCACAGTGAGGTTACTTCCCTGCAGAGTTGTTATTTCTGTCAGGTTTACCAGATCCGCTTCCATCAGTTTTTCATCAACCACATGGTAGAGGAGGATTTCTGTCAGTGCTTCCGTATCGTTCAAAAGCGCTTCCAAGGTCCCTTCCGGTAGGGCTGCAAAGGCTTCGTCCGTCGGGGCGAATACCGTGTACGAGCCATTCTCGCTGAGGGTTATGTTAAGGCTTGTAGCATTGAAGGCAGTCGAAAGGATAATGAAGTTTCCGTCCTCTGCCATTGCTTCTGCAATTGTTTTGTTTTCCCCATCCGGCGCCGCCGCGGCGCAGGAAGCCATACTTACAAGTAACAAAATTGTTAAAGTACGTACTAAACAGTTAAATTCCCATCTAATACTTGATTCCCCCACTTGTTTCTTTCAGTAGACACGAACCCTGTTCTGATCTGACTGAATTTCTTTTTTGTGTGAAAAGATATTAATTCCAATCTAATATATCATAAGAAAAGTATTTGTATTTTGTTATTTATATTATTTAATAATGAATATTAATCATTTTATAAAAATTTCTGCGACTATTATAAAATAGGAAGTTGCTCTTGATTTCACTTATTTCTGAAATTTTTTTATCCAATTTTTCATCATAGTTTTCATTCTATGTTTCAGGATATCTTTAAAATTCCTGTTTCCACTTACAGGTGCCTTTTCCGGAATTATTTATTTTGGGGATTTGTCAGTAAACCTGTATTTGGAGTTTCATACATGCAAAAAAGTTAACTGTGCTACGAAACTGTGCTACAGGAGTCAGATATATTAGTTAATTTTTATCTTTTTCCCGTTTTGGAAACATTGCCTTAAAGTGTCTCAAAGAGTGGCTAAACATATCATAAAAAAAACATCTGTAAACTGTGTAATATTTTAATCGGCACAATAAAATTTGTCTATTAGTTCTGTCTTGTGCTGTAAAGTGCACAAAGTGATGTTAAGCACTGTGCCGTAAAACCGGGTAGACCTGTCATAAAGTTGCGAGAAAAATGTAGAGATAGTTAAGAGAATAGTTAAGAGAATAGTTAAGAGAATAGTTAAGAGAATAGTTAAGAGAATAGTTAAGAGAATAGTTGAGAGAATAGTTGAGAGAATAATAGAAGAGGTAACAAACCTTCGGGTAAGCAGAGAATAGAAAAACCTTTTTAAGCCGGATTTATGAAAAAAAATGGAAGGAAGGGGCTTACTTCCTTTCCTTCGCATATGCAACAATTGCGTCCTTGACTCCGTATTTAAAGGCTACAACGAACGCGATTCCCCATGCCAGCGGCCCGAAGAATAGGTAGAGGATGCTGGTGTCAACGAGCATCGTGTCCAGGGCAAGGAGGATCACTATCAGGAGCAAAAAGCCTTTCAGGAGAGGAATTATAATGTCCGCTCCCTCGATTTCCATGTCCTTTACCATACTGCTCAGGTAGTCCATGACAATGTCAATCGTCAGAATCCCTATCATGAGGATCAGAATTCCGATCAGGAGGCGTGGAAGGTATTCGGTTATGTCTATCAGGAGTGCTGTGAACATCGTCAGCCGCAAAATGTCCACTGCTGCCGTAATGAAGATAAGGTATCCGAAAATCCTGATCAACCCGGCTACGATCCCCGAAGCCGTTAAACCCCCTGATTTTAACGAAACCCCGAAGGGAGTACTCTCAAATTTATCGTCAACCCCGGTTGCAACAAGCAGCTTCTTTACCGTATCGCTGATGAAATCAACTATCAGCAGTCCTATGAGCAGCACAAGGAAAGCTGAGACTACCAGCGGGATATAGTAGATGACCTGGGTGATGAAGTCTGCTACTATCTGGATATCCAGCAGATCTATAATTATCACTGCGAAGATGATGTAGATGAACCAACGGATCACGGCTGCAAAGAAGCCTACCGTGCTCATATCCGCTTTTTTTATCATGCCACCGATAGCCGTTTTTTCAACGAGGTCATCAAGTCCTATCTTATCCAGAACCTTCGATCCCAGGTTACCCAGAACCACTCCCACGATCTTTCCGACGATCAGCAGAAGGATAACCACTACGAGGGTCGGAATAAAAGCAATGAACTGGTCTACCATAGTGAGTAAACTATTCATGATTTCCGATTCAGCCATAATAACCACTCCCAATATCGCTTGTGTTAAAGGATCACTTTTCAGGATTATTTCTCAAGCTACCCCTTTTTGGAGAAATATTCCTATTTATATATACTCCATATTATATTATCCAGTATATAATACATATAGCTTTCTGAGATTTAGCTTTCTGAGATTTAGCTTTCTGAGATTTAGCTTTCTGAGATTTGTGGAGGGCCTGTTTTTGAAAACGGATTGCCTGTACGAATCCGGCTTATCCTGACAGCTGCAAGTAGCAGGGATGACCCCGAACTTCGGTAAGGGATGAGCCCGGACTCCGGCAAGGGGAAACTAGGAACTTATGTAAAATTGTTTGTACAGAAACTTAAACTAATTTCAGTGTCAATTTCCATTTGGGAACAGGGGATAAAACAGTGAAAGTCAGGATGTTTGAAAGGAAGAAATCGAAAGTCGGCATGGCTCCCGGTACGCTGGTGCATGTGGGGGAGAAAAAGGCCGAGAGGGTCGTGGTCAGGGTCTGGGCTTACAATCAGAGTGAGCTGATAGAAAAAGAGCTGGAAACTGTCGACGATTGCCTGGTTTTCAAAGACCGGCCCGACCTTAATGTCTGGATCAACGTTGACGGGCTTGACCGGGTTGAGGTTATCGAAAAACTCGGCAACTGTTTCGGAATTCATCCCCTTACCCTGGAAGACATCCTGAATACCGGGCAGCGGCCCAAGATGGAGGATTACGAGTCTTATATTTATACTGTCCTGAAGATGATGCTCCTTTCCAAAACCTGGGACGAAGACCTGGAAGAAATAATCGTGGACCAGGTTAGCATCATCCTGGGTCCGAACTTTCTTCTTTCGTTCCAGGAAAGGGAAGGGGATGTTTTTGGCCCTATCCGGGAGCGGCTCAGGAAACCCGATTCCAGGCTCCGGAAGTCCGGGGTCGATTACCTGGCTTATTCCCTGATAGATTCCGTTATCGACTATTACTTCGTTATACTCGAGAATTTCGGGGAAAAGGTCGAAGACCTTGAAGACGAACTGATAAGCGACCCGACGCCTGAAACCCTGCACACCATCCAGCGGTATAAAAGGGATATGATCCTGCTCCGGAAGTCCGTCTGGCCTCTCCGGGAAATGATCAACGGAATGCAGAAAGTGGAGTCCGGGCTCATTAAAGAGTCAACCCGGATCTACCTGCGCGATGTCTACGACCACACAATCCAGGTCATCGATTCCATAGAGGCTTTCCGGGACATCCTCTCCTCCATGCTCGACGTCTACCTCTCCAGCGTGAGCAACAAAATGAACGACATCATGAAAGTCCTCACTATCATTGCCACTATTTTCATCCCCCTGACTTTCATTGCAGGCGTTTACGGCATGAACTTCGAGTACATGCCCGAACTAAGGTGGAAACTGGGTTATCCAGCAGTCATGGCCTTCATGATTTTGATCGGAATCTTAATGTTTGCCTACTTTAAGAGGAAAAAATGGCTTTGAACTATCCCTCTTTTCCTGCCTTTGGAAGTTGAGGAAGGAATTTCCAGCTTGAGGAGTTTAATCACAATTCTTTTTTTCACTGCTTTTTGTCTCTTCTTTCTGAGCATCAAATTTTATAAATAAGAGCGTAAAACCCCTAGGTCTTTAGCCTAGGGGATATAAGCGTAAACTTAACCCTGACTCAGCATATATATTTCTAAAGTTTCCCTGCTAACGTTCCCTATAGTGCAAGCAAAATACCCCTCACTCCATAATGTATTTTCCTTTCTGTAGTATTGTTTCAGATATTGTTTTTGAGTTTTCCATAACCTATATGTTGTTAGCTGTTTTAACTTTCTTACTATTGAAAGTACGCTAATTTTAGGTTTGCTTTTTACAAGTAAATGGATATGGTCTTTGTCTGTTTCCATCTCTACAATTTCAAAATCTGAACTTTCAGAAATCAAATAGATTAAGTCTTTTAGTTCCTGATCTATTGGTTGCAGCAATTTTTTTCTATATTTGCATACAAAAATAATATGGTACATTAACAAAAATTTGCTATGATTCTCTTTTTCATATTTCACATTCTTGGCTTTACTAGAATGTATATAAACCGTTAAAGCATATGTGATATGATGTTAAAAGCCTATAAATTCAGGTTGTATCCTACAACTGAACAAAAAACGATGATAGCAAAACATATAGGTAGCTGTCGATTTGTTTTTAATTGGGCTTTAGAACTAAAAATTAAATCATACCAGGAAGAAGGAAAATCGTTTTCCAGATATGACATTAATAAGATGATTCCAGAACTGAAAAAAGAACATGAATGGTTAAAGGAATCAAATTCTCAGTCATTGCAAGCAATGACTAAAAATGTGGAAAATGCTTTTACTAAGTTCTTTAGAGAAAAAGCAGGTTTTCCAAACTTTAAATCAAAGAAGAATCCAGTTCAATCCTTCGAAATACCTCAACATTACATAGTTGATTTTGACAAAAATATAATAAAACTTCCTAAAATAGGGAAAATTAAAGCTGTCCTGCATAGGAATTTTGAAGGTAAATTAAAAACAGCAACAGTATCCAGAACTTCAAGTGAAAAATATTTCATTAGTATATTGGTGGATGATGAAAAGGATTTGCCCGAAAAGCAAACATTCACAGAAAATAATACAGTAGGTGTTGATGTTGGAATAAAGGATTTTGCTGTTTTGTCAAATGGAGAAAAAATAGATAATCCGAAATATCTTAAAAACTCTTTACAGCGTCTTAAGGTAGTTCAAAAACAATTAAGTAAGAAGGTTAAAGGCTCTAATAACCGGAAAAAAGCAATAAAAAGGCTTGCTAAAATCCATGAAAAGGTAACAAATCAAAGAACTGATTTTCAGCACAAAGTTTCATCAAGATTAATCCGCGAGAACCAAGCAATAGCGTTTGAAACTCTGAAAGTCGAGAACATGGTACAAAATCACTGTCTTGCACAGGCTATAAGTGATGCTTCATGGTCAAGCTTCATTACAAAAATGGAGTATAAAGCCGAATGGTACGGAAAAACCATTCTGAGAATAGGCCAGTTTGAGCCATCAACAAAATTGTGTAATGTTTGCGGCTATCATAACAAGGACATTACCCTAAAAATAAGGGAATGGGTATGTCCCGAATGCAAAACAGAACATGATAGGGACATAAACGCAGCTATAAACATTAAAAAGTTTGCTTTGCAAGATCAAAATTTGATAGTAATCTAATCTTCCCTATGGAACGTGGGGTTAAGCTTGTGGATTCGTCTAGGATGCTAGGGGAAATGAAGCAAGAAGCCCGTTAAATCTTTAGATTTAGCGGGTAGTTCACCATCATGTGTTGGAACGGGCGAATGAAAATGTTGAGAGCTTCTAGCTGGTGGCGAAAATTCAAAAAATTATGAATAGAATTAAAAGGTTATTAAATTAAACTAAAAGGTCATTCCATTAAACTAAAAGGTTATTAAATTGGACTAAAAGGTCCTCCAGCTAAACTAAAAGGTTATTAAATTAAACTAAAAGATCATTCCATTAAACTAAAAGGTTATGAAATTGACCTAAAAGTTCATCCCTCTAAACTAAAAGTTCATTTCATTGAACTAAACGGTTATCCGGCTGAGCTAGTGTCAAGTCAAGCATAAAATGTCGTACATAATCAATTACAATAGCTCGTAATCATACAACATATTGTTGTTGAAGTGACACTAGTTCTGAAATTAAAAATGGTTTAAATATGTCGAGAGTGGGAATTTCCGCTCTTATTTCCTTTCTTCAAGGGCATCCCTTATTTTCTGAACCGTAAGGGCGCCGGGGGTCCCTGTCATGTTGTGGGGAGGCCAGTCTCCCGATTTGATTTCTTCCGAGTTTTCGTCGTGCTCGTCTTCGAGCAGAAGGATAAGTTCCACGTCATCGGGAATGTCGTCTACCATCTTTGCCCCGCAGACCTTGAGTTCCCCCAGGGCTTCTTTTCCTTTTTCCTCATCAAAGGGGACAGTGCAGCCCTTCACGACGTTTGTCCGAAGACCCCTTTCAAGAAAGCCTAGAGAGTTGTGGTAGATACAGACCTCGTCAACCAGGCCTGTTATGAACACTTCGCCAATACCCAGTTCCGCAAGCTCCAGTTCGAGTCTCGGGTTTGTAAAGGCGTTGTAATGGTCTTTCGGAAGCCTGAGCACTGCGACATTTCCCCTGCTCAGGACCTTTTTCACAAGTTCCACTATCGGGCAAATGATTGTTTTCCCCAGTGGGGCTGCGAGTCGCCCCTCATACTCTTTGTTTTCATGTTCGTATTTCTCAAACACGAAGTCATTAGTCATGTCTATGATAACCAGTGCTTTCAAGCTTTCACCCTTATCTTCGTTTTTACCCTAATCCACGTTATTCAAAATAAGTTTACCCCAGGGTCCCGTTCTCAGCTTTTCTCAGGCAGGTTTTCTTTGCGATTCATGGACTCATCCCTGAAATTCCGGTATGGTGCAGGCTTGCGGTGGGAGAATATTTTGTTTTTCACGGATAGCCTGTTTTTTTGGTAAACTGTCGTACATACGAAAAGAATAAAAAGCTTAATAGCATCTAAAAAATAAAAAACATGAATTGTTTATTTGCTTGTAATGTAAAAAATTAGCATGTTTTTTTTGAAAAGTTTTCGAAATTCCTTAATTTAAGGCTCTTATAAGGTTCCAATCTACCTCTTTAAGCTTCAATGAACCAAAAAATCAAAATGAAACGGATAAAGGGATAAAATGCTAAAAAAAAACGTTATATTTTTCTCTCTTGCTGCGATATGCCTCCTGCTAGGGCAAGCGGCAGCAATTTCAGAAAGCCTGACTTCTATAGAAAATGAATCTCTAACATTTGAAAATAATGAATCTCTAACATCTGTAAATAATGAATCTCTAACATCTGTAAATAATGAATCCATTCCATCTGGAAATGGTTCTTCTGAACTTTTTTCCCTTGCTCCTTTGAATCCTGATTTTGAGGAGTATCAGGAAAAAGAAGAGCTAAGCGAAGAACGGATATTACTGACCTCCAGTAAACCTCTTTTTCCTGAATTCGAAAATTCCGGAGACGGGGCTGAAAATTTAGTAACGGGACTCACTCCCGCCCCCGTAGACCTTTCACACCTGAAAACTGTTGAAAGCCCGGAGGTTCTGAGTTCCTATCCTGCTTCTTACGACCTCAGGGTTCTTGGGCTTGTGAGCCCTGTCCGGGACCAGAAGGATGCAGGAAGCTGCTGGACATTTGGGGCTTATGCATCCCTTGAATCTTACATTCTCAAAACAGATGGAAAAAACCGGGACTTTTCCGAAAACAACATAAAAAACCTGCTTTCCAAGGATTATCCTGAAGGTTTTGACCGCAGTTATGATGACGGCGGAAACGAGTTTATATCTACGGCTTACTTTGCCCGATGGAGTGGTCCGGTAAGCGAAACCGATGACCCTTATGACCCCCACTCCGGAGTTTCCCCGACAGACCTTCCTGCCCTAAAGCGTGTTCAGGAAGTGCTCTTCCTCCCGGGAAGAAGTGGACCCCAGGATAACGAGCTCATCAAATGGGCCCTGATGAATTACGGGGTCCTTGACTCCAGCGTTCATTTTACTTCCAATGCTTATGACTCCGCCAACTGCAGCCATTATTACTCCGGTTTGGAACCGACAAACCATATGATAGGCATCGTGGGCTGGGACGATTCTTTTGACCGAAACAAATTCACTCCTGCAGCTCCGGGAGATGGGGCATTCATTGTCAAGAATTCCTGGGGAACCGGCTGGGGAGATGAAGGATTCTTCTATGTCTCGTATTATGATACTACCATAGGAACGGGGAATGCCGTCCATACGGCTGAAGACCTCGGTTCCTATTCCCATGTGTACCAGTATGACCCCATGGGCTGGATTGAAAGTCTCGGGTATTCGGGAAGCAACACAGCCTGGGAAGCCAACGTCTTCACAGCCGAAAAAGCCGAGACCCTCGAAGCCGTGAGTTTCTATACCACTGCTTCCGATACCGGATACGAAATCTACGTCTACACAGGTACGGATTCCGGGCCCATAAATCCTGATGGGGCAGAAACTTCCGTTAACGGGACAATCCCCTTTGCAGGTTACCATACGGTTTCCCTGGACTCCGGAGTCCCGCTTGAGGCCGGGCAGAACTTTTCAGTAGTTGTAAAATTTACTACCCCTGATTATTCCTATCCTGTGGCGGTTGAATTGCCGGTTGCCGGATACAGCAGCAAAGCGAGGGCAAACCCCGGGGAGAGTTTCTTCAGCCCGGACGGGAAAAACTGGACGGACACTACCCTTGCTGTGAAAAATGTAAACGTCTGCATTAAAGCCTTCACAAACCGGAGTGAGGCGGCGAAAGCTGCTTTCACGGCCGATGTGACCTCAGGCCCGGCCCCGCTAACGGTAGAATTTATTGATGCAAGTACCTTTTCTCCCACTGACTGGGACTGGGACTTCGGGGACGGAAACAATTCCACAGCCCGTTTCCCGGTCCATACCTATGCGAAAGCCGGCAAGTATAATGTCACACTCCGCGTGGAAAACGAATACGGAAACAGCACTATTGAAAAAACGGAATGGATCCGCGCAACTGATGCCTCCCTGCTCTATGTGGCCGATGATGGGACTGAGAACTTTTCTTCCATTCAGGCTGCAGTTGATGCCGCCTCTCCGGGAGCCACAATCATTGTCAGAAATGGCACATACACGGAAAACGTGGATGTTGACAGGGCCGTTACGATTATTTCCGAGGCCGGGCCTGAGTACACGGAAGTAAAGGCTGAAAACTCGAACGATTCCGTATTCTACGTAACGGCAGACGTGGTTAATATTTCAGGTTTTTCCGTGAGTGGTGGGTCCGAACTTGTGTCTTCTTCTACCTACTCCACCGCCGGGATCTGGCTCTATGATGTCAGGGACTGCAACATAAGCGGAAATGTGCTTTTGGATAACTACTGTGGAATTTCTGTGATTGTTTCAGGGAACTGTACCCTGACCGGGAATAGGGTTGAATCCAATCGCATCGGAATCCTTCTGGACAGGTCGGAAGGGAATATCCTGAGAAGTAACAGGCTGGAAAACAACTCCCTCAATTTTGAAGTTAAGGCTGCTTCGACCGAACAGGATATTGACGAAAGCAACATGGTTAACGGCAAGCCTATCTACTACCTTGTAAACGAAACTGACCTTCTTCTGGATTCTGATTCGGATGCCGGAACCGTTTATTGCATTGACTGCCGGAACGTAACGGTCCGGGACCTGAACCTTTCAGGCAATTACTACGGGCTTTACCTCTATAATACGACGGATTCCCACGTTGAGAATATTAGCTCTTCAGAAAACCAGTATGGATTCTGCATCAAAAATTCCCGCGGCTTAAATTTCACGAACAATTCCGCAAGTTCAAACGTCCACGGGGTTTACCTCGAAGACTCGGAATGGGAATCTTTCTCCCGCAACAGAATGGAAGGAAACACTTACAGTTTTGATATTAAAGGGAACTGTTTTTCACAAAGCATGTCTTATATGGATTCAAGCAACCTGCTGGACGGAAAGCCCCTTTACATCCTTTCCGGAGTTTCCGATTATGTCCTGGATGCCGGGGCCGGGGATTGTCCTGTTTGTCTCTTTAACTGCCAGAACGTAACAGTCCGGGACCTGATGTTCCGGGATAGCTTTTTTGGAGTTTATATTTACGGGACTGAAGAGGCAATAATCGTAAACAATACGTTCTATGGTATCCGGTACGGAGGGGTTTATCTTGAAAATTCCTGGAACAGTACGGTAGAAGGTAACGAATTTTCGGGCAATTCATACGGGCTTTACCTGAAGGCATCTTCCGGAAACACCCTGACAAACAACACCTTATCCGCAAATCCGGGATGCGGAATCTTTCTTTCTGAGTCCCGTGATAACATTGTAAGCAGCAACAATGCTTCCGGGAGTAATTATGGAATTTATGCGTCCTACTCCGATGACAACCGTTTCGTGGAAAACATTGCTTCTTACAATGCTAGAGGGCTCTATCTGAAAGGCTCTAAATACAACACCCTTACAAAAAACACCGCAAATTCGAATAGAATAAGCGGGTTTGACCTGACCGAAAGCCGGCAAAATACCCTCTCGAGGAACACAGTTCTGGACAACTCCCGCGGCATTACTCTTCGGGGCAGCCTGACCGATGGAGGCCTGGCTACGGATAATAATGTCCTGTGCTACAACACGGTTTCAAATAACTCGATAATAGGGGTCTCGCTCTCTGGAGCCGAAAATAACACCTTATACGGCAATGCTTTCAACAACACAAAGAACGTTGAAGAATATGGCCAGAATATCTGGAATACCACTGCTGGAAATTACTGGAGCGATTATTCGGGTCCTGACGCTGACGGTAACGGGATAGGTGACACTCCTTACGTTATCAATTCCATTACCGGAAGTAAGGATTACCTGCCCCTCTCCAGGGAACCGGGCGTCCCGCTTACCTTTACGGTAGGCTCCGGAGACGAAGATTTTTCCTCAATCCAGGCGGCTGTGGATGCTGCATGGGAAGGGGACACACTTCTTGTAAGCCCTGGCACTTATACGGAGAACGTGAGAGTAAACAAATCCCTCAGCATCATTTCTTCGTCCGGGAACCCTGAAGATACGATTGTCCGTGGTGCTGATCCTGGAGAACACGTTTTCAACGTGACTGCCGATTCCGTGGCAATCAGCGGGTTTAACGTGTCCGGGGCTTCCGGAGAAAATGTTGAAGGGAATGCTGCAGGGGTCTACCTGAAAGGAGTATCTGGCTGTAATTTAAGCGGAAACGTCCTTTCTGATAGTTATTTCGGGGCCTGGTTAATTGAGTCTGGAAACTGCAGCCTTTCCGGAAATACCGTAGCAGGAGGGATATTCGGGATTTACATTGAAGGTTCTGATAACAACTTTGCAGGTAATAACAGCATAAGTTCGGTTTCTAACTGCGGGCTCTGGCTGGAAGAAGCCTCAGGAAACGAAATCTCTGATAACGAGTTGCAGAACAATTCTTACGGGGTTGCAGTTCTGGGTACCGGAAACGAGCTGCTTAACAACACCATAAGCGAAAGTGCCTATTATGGGCTCTGGCTTGGTGAATCCTCAGAAAACAAACTCTCAGGAAACGAGTTATGGGACAATGGATATGGTGTATTCCTGGTTAAGAGTAATGAAAACGAGTTGTACAACAATACCATAGGCGGAAGTGCCTATTATGGGCTGTATCTCTCGGGTTCGGAGGCAAATATCCTGAGAAACAATTCGATGCAGTCCAGCACTTTCAACTTCATGGACCAATATCTCTTTTCTATATCTCTTCACCCAAATGATATCGATACCAGCAACCTGGTGGACGGCAAGCCGATATATTACCTTGTGGGAAAGTCGGACTTTGTCCTCAATTCAGCTTCAAATGCCGGCACTGTCTACCTGATCGGCTGTGAAAATGTGACTGCCCGGGACCTGGTACTGGAAAAGAACGGGTTCGGTGTTTTTGCCTTCGGGTCTTCGAATTCAACCCTGTACAACCTCACAGTATCCGACAATGAGTATGGGCTTATGGGCTTTTTCGACAACTACAGAAACTGTTCAAACAGCACTGTTGAGAATAATATGTTTGGTATCGTTTTTATTGCCGGAAATAATAACAAACTGAGCAACAACAGCATCTCGGAAAACGAGTATGGGCTCATACTTGCTTCCGATTCCGGTGTCCTGAGAGATAATCTTATTTCAGGTAACGAATACAACTTCGGGGCAGAACCAATTTTTGGAGTAATAGAAACTGATATCGATACCAGCAACCTTGTGGACGGAAAGCCGATTTATTACCTTAAAGGGGAATCCGACAGGGTGCTCGATGCATCTTCAAATGCAGGAACAGTGTACCTTTTTGACTGTGAGAATATAACGGTCAGGGACCAGGTGCTTGAGCACAACATGTACGGCATTACCCTTTACAATACGACGAATTCAAGTCTGGCCGGAAACCGTGTGAGCAGTAACGAGGAAGGGCTTATGCTTTACGAGTCTTGCAATAACAGCATCTACAACAATTTCTTCTCAAGCGACTTTCTGAATGTCGGGTTGATGGGGAAATGTGCCGGAAACACCTGGAACGCCAGCAAGACCAAGGGGGCAAACATCCTCGGGGACCCGTATATCGGCGGCAACTGCTGGGCAAACCCGCAGGGGACAGGTTTTTCCGAAGTCACACCTGATGCCAATGGAGACGGGTTCTGTGATGCCCCTTACGAGATTCCGAGATCCGGAAACCAGTTTGACAGCCTCCCCCTCTACAACCCTCCTGAAGTTACCGATGACGGAGAAGACGAAGAAGACGAAAAAGAACACAGTGGAAGCAGTGGGAGCCGGACAGCTCTTTTCAGTGGCGTCTCGGGAGTGCCTTCTGCTAACGTCCTTACAGCAAGCGTTTCCAGGCAGCAGGTTCTTGCAGGCCAGCAGGCAGAGTTCAGATTCAGTGACCCCGGATGCATTGTGACGGGAATAAGCTTTGTTTCGAGGACCAGTGCAGGGACTGTAACCGGGAAAGTGGAGGCTTTGAAAGGCCTGCCTGAAACGGTTCCGGAAGCTCCGGAATGCGCGATCTACCAGTACATGAACATAGTTGTCGGAAGCCAGTTCTTCGGGGAATCCGGTACGTTTGAGGGTGCAGTGATCGACTTTAAGGTCCCACGTACATGGATGGAAGAAAATATGATCGATGAAGCAAGCATCGTTCTGAACCGCTTCCATGACGATGCCTGGGCTTCGCTTGCAACGGAGAAAACCGGGGAAGATGCCGAATTCCTTTACTTCAGGGCTAAAACTCCGGGCTTTTCCTACTATTCAATCACAGGAGAAAAGACAGGTGCCGTTACGATAACGCCAGCAGAAACACCCGGTTCCGGAGGAGAAGCACAGAAAATAACGGGTAAAGAAGTTCCGAAAGCAACCTCCGAAGAAGAAAAGAAAAGTCCGGGCTTTGGGATTGTCTTTGCAGTTGCGGGAATTCTTTCCGTACTGTTCCTGTTGAAAAAGAAGTAAGGAGGAGAAAAATAGGATAAAATCGGATAAAATGAGACCTGAAACGCTATACAGTGAGGGGAAATCTTTTTCCCTTCCATTTTCTTTTTTGACTCTTTTTTGATTCCTTTTTGATTCCTTTTTGGTCCTTTTTCAGATTACTTTCTTGTAAAGTCCGATTAATTTTATAAACATTTTAATAATTTTCATAAGTTTTATATTTTCTGTCGCCCAACGTTGCGAGGTTGATGTTTTTGAGTAAATAGAAATAAATGAAACGTTTTTCGATTTGCTTTTCAGGTACCGATACTCTCACCGGTCAGCTTGCTGACCGGCCTTTTCAATAAAGTGTATGTAGACAAGCAAAAGAGTAGCCTGATGACCTAAAAGTTCATTTTCATGAGTAAAAAGTTCGTTGTAATAATGAAGTTTATTGTGATGATTGAGAAGTGAATTGAGATAACCATAAAGAATATTGGTATAACTATAAAGTATATTGGTATGACTATAAAGGATATTGATATGACTATAAAGGATATTGATATGACTATAAAGGATATTTGTATGACTATAAAGTATATTGGTATGACTATAAAGGATATTTGTATGACTATAAAGGATATTTGTATGACTATAAAGGATATTTGTATGACTATAAAGTATATTGGTATAACTATAAAGGGCATTGGATTAACTAAAAAGGGCATTCAAATTACTGAATAATGCATTATCATAAATACAAATGTCCTCCAGTTGACTGAATGGGGACGTTCTGATAAAAATACAAGGGTTCAATTTGAAATTAGTGTGCTAGCAGTCACAACCTAAAAATCACTCTTTTTGGGTTCAGACCTTTTTTTTATTTCTTTTTGGGGAGGCGCCGCCAGGCAAGCTGGCGGGGATATCCTGAAACACCTGGACTGAAAAAAGGTTCCCGGGGTAAACGGGCTTACTTCTCTGGCAAGCTGTAGGGATTCCTCTAGCGCCTGGCCTAAAAAACGGTTCCCGGGGTAAATCATCCGCCGGCAACCGGGGGGACCAGGACCATAACGTCCCCGGCCTTCAGTTTGGTTTCAGGGCCTTCGAGAAAGTCGGTGTTTCTCCCGTTTACCAGGAACCTCACTTTTGGAATTCCACCGGCGGTTGTGCCTGTTGTGGCTTCTTTGAACGTTGCCCCGTAGCGGGCTTGAAGGGCTTTCAAGGCAGTTTCCACGCTGTCACCAGGGTGGATCTCAAGCTCGATTTCGGACTCTCCTGTGATTTGCCGGATTGTGGCAAGGAACTTTACGCGGACTTTCAAGTCTAACTCTCCTGAAAAACTCTAAAGGAAATAAAGCTAAAGCTGGGAAGACTGAACTGAAGATGGAACTGAAGACTGAACTGAAGATGGAAAGGAAGAGGAAAGCTTTCAGGCAATCCTCTGGCTCAGATAATCTCCAGTTCCTTCAGTTTCTCTTCCGTGGGCTTTCCGTCAACCCAGCCCCGGAGTGCGTAGTACTCGTCGATCATTTCCGGGACGTGGGAAACCTGGCCTTTGGCCGGGCCTTCAGGGACAGGCTCTTCGGTAAGGCGCTTTGGGAGGATGTCTTCATTCCGGTCAAGCCCGTACTTATTATTCATCAGCCGCTCCAGGTTTGTGATCCGCTCTCCGATCTTCAGCAGTTTGTCGGCGTCAAGGTCAAAGCCCGTGACTGCTGCCAGCATCCCGGCGTATTCGGGGAAGCCCAGGGCAAAGGAGGAAAAGAGGCAGACCACCGATGAGTTGATGGCTGAGGCCAGGTCCTGGAGGATGATGGTCCATTTTGGCTTGTCCTCAACGGCGTAGGGGTCGAGCTTTTCGGGCAGTCCCAGGATTTCGGGAGAGATCATGTAGCCGTAAACGTGGTCGCCGCCGCGGTTTGCGGTTGCGTAGTTCAGGCCTATCCCCTGGATTGGGCGGGGGTCATAAGCGGGGAGTTCCATGCCCTTGACCGTCATTGAAAGTTCCGGAGCCCCATATTTTTTTGCAAGGGCTCTCGAGCCCAGGGCAAGGTCGGCTCCGATCCCGGCTCGGTAGGCGGTTCTCCAGATAGCTTCGATCATTGAGCCGACATCTCCGAAGCGCAGGTTCATGCCGTGCAGTTTTTCTTCCGGGATTTTTCCTTTCTCCACGAGTTCCATGGCACAGGCGATTGTGCCTCCCATAGAGATGGTGTCAAGCCCCAGTTCGTCGCAGAGGTGATTGGCCTTTATCAGGGCGTCGAGATCTGTTATCCCACAGTTGGCTCCAAACGTAAAGATTGTCTCGTATTCCGGACCTTCGGTATCCCGGACACTGTAGGGACCTTCAGGCACGTCGGACTTCCTCCCGCAGACAATCGGACAGCCCCAGCAGCCAGACCTGCCAGTCAGGTATTTATCGACCAGGGTCTCCCCGCTCTGTTCATCAGCTTCGGGGAAGTAAGCTTCCTGGAAGTTCCGGGTCGGATAGGCCCCGCTTTCGTTGAGGATATTCACAAGGACCGCAGTCCCGTAAGTGTGAAGCCCTCCCCTGGGGCCCGTGACCGGGTTTTCCCTGATTTTTGCCATGGATTCAGCGACTTTCTCTTTCAAAAGTTCCGGGTTTGCAGGGTCAACCCGTTTGTTTCCCGAAACCACGATTGCCTTCAACTTCTTGCTGCCCATGACAGCCCCAAGCCCTGTCCTCCCCGCGGTCCGGTACTTGTCGTTCATGATGCCGGAAAAGGGGATCAGGTTCTCCCCACTGGGCCCGATGCAGGCAACGGAGGTCTTCTTCGGGTTTCCTATCCTTTCGACAAGCTCATCCGTGACCGCGTGGACTGTCATGCCCCAGAGTTCCGGGGCTGGCACAAGCCTGGCTTTTCCGTCAACGATCTCCAGGTAGACCGGCTCCTTTGAAATTCCCCGGACCACAACGGCGTCATAGCCGGCAAACTTGAGGTGGACTCCCCATTTCCCGCCCGAGTTTCCACTCCCGACGGTCCCTGTTTCCGGGGATTTGCTGCAAACTACATGATGGCGCCCGCTGGTTGGAAGCTTCCCTCCCGTGGCAGGCCCGGTTACAAAAGCGAGCAGGTTGTCCGGGTCAAAAGGCTGCATGTCAGCCCTGAACTCGTCGTATACGAGCTTCAGGCCGAGTCCTTTTCCTCCAAGGTACATCCGTGCCATTTCTTCATCAAGCGGCGAGTCTTTAAGCTCTCCGCTGTCAAGGTCAACTTCTAAAATTTTGCCTACATAGCCCCCTGGCATGTAACTCCTCCTTTTGAGTACGTTTTTAATCTGTTCTGGCAAGCCCCTTCATCCCCTTTCTCAGGGAATGTTTGCCAGGTCGTTTTGGAGAACTGCTCTCTTTTATTAAGGGCAGTTTTCTTTGGGAAAATGAGCTTCCTTTCGGTAAATCAATTTGCTTATGGTAAATCAGCTTCAATCCGAAGAACCGGGTTTGATTTTCGGCTATCCGGTTGAATAACTATTCCTATATAATTATAGGTACATCTCTTATAAAAGTATTCACGCCTTCGTAAGAATTTTCAGATTTGTAACCATTGGTTGAGCCTGACTATTTCTTATATATTATACTTTTTTTGTTTATACTATTCCATAAAATTTAAGTTATGACTTCAACTATTTTATTATACTAATCTTTATTTACATTAAAGAAAATATAAAAATATATATAATTGTCTTTACAGTCAAATAACGATCTATTATTACCAGACTTTATCGAAAGAATTCTTACACTTTACAAAGATTCATTCAATGGTTGAAAAATATTCTTGGTTGTCTACCTATGAATAAGACGTCGTGATTAAAAAAGAAGGTTAAGGACCCTTTATTCTGAAAACAGGGTTAAAGGCTGATAATTACGCCAGGGTGTGATCCTTACAGAGTTAATCAAAACTAAGGGTACTGTTTCATTCGGTTCAGTGACTAATAGCTTAGTTAGGTGTTCTTGTTTAGTAATAAAATAACACAGACATTGTATAATATATTTTAAAAGTAATACATTGATCCTTTGCCAACTAATTTATTTTATTTACCATTTTCTTTAAAAATAGTTCACTTTAAAAAAATATGCATATGATTTGTGAATCGGAAGTTGTTGTGGAATCATCTCTTCCGATTCTCCAGAAAAACCTATGGTGAAAATATGAATATACAAAAAACAGATCGAATTACTTTTAAACATCGATCCCTGTTCCTTACGATATTGTTCACGGCCCTTCTGTTGACCATAACAGCCGGGACCGCCAGTGCGATGACCTTTGCTACAGGTGGCTCAATTGCCCCATCCGCTATCAAGGCTTCAAGCCCACCTACAGGGGTAATAGGCCTGAATCTTAGTTCGGATAGTGGTGATACACTTACGTCTTTAAATTTGGATTTTTCATTTTCAGGCCCAGGGTTTGATATCAATGATTTAAACCTTCTGAGCAATGATCCGACAAGTGGGGTGTCTTTATATTTTGATAGGGACGGAGACGGCCAATTTAGTTATCTGTCCGACGAGCAGGTCCCCCTATTATTTCCCGATTCAGTTTTTGCTCCCCCTATATGTCTTCTGATGATAGATCCTGCCTATTCACTGTTGCATCCTCTGCCAGCTTCTTCTGATATTTACAATTATTTTATCGTAATCAGAACAAGTTCAGGTATATCCAACGGGGATATGATTGCTGCATCTATTATTGCTCCTGATTCTATCTGGACCAGTTCAGGTCCGGCTCTTCTACTTGAGCCTATCATCCCCGCACTTATCATTGCGGACACGATTTCCCCTGAACTTGTATGTGCAAAATACATCTCCTCCACTGAGCTTGAGATGACTTTCAACGAAAATATTTCTTCTGTTGACCAGTTGAAGATAAGTCTGACCGACGATAACGACGATCCTATTCAACTTACAGGAGATCCTGTTCTGATCGAGGATAACCTTGTCACGGTCATTACGGAAAGTACCGGGGAGGATACCGGATTTAGTATCGAGAATACTAATGTGGGACTTGACCTTGCTTCGGGGGCAGTTCTGGATGAAGCCGGGAATCCTAACCCTGGCTACACCGATGAAATGGTTTCCGACGGCCAGGACCCTGAACTGCTCAGCGCAAGATTCATTTCAAGTACTCAGATTGAGATGAATTTCAGTGAAGAGTTTGATCTGGTTTTCCCGGAAAATATAAGCCTCACCAACGATACCGGTGTCCCTATCGGGATTTATGGTTGTGATCCCGGCTATCTATGGAACGTAGCAATTTTAACTATTGAAAGTATTGGGGATGACCCCTCATTTAATATTAGCAACGAAAGTCAGGGACTTGACCTTTATTATTTTGCTGTTACTGACACTGCAGGTGACCCGGATGCCGGAATCCCTCCAAATGTGAATGACGAAGTTCTTAACATCCCAGTGGGTGACGGAATTCCGCCTTCTGTAAGCGCCGTTTCAATACTGTCTTCCAACGAAGAAGACAATACAATTGCTATTACAGGTGACGATATTAACATCTCCTTCACAGCATCCGAGCCCCTGTTTGAAACTCCTGGGGTTATGATTGCAGGGCAGCCCGCAGCAGTTTCACACGATGGCTTATTTTACAATGCAACTTACACAGTCCAGCCCTCCGATGCTGACGGCCCGGTAGCTTTTTCAATCGACTACGCTGATCTTGCAGGTAATGCCGGTCCCCGGAAAACTTCCACAGACGATGGAAGTTTCGTTATGATTGACCAGAGTGCACCACCAGGGCTTGCCCTGATATCCCCGGCAGAAGGTTTTATCAATGACACCGGTTCAGTAAGCTTCAACTTCACGGCCTGTGATGATGAGGATGAGGATGTTGATTACAGGCTGTTCATTAACGGAGTGGAGAATACAACCGGAAATGTCACCTGTGGTGGTTACGAGACGGTGGATCTGTTCTTAAATGAAGGCGAATACAACTGGTCTGTTACCATCTGGGACTCCACCTGGAAATATAATTCGAGCAATGTCCTGAATTTCACTGTTGATACTGAAGCTCCTGAACTTATGCTGATATCTCCGGAAGAAGGGACAATAAACGAAACCGGTTCGGTAACTTTCAACTTCACAGCCTTTGACACCGTTGATGACACGCTTGATTACTCTCTATTTATCAATGGTATTGAAAACAAAACCGGAACCATTGACTCAGGTTGTTTTGAAAGCTTAACTGTCGACTTTGCTGACGGCGAATACAACTGGTCAGTTATCGTCAGTGATGCCTCAGAGAAATATAATTCGAGCAGTGTCCTGAATTTCACTGTTGACACTGAAGCTCCTGAGCTTGCTTTGATAGCTCCGGAAGAAGAGTGCATAAACGACACCGGTACAGTAACTTTCAATTTCACCGCTTTTGACATTGTTGATGAAGATCTCGATTACACTTTGTTCATCAACGGAATTGAGAACACAAGCGGAACAATCGTCTGCGGCGATTATGAGAATGTGGATCTATCCTTTGCTGACGGTGAATACAACTGGTCCGTTACCGTCTGGGATTCTTCTGGTAAACTTAATGAAAGTAATGTCCTGAATTTCACTGTTGACACCGAAGCTCCTGAGCTTGCTTTGATAGCTCCGGAAGAAGAGTACGTAAACGACACAGGTTCGGTCTCTTTCAACTTCACGGCCTTTGATATTGTCGACGAAGATCTCGATTACACTTTATTCATTAACGGAATTGAGAACACAAGCGGAACAATTGTCTGTGGCGATTTTGAGAATGTGGATCTATCCTTTGCTGATGGCGAATACAACTGGTCCGTTACCGTCTGTGACTCCTCAGGAAAGTATAATTCAAGCAGTGTCCTGAATTTCACTGTTGACACTGAAGCTCCTGAGCTCGCTTTGATAGCTCCGGGAGAAGAGTGCATAAACGACACAGGTTCAGTAACTTTCAGTTTCACGGCCTTTGATATTGTTGATGAAGACCTGGATTACACTCTGTTCATTAACGGAATCGAGAACACAAGCGGAACAATCGTCTGCGGCGATTATGAGAATGTGCCGCTGTCTCTTGATGAAGGCGAATATAACTGGTCCGTTACTGTCCTGGATTCTTCCGGTAAACTTAATGAAAGCAGTGTCCTGAATTTCACCGTAGACACCACAGCTCCTGAACTTTTCCTGGTGGCTCCGGAAGACGAATTTATCAACGACAGCGGTTTGGTCACTTTCAACTTCACGGCTTTTGACATCGTTGATGATACGCTTGACTATACCCTGTTCATCAATGGAATCGAGAACACAAGCGGAACCATAGATTCAGGTTGTTTTGAAACTGTGGATCTGTCCCTTGTAGAAGGTGACTACAACTGGTCAGTTACCGTAAGTGATGCTTCAGAGAAATATAATTCGAGCAATGTCCTGAATTTGACTGTTGACACCACAGCCCCTGAACTTGCTCTGGTGGCTCCGGAAGATGAGTTTATCAACGACAGTGGTTCGGTCACTTTCAACTTTACAGCTTTTGACACCATTGATGATACGCTTGACTATGCCCTGTTCATCAATGGTATTGAGAATACAAGCGGAACCATTGATTCAGGTTGTTTTGAGACCTTATTGGTAGACTTTGTTGAGGGCGACTACAACTGGTCCGTTACCGTCTGTGACGCCTCAGGAAAGTATAATTCAAGCAGTGTCCTGAATTTCACTGTTGACACTGAAGCTCCTGAGCTTGCTCTGGTGGCTCCGGAAGATGAGTCTATCAACGATACAGGCTCGGTCACTTTCAACTTCACGGCCTTTGACACCGTTGATGACACGCTTGATTACTCTCTGTTCATCAATGGAATCGAGAACACAAGCGGAACCATTGATTCAGCTTGTTTTGAAAATGTAGCTATTGGCTTTGCTGACGGCGACTACAACTGGTCCGTTACCGTCTGTGATGCATCCGGGAAATATAATGATAGCAGTATCCTGAACTTCACTGTTGATACTGAAGCTCCCGAACTTATGCTGCTGACTCCTGAAGAGGGTGCAATCAACGACACCGGTTTGGTCACTTTCAACTTTACAGCTTTTGACAGTGTTGATGATACGCTTGACTACACTCTGTTCATTAACGGAGAAGTTAACAGGACTGGAAATTTTGCCTCTGAAACTCAAGTATCTATACCGGTTTTGTTTGCTGACGGCGAATACAACTGGTCTGTTGCAGTCCGGGATGATGCCTTCAATGCCAACATAAGTGAGGTCTTTAACTTCACCGTTGACACCAAAGCTCCCGAACTTGTGCTGGCAGCTCCGGAAGAAGGTGCGATCAACGATACGGGTTCAGTCGCTTTCACCTTCAGTGCATCTGATAATGTTGATGAACTTATCAACTACACCCTGTTCATTAATGGAGAAGTTAACAGGACTGGATACCTGGCCTCTGGAACTTCCGTTAATGTACCGATTTCATTTACTGATGGTGAATACAACTGGTCTGTTGCAGTCCGGGATGATGCCTTCAATGCCAACATAAGTGAGGTCTTTAACTTCACCGTTGACACCGAAGCTCCTGAACTTATACTGGTGGCTCCTGAAGAAGGTTCAATCAACGATACGAGCTCAGTCACATTTACTTTCGGTGCATCTGATAATGTTGATGAACTTATCAATTACACTCTGTTCATTAACGAAGTTGAAAATAGTAGAGGTACTTTATCTTCAGGCTCATTTGAAACTGTTTCTCTGGAGCTTGCTGACGGCGAATACAACTGGTCTGTTGCAGTCCGTGATGATGCCTTCAACGCTAACATAAGTGAGGTCTGTAACTTCACTGTTGACACTGAAGCTCCTGAACTTATGGTTATGAGTCCTGAAGAAGGCGCAATTAACGATACCGGTTCAGTCACATTCACCTTCGGTGCATCCGATAATGTTGATGAACTTATCAATTACACTCTGTTCATTAATGGAGAAGTTAACAGGACTGGTCTTTTATCTTCCGGAGTCTCTGATACTGTTTCACTAAACTTTGCTGACGGTACCTACAACTGGTCTGTTGCAGTCCATGACGATGCCTTCAACACTAACATAAGTGAGGTCTTTAACTTCACCGTTGACACTGAAGCTCCCGGACTTATGTTGATGGGCCCCGAAGAAGGTGCAATCAACGATACAGGTTCAGTTACTTTCACTTTCAGTGCATCTGATAATGTTGATGAACTTATCAACTACACTTTGTTCATTAACGGAGTTGAAAACAGTACGGGTACTTTATCTTCCGGCTCGTCTGAGATTGTTTCCCTCGACTTTGCTGACGGTGAATACAACTGGTCTGTTTCCGTTTGGGACGACGCTATCAATACCAACGTAAGTGATGTCCTTAACTTCACAGTCGACACCGTAGCTCCTGAACTTACTCTGGTGGTTCCGGAAGATGAGTTTATCAACGATACGGGTTCGGTAACTTTCAACTTCACGGCTTCTGACAATGTCGATGATACGCTTGACTACACCCTGTTCGTGGACGGAGAAGTTAACAGGACCGGAAACTTCAGCTCCGGGGCTTATGTGAATGTGCCGGTTTCATTTGCTGATGGCAGATACAACTGGTCGCTTTCCGTATGGGACGACGCTATCAATACCGGGACAAGTGAAGTTCTTAATTTCACTGTTGACACCGTTTCCCCGGGTACATCCGTTGATGCTCCGGAAGGAAAGCAGGATACACCTTTCTGGGTAAACTTCACCGCAACTGATGCGGATCCTTCCTCCGGCATAAAATCCACCTATTATAAGTTTGAAGGGGAGGAAGGATGGACCGCAGGAGATTCTGTCTACATCGATGTTGATGGAGTCCACAACATAAGCTATTACTCCGAGGACTTTGCTGGCAACAGGGAACTTGCAAAGCTGGTCCGGGTTGAACTCGATACCTCTCCTGTCCTTGAAGATCTTCAGCTTGTCCCGTCGACCATTCTGAACAACTCCGCCGATACTTCGATCGTTAGCTTGAATGTGACGGACCCGTCAGGAACGGGGATCATGAAAGTGACAATCGACCTCAGTCCGATAGGAGGAGCTTCAGAAGTGGAAATGAGCAGTCCTGACGGCGTACTCTATACGTATGGAATCAGTACGGATCAGGTTGGTGAATTCAGTTTCAATGTAAGTGCCACGAACAATAACGAGGTAAACCCGACAAGTACGGTTCATCTTCCACCTCTGACGGTAATAGCAGCGGATGATGTCCACTCGGAGTTTGGAGGCAATGATGGGAACCTTTCACCTTCGGAAGTTGGAAGTGTTGTGACCGGAACTACGGTATCTGACGGTGTGAAATATGCTACTTTAAGTGCTTACTTCAATGCTGATGGGTGGGATTTACTATGAAGACTCTTATTATGAAGACTCTGAAAGTATCTTACTTTAGAATAGCTTTAGTTGCGATGCTTTTCCTGGCCGTGACTGTTGTTCCTGCTGCTGCGGACCTGGAGGCCAGTGCCAGCAGGGAACTGCCTGCTTCGGTTGCCCGGGGTGAGCAGTTCCAGGTCACCGTAAATGTAGCTGACTATGGTTCAGCCGGACAGGTCCTGGAAAAGATCCCTTCGGGCTTTACATACCTTGGTTCGAGTCTTCAGGATGAAGCCGTAAGCGTAAACGGAAGCAAGATCTCTTTCCTGCTGATGGGAGAGACAGGTTTCAGTTATACCCTGGAAGCTCCCGCCTCAAGCGGTACGTACATATTCGAGGGCCTTCTCAGGGACATAAATAAAAACGTCGTCTATCTTGCCAATTCGTCAATATCCGTAAAAAGCAGCTCAGGCGGCAGTAGCGGAGGCAGTTCTTCCGGCGGTGGCGGCTCTTCTCCCGAGCCCCAGAGCAACGTTGAAATCAAGGAGCTTTCCAACCAGTTTGTCTCAAACGGCAACCGTGTAAGGTTTGCATTCCCTCAGGAAGTTACCTGCGTAATTTACATTGATTTTGACGCAAAGAGAACCCTGGGAAAAACCACCACAATTGTCGAGATGCTTAAAGGGAAATCCGATCTCGTTTCCGAAATGCCCTCAGGAGAAATTTACAGGCACCTGAACATCTGGATCGGAAGCGGCGGAGTAGCAGGCCCCGAAAACATCGAAAACGGAGTTATAGGTTTCAAGGTCGAAAAAGCCTGGATGGAAGAAAAAGGAATTGATGCAGCTTCAATAAACCTTCTCCATTATACCGAAGATGCCTGGGAAAAGCTTGAGACCCTGAAAGTCAGCGAAGACGATGAATATGTCTATTTCGAGGCCAAAACCTCTGCCTTTTCACCCTTCGCAATAAGCGCGGAAACCGCAGAAGAAACATCTAATATGGAGATCCTGCCGGAAGAATCCGAATCCGCAGATTCGGAAGACGGCCCTGCATCAGCTGTCGAAGATGCCCCGGAATCCGAAGCCCAGGACGATGAACCATCCGGTCTTCCAGGTTTTGGTTCGATGCTTGCAGCTGGCATTATCTGCACCGCCTACTGCGTCCTGAGAAGAAAGGAATAATTTGTTAAGAAAACAAGAATAGGTTAAAAAACAATTTGTTAAAAAAATAATGTGTTCCGGGTTGCAGCAGAGCCCAATGCTGCATCCCTTTTACCTTTTGTTTGTGTATTTTTTCTCTACTTTTTCTGCCCCTGTGTTTTGTCATGCTTTCGTAATCATCTCACTTTCGTAATCATCCCATTTTCGTAATTTTGTCACGCTTTGGTAATTATTTCGCTTTCGTAATTTCGTCACGCCTTCGTAATGCACTCATACCGCACGTCCGCCCGCGTGATTTTTGGCACATCTCCCCACATGCCAATGTATTCTCCCTGAACAACTACAGCTCCCGAAATCCCGGAAATTCCTTTCACCACGTCAAAAGCCTTCTCAACTGCTTCTTTTCCCACATCCACGGCATTCCCGAGAGCCGTTGCAGCCGAGTCCGCCAGGGATACATTATTGGAAAAAACGACCGCAGCATCTGCCATCCCGAAGCTGATTGAAGGGCCCACGGTCCCGGCTGAGGTGCAGACCCCGGTGATCGAGTCCCGGGGCTCGAAAACAAAGCCCAGGTTCCTGATGGAGGACTGTCCCGCATAAATCCCCACCACCACAGGCCTGTCGTTGATCATAGCAATGTCCCCACCGTTGTCCACGATCGCATACGAAGCTCCGGCTTCGACCATGGCTTCCACGGCAAGAGCCGAGACCGTGCCTGCAACCGCACTCATGGGCCCGATTCCCATGGCATTCCCGGCTTCAACCATCCTCCGGACGATTTCAGGGGCATCGGAGGGACAGCTGTGGGGCTCAAGGGTGAGCTTAAAGAAAGGGTCTGAGAGGATATAGTTTTCAAGGGCTGCGCGGTGAAAATGGATTGCTTCTTTTGCAGCTTCGATGTGAGCCTGTTCGTCAGCTGCGATTGTTACAATGGTTTCCTTGAGCTGGAAATGTTCTTTAATGGAGGGCTTTTCAGGTCTTTTTTCAGCTCCTTTTCCGGGCTCTTTTGCGGGTTCTGGCATGCTGGTCTGATAAGGAAGTTATGGCTTAAAAAAGAAGTGCTTTTCGGGTTTTGAGAGATGAATGATCTTATTTTATGGTTGGGTTTTTTCGAGTTGGCTGTCAGAAAACCGGGACAACCTGAATAGCCTCATCCCGTCGTTTTTGTCCCGAGCGAAGCGAGGCCTGAGCAGGTAATAAAGTAAAAAGAAGAAGCTGAAAAATCAGAAACAGTGTCAGATGAATTGTAGATTATCGAAGTAAATACAGAACCCGAGTCATCCGATTTGTAGATTATTGAAGTAAATACAGAACCCGAGTCATCCGATTTGTAGATTATTGAAGTAAATACAGAACCCGAGTCATCTTAGTTGTAAGTTCTCGGATCAAAAACATGTCTTGAAGTTCGCTCATGTACGTTCCCTCAGCTCGATTACGTCCCCTCCTCTCACGCCGGCTTCCAGGCAGCTGGAGTATTCTTCTATATCCTTGCCGTTCAGCAGAATCCTGATTTTCGGGTCTTCACTTTCGTCTCCGACTGTCACTTTATAGAAATCATGCCCGTAATGGTAGGCAAGAGCCCAAAGGACCGTGCATACCGTATCCCCTTTATGGATCTCAACTTCAATTTCCGGCTCTTCCGTGAGCTCCTGCACTATGTCAAGAAATTTCACCAGCATTTTCATGGCTGACCCCCTTCCCGTTAGCCTTATGTAATTATGTGAATGGCCATAAATAAGAGTACTCAAGCTTTGGGTGATGAACTCAAAACTTTCCTCATTTTGTGATTTTTTCGTTGTGATTTCTGGTGTTCATCTTATTAGTGAAAAGCGATTGATCCCGTTTTTTGAAACATTTCATTCTGAATTAAAACTTTAGTCACAAATATTTCATTGGCAATGAAAACTTTGACCAGAAATATTTCATTGGCAATGAAAACTGTCGTTCTGGTATGTATGATATAGTGCGGTTGCAGAAGTTTACGATTTTTCAGCTCTTTCCTCTTTTCCACAATTTTCAGGGAAAAACCGCTCGCCTTGGCGAGCGGGCTGCTGCCGGGGTTGGCAACCGGTGAGGCCCCTGGCTACTGATAATATCTAAATTAAATGTACTCCGGTAACAGGCTGCTTAAAAGAATATTCAGGGGCAATTCGGGAACAAAACGAGGATAAAACGGAGGCAGAATTGATTAAAAAAAATCAAAAAAGAGAATTGGGGGCAGCGGATTTCAGGATCACGCCGCCTGACTAAGATCTTTTGAATGAATTTTATATCTTATTTGGATTAGAACTGCAGCTTCTTCATCCGCTCGACAGCTTCCTGCAGCCTGGCTACGGGCTGGGTGAGTGCGAACCTGATGAAACCCTCGCCTGCATCTCCGAAGCCGACGCCAGGGGTTGCCACGATTCCCGCTTCCTCGAGGAGGACTTTTGAGAATTCCATGGAGGTGAAGCCTGCGGGAACGGGAGCCCAGATGTAGAAGGTGGCTTTGGGCGGCTTTGCTTCAAGTCCCATGGCTTTGAGCCCTTCGATCAGGGTGTCCCTGCGTTCGGTGTAGATTTTGTTCATCTCGTCCACGCATTCCTGGGACTCGTTCATGGCTGCTGCGCCTGCGATCTGCACGGCGTCAAAAGTGCCGGAGTCGATGTTTGACTTGACTTTGTCCAGGCCCTTGACGAGGTCTTTGTTCCCGACAGCGAAACCAACTCTCCAGCCGGTCATGTTGTAGGTCTTGGAGTGGGAGTAGAGTTCGATCCCGATGTCCATTGCGCCTTTTGCAGCCAGGAAGGAGGGAGCTTCGTAGCCGTCGTAGACCATCTGGCAGTAAGCGTTGTCGTGAACTGCGATGATGTCGTTTTTCTTGCAGAACTCCACGACCTTCTCGAAGAAAGCCATATCCGCAACAGCCGATGTCGGGTTGTTCGGGTAGTTGAAGAAGAAGAGCTTTGCCTTCTTGAGTACATCTGCCGGAATGGAGTCCAGGTCAGGCAGGAAGTCGTTTTCAGCCTTCAGGGGCAGCGGGTACGGCTCTCCGCCCGCAAACATGGTCCCGATCTTATAGACAGGATAACCGGGGTCGGTATAGAGCACCACATCTCCGGGGTTGACAAAAGCCAGCGGGATATGTGCCACAGCCTCCTTGGACCCGATCAGGGCCAGGACCTCGGTGGCAGGGTCGAGCTTAACTCCCTTATATTTTTCGCACCAGTCAGCCGCAGCCTTCCGGAACTCATAAAGCCCGTTGTGGGAAGGATACCTGTGCGTCTTCGGGTCTTTCACAGCCTCGCACATAGCCTCCACGATATGCTCATGAGTGGGCAGGTCCGGGTCTCCTACCCCAAGGTCGATCACGTCGACTCCCTTAGCCTTAACTTCGGCTTTTGCTTCATCGATCGCTGCAAAAAGGTATGGGGGTAATGCATTGATTCGGTCGGAATACATTGGTAAAGTCACCTATATATGGGATTTACGGTGTGTTTTTCTGGGGGTAGTACGGTGATTGAAATATTAATAGGTATGGGATGGATTATATACTGATTCATAGATGTTTACTATGATTTTTTCTTAATGAAATATGGATGCTAACAATGATAGGAGAGTTCTGCTAAAAAGTTGTTAATGTAATTAGCATCTTCATGATCAGATAAAGGCAAATCTTGTTCAATCGAGTTTTTGATTAAGACAAATTCTTTTTTGAGTTCAGCATCTGTCCATGGTTTTTTCCAGTAAAAAGCCATTATCAAAGACACTAAGCTTATTCTGTAACATCCAGGGTGGTCTAAAGTGTGAAGGGTTTGGTTATTCTTAACAAATCTAAGTTCCTCAAGAGTAGGACTTGGAAATGGGTCAAGTTCCCTATCAATTACTGGGCAGCATAAAATTGCCCAAGCTGCAACCCGTTGAACTGAAATATTGTCTGAGTTTTTTAGGATCTCAAATAGCCTTAATATTACACATTTTATATTTTCATGAACTTCGTAACCCATATATGTTGATCGCGCAAAGGCATAGCAAGCAGCAAAATTGAGATGCATTTCATCAGATCGAAGGTCGAAAATAACTCTTTTTGCGAGAAGTGTAAGTGATTTATCTTCTTCATGTGTTAACGTTGAAAATCTTTTTTTGAATCTACATCGCTGAAAAATCTCGGCAACTGCTAGATTACCCTTAACTTTTTGGATAATATTATCTTCATCTAACAATTTATACACTTTATCGAGAATTTCTGGGGTCAGGTATTCTGAATCATACCAATTAATCTCTTCTAAAGTTATCATTGCCAAGGTACTCCCCAGTGCCTTTAAATCATTTGATGAATTCATAAAGGTCTCTTGGACAACATTTTCAAATCTTTCACTATATTTTCCTCTCAATAATTGCTTTATGTCTTGAATGAATGGGTCTTGTTTCGCAATTAGTTTCAGTCCTTCATCCAATAAATTTGGGGGTATTTTGACTCCTTCCAATATACATAGGGCCAACAATTGAGTGGTTTTAGAAATTGGATACTCTAGTCCCTCTTCTTCATCTATTAGATATGTTTCTGTACCTTGTTTGGAAATCTTAATTAAGTGGCTTATTATTTGTTTTGAATCTCTTCCAGACAAAACAGTAGCCAATGAAATTACCTCTTTCCAGCTATCTTCATGCAAATAAGGTTTTAATATCTTTAGTAAAGTATCACTTTCTTTTCTTTCTGGATAATAACCTTCGACTATGGCCAATGCTGCAAAATATTCTTGGAATGTTAAGTGTTGAAATTCATACATAGGGCAATAATTACCATTTTCATCTTCGTGCCCACTTAATATCATGAGGCTGGTACGAAGCTCTATACGATGTATAAATTCTTGGTGTCCAAATTTTGCATAATCTAAAATGTCAGGCATTTGTTTTCGTGCAGAAATTAAAACTTGCTTTAGTTCTTTTGATGATATTCTCTGTGTGCCTTTTTTCATCATATAGAATGCCACAAATGCTAACTGAGGTATTGCTTCGTCCGGTTCAATACGTTCATGTCCTTCAACATTCCAAGTCCATAGTAAAAGTTCTACAGTTTTTTCGTATAAAACAGTTCTTTTAGTTGGTAATTGACCTACCCAACGATTAACTAGTAGAAGAGTGGTTAAAAGTAATGGATTTTTAGCCAACACTTTTACAGGGCCTGGGGCGCATATATTACAAGCTAATTTTTTTGCTTCTTCGAGGGTTTCTGTTTTATTTCCAATTACTTCTTTGTGCCAAGCAATTGTGAACTTAGTGATGTCTTCATCATTAAGATCAGCAATTGAATAATGCTCACAATATTCACTCAAAATTCCGGCAACTTTTCTAAATCCAGCTTCTCTAGATGTAATAATAATGTTTGTATTCGGATAAATCGATAAAAAAGTACATAGTTGATTAACAAATGAAAGACGTACTCCTTCACTTGAAATCTCGTCAAGTCCATCAATCAAAAGTAGAATTTCGCCATTCCGAAGAAAATTTTTGATTAAATTAGTAAAAGGTTCTGCTAAATCACTCATTTCAGCTCTTTGTGGGACAGTATTCAAAATTTCTGTTATTGATGATTTAATAAGATCTCCAAGTTGTCGACACCGAATGAAAATTGGAATCCAAGACTTTTCTGGGAGATTAGAATCGATTAAAGTGCTTCTTTCTGGAAAAGCATATGCAATTGCCAAACTTTTGAGTAAAGTAGTTTTTCCCCCTCCGGGAGGTGCAAGAATTGCTAACTTTGAATGTTTGGAAATAACTTCTCCGATGTTTTCCTTTTTATGCTCATGGAGTTTACTGGAATCAGCAGCTAAGTTAGCAAAATTTAGATAACTTGTACGTCTAGATGAAGACATGGAAGCAATCGAGTTACTTACTTTTTCAAAATATAGTGGTACAAAAATATTTTCTAACTTTAAACTCTTGGGACCTATATTTTGGTCTGCTGGTAGACCTTCCAGTGTTATTTTCCCACATTCTGCAGCTAAATAGGTAAAATATTTTTCTTTTATTTTTCGAATTTCTTCTTGGGTTATTGGGTTTTTAAGCTTGGGGTTTAAATACTTTAGTGAGTGTAAAATGCCTCCAACAGATCTGTCTTTTTCAATAACGGATTCTGCTAAGTCGGAACCAATTGATTCCCCATCAGCATGAATTAAAGCAAAATGCGTCCTTTGCTTATTTTGGGTGAAATAAATTGCCCAGATCCACCCCATTTCACAAGCTAACAGTTCACAATTCTCTTCAAGTTTTAGATCCGATGAATGTTCAAATGCGCAGCGTCCAGCTCTTTCCATCGCGGTTTCTGGAGATGCTATCTTATGGCCTCTTATCAATTCTTCTATAACTTGTCTTCCATCAAGTAGTATTATGCGGTTTTTTCCAACTTCCTCTTCTTGTTCAAGTGCTGTTGATGTAAAACCGTTTAAAGAAACAAAATACGCTACAGTGTCTATTTCTTCTTTACTTTTCTGTATGTCTGGCTTACCCAAAAATGTGTTAATAGCTTCTCCGCCGACCTTTTTTTTCATAGCTTTACACTCTGCGAATAAACGCCTCTTTTCGGTACGGTGGGTGCCTCTGATGTCTATTTCTCTTCCAGCTTTTGGTATATCTCTTCGAAAATTGTGATAACCAAGAGCTGAAAATAAATCTTCCATAAGTCTATTGAAAAGGTCACCTCGCTTGTTATTTTCAGCCTCTAAAATTCTAATGGAGGAAACCGTTTGCATGTTTATATCTCTTCAATTGTTGCGATTCTTTAAAAAAATATGAATTAATCATTTTAAAAATATTAACTATCTTTGATGCAACTATTCTATAAATGGATATTGATTTTCTTTAATTCTAATTGTATTAGCTATCAAAAACGGAAGTATAAATTTTATTTTAATTGTCGCTTCTGAATGTACAACATTCTTCTTCAGTACTATTATCCTCAATAAAAATGAGTTTTCAATTAACTTGGTAACATAATTTCAAACATGTGTTCTGCCTGAACTTCAAAAGATGGCTAAAAATTTTCATTCGAGACATTATTTCCCATTTTATGTACTTTATATTCCAAACTCTCTCCCACACCTCACCCCTTCCCAACCCACTGAAAATTTATATCCCACATATCCCATACTCACAGAATAATGCCCTCACTATTAACCCCGCTGGAGATGCCCTCAATAACCGGCATCAAAATGCCTCGGAACCTCTACATCGTGCTCAAGGAGCCGGCGCTTCTTGCCGGAATGCCCTACCCCGGAGTTTTCACCCCCTGGGAAAAGATTGCTGCTGCGGGCTTTTCCGGGGTTGTCTGCCTCTGCGACCCGGAGGTCTCTTATAACCCCTCTCCCCTCAAGGTGCTGTTTTCTGCGGAGATGGAAGACCTGCACTATGGGAATCCGCCGCAGGACCCTGCAACAGAGGAGTGGCTTGCCAGGCAGGCAGCGGCTCTGGTGAGAAGAAGAATTGATGCAGGAGAGGGAGTTGTCGTCCACTGCATGGGGGGCATAGGCAGGACCGGGACGGTCATTGGGTGTGTGCTCAGGGACCTTGGTTTTTCCGCGGATGAGGTGGTGGGCTACCTGGACAGGATTAACAAATCAAGAGGGTTGAGAGGGTGGCCGGAGACGGAGTGGCAGGCGGAGATGGTGCGGAAGTATTGAGGACAGCTTTTAAGAATGTGTGTTCAGAGGATTGTTCTTTTGATCTATCGGTTATTATCAGTTTCTATCAATTTGATAGATTTTGATAGATTTTGATAGATTTTGATAAAAATTCATCATCAGGATCAAATTCATTATGTTGCCTGTCAGCTCCAATGTTTCCTTTTTAGCTGCTGCTAATTTGCTCTGTTTTTTCTTCATAAAACACGTCAAGCAACTTTGCTCCTCTCTCCGTGGTCCGGTATCTCTGGTTTCTATCCTTCGGCCTGGCGGGAATCGTGTATGCAAGGTATCCCGGGTCAAGCAGGGGCTGAATTGATGTCCTGACGTTCCTGGTCTGGTTGGTGAGGCCGATATGTTCCATTATTTCTGATCTTTTCCTGGGCTGAAGGCAGAATTCCAGAATGTCCAAGGACCTTTCATCGGGCAGGTATGCGGGTCTGGCTTCGGCAGTTCTGTCGACCCGGGGCTGGCTGATGAACGCGGGGTGGACCGGGAGGGTTGTCAGGAAATAGTTGAGGTCGTCGTCGGTTTCGAAGATGGGGGGTGGAGAGCCGTTTCTTTTCATTGCCTGGCGGATTTTTGGGATGCCGGTGCTCCGGCCCTCGGTAAGGTGCAGTTCTTTCAGGAAATCCCCTATCCTGCGGTTGCGGTAGTTGCGGGCAGCTACCCTGGGCTGTTTTAGTTGCTTATTGTTTACAGGGGGGACAGGGCCGGGGAAGGAGAGGATCTCGATTCTGTCCAGGCGGACGTTTACTTCGATAGGGCTCCTTTCTTCGTAACTTTTATGATAGACGGCGTTTGCGAGGGCTTCTTCAAGAGCCCTGTAGGGATAGTTGAAGTACCTGAGGGCTTCTGCCCGGTCCGGGACTTTCCTGATCTCTTCTTTCAGGACAAGGTTTTTCAAATACTGGAGGGCGTTTTTGAGCTGGATGTTGAGGGGGCCCGTGAAGATTTTTTCCGTGAAGCGGTCCCCGATTTCGTCGTAGTACTCGACGATTTCGATTCTGGTCCCTTTGAACAGCCTATCCGGGTTTTCGTTGAAGAAGAGCAGGCCGGCGTTTACAGGTTTAAGGTATTCGGGGGGTCCCCTTGCTATCTGCATCTGAAGGCAGAGGTCTTTGAAGGAAATGGAATCTGCGGTTTTATAGAGGTCGCTTCCGACCTCTTTCAAAAAGGTTTTGATAAGGGTAAAGTTCATGTCTTCCAGGTCCGCGTTCTGGTTTATCCGGTCGTCAAAGGGTACTTTGGCAGCAAGTTTTAACAGCTGCTGATCTTCGGAGGAACTGGCACGGACCGTGGAGGAAAAGCGCCGGACGTAATATACGGATTCTGATTTCTTGCCGAGAGTTCTGGGTGCCCTGTACGGCCGTGTATCCCCCCCTGCACACCAGATTACAAGAATGTGTTTTTCCTGGAAAACCGTGGGCACAGCTACCGGAAAGTAATTTGGGGTCATCAGGTGGCAGAGTTCGAGAAGCTTTTTCTGGTATGCATCGATCTGGCCGGGATCAAGGCCTGCGGGTGGAAGGATCGGCCTTCCGTCCTTTTCCTCGATTCCGACAATGATGTAGCCCCCTCCCCAGTTGTTGATGTCGTTTGCAAAAGCACACATCGAGTGAAGAATGGACTCGGGATTCCAGGACCCTTTGAATTCCAGCCTTTCCCATTCGACTGTGAGCCCGGTGATGAGTTCGTGGACGTTAACCGGAAGCGCCAATCAGATCCCCCATTCAGATTTCATTAGCTTACCCCTTATCACAGTTATTTTGTTAGTTACTACTTAGTTCTTTCTTGGTTATTTTATTAGTTACTACTTTGTTATCTTCTTCGTTATTAGTCAGCTATTTTTTGGTTATTTTATTAGTTACTACTTAGTTATTATTACTTAAATACTTAATTACTACTTAGTTACTTACTGATACCTGATAATCTCCCTCAACACGGTCAAAATCTTTCAATGTAAACAGCAAAAACCCTCTTCCTCGAAAAAACCGCAAAATACTCTTTCCTCTCTTCACCTTACCAGTCAACAAACCTATTGTTAATTATTATTGTGTCACCAATTATTGTGTCACCAATTATTGTATTCACAATAATCTTTGACATATTGCCTGCATGGTGCTGGTTTCTTCATTTCAAAACAACTTTTTCGAGCACGTCCCTGTCAATCAAAGTAATTTTTTCAGCCGCCGCAAGCTCCCGCAGTTCCTCATCGAACCCGCTCATGCTGACAAGCAGGTAATGTTCTTTGCGTCCCTCTGAGCCCCATTTGACCTTTCCAGCTTTCTTTTTGAGATCGTTCAGGACTTTGACACCCATTTTTCTGGTTGTGTACTTTATCTCGCCAAAAAGGATTTCGTCCGTTTTCTCATTCATAGCCACAAGGTCGATTTTGTTTGATGTACTGCTGAGTAACTTACTTTACTATACACTTGTTCTCATCCTGCGGTACAAACAGTCGATTCTTTTGCGGGTGCAGGGTCTACAACTATTCTGCTTGATTCTCAGTACTATTTTTTTCTATCAATTCAATGGATTTTGATAGATTTTGATAAAAATAGTACACGTCCTAATAAAATATATCAAACCTCAATCGATTCCCTTGAAGATGAAAATAAATTCTTTCCCGGCTTTCCTCTTCTCGACATAACCAAGTTCTTCCAGATGGAAGAGGTCACTTCTGGCAGTGGCGTATGCCACAATGTACGTTGTTACTATTTCTTTAATCGTAACCGGCTTTTCGGGCTGTTTTAAAAACTGCTTGAGGATCTCCGCCTGCCTCAAGTTCAGGGTTTCGGATTCTTTTATGATTTTCAAGGCCTGGGACTGCTCCTCTTTCTTTCTTTTCAGGTATTCGAGGACGTCGTCCAGGGCTTTTTGGGTGCAGTCGAGGTTGTATTTGATGAAGTAGGTGATGTCTCCGGCGTCAGCCGGGGCTTTGTCGGATTCGCTGTAGAGGTAGGCGTTTCTGTACTTCTTTTTTGAACTGTTTATTACCCTGGATACTGCCATGTACTCGAAGAGCCAGTAATCTTTTTTGAGGAGGTACCAGTAGAAAAGAGCTCTTGCCGTCCTGCCGTTTCCGTCGTTGAAGGGATGGATGTACCCGACCAGGAAGTGGATGATTATTCCCTTTATAACAGGGTGGATGAATTCTTCATCCTCATTATTTGCAAAAGCGCAGACTTCATCAATCAGGGCCGGGACTCTTCCGTATTCTACGGGTTTGTGGAGCAGTGTTCCGTCATGGGAATAAACTGCTATCTTGTCGTTTTCCCTGAAACTGCCTTCATATTCGGTTTTTTCAAGGATCCCTTTTGTAACCATCCTGTGGATTTCTAGAATTTTCTCAGGGGTGATTGCTTCGTTTTTTAAGTCCACAATGTGTTTCATCGTGGTGTAATTGTTTGCAATCATTTTTTCGTCTTTGTTTCTGGGCTTCCTGTTTTCCTTTAGCATCCTTTTTGCAATTTCCCTGGTAGTCGCCGCCCCTTCTATCTGGCTTGAAGCTATTGCTTCTTCCATCAGGGAGCTGATTATGTATTTTTTCCTATTGTCCTGCAGGGATTCAAGATTGCTCAGAAGGTTTCCGGATGCAGTTTTGTCCAGGATATGTAATTTTTCCTGAAATTCATCTATTAACGAATATTTGAATACCCAGTTCCCGAATTTCAGGGATTTTGTCTTTAAGGCCCGGGAATTTTTCATTAAATTCCATATGATTTTCGGGTTTGTGGGAAGTTTTCTGTACTTTAGTTCCTCCCAGTGCAGATACTTCTCGTTGTACCTGGAGACAAGTTCAGTAATCCGGTCATCATGCAGGTATTTTCCAGCCTCTTCAATGGCTTCTGCTGAAAATTCTGGGACTTCTGGGAGTTTCATATTATTCCTTTCTATCAATTTGGTTGATTTTGATAGATATTGATATTTATGTCCTATATTCTTTTCTATCAATTTGATGTATTTTGATAGATTTTGATAACAATTTTATGCCTTTTTTCTATCAATTCGATATGCTTTGACGGTTTTGTATAGTTATTTTCTATCATTTCCTATCAATTTCTATCAATTTGATAGATTCTAATAGTAATTTTCCTATCAATTTGATAGTTTTTGATATATCATAATAGTAATTTTTCTATCAATTTCATGGATTTTGATATATTTTGATAAAAAATGCACCCTGAAAATCAAATTCATTATGTTTTGCTGGTTAAAAAAAGATATTTCTTAAGTAATGCTTGAAGCAATGAATGTCGCCAGAACGTTTTTCCGTTAGTATGTTTACTACTCTGTGCTCCCGCAACTCCCTATCGAACCGGTATGGAAAAAATGGCTCCTTGTTTTTTTGTGTGTGGCCCTCACAAAAACAGATTTGGTCTTGAAGTGAGACTTGTCTTACCCGTGAGATTTGTCTTACCCGTGAGAAATGGGAAAGTGCCAAAAAAAGAACAGGTCAATTTTGAATTAATTCTTAAAAAAGTTGAGTTAGATCCAATGAATAAAAAAGGAAGGGACAGCAGAATCCCGATGGATCCCATTCACTGTCCCTGTAACTTCTGACCGGCAGCCTGGAGGGCTCCTCCGAGGGCTTTTGCAAGTTCGCAGTTTTCGGAGCACTTTGAGGGGCAGGTGCAGTGCTTTGGTACGTTTTCCATCATCCACTGGCCGAGGAAGCCAAAGGCTTTGAGTTCTTCTGCACTGGCGTTCTGTACGTAGTTGTTAATGTCTTCTAACTCCATGAATTATCACCAAAGAGTGAAATGGTGTACAGATTTATATACTTGAGCGTCATAATTATGTACACATCAATTTTTTGTACAGAAATATGACCTTAAAAATTTAAAATAGAGGACATTTGTGGTAAATTTGTCTGCTTTTTGACCCTCTTCTGGACTTTTTTATTGAGTTTTTCCTCTTTTCTTCCTGACCTTTTTTCTGGTTTTTATTCCAAATTATGTAGGCATACAAAAGTAATTGATAAGAAAGACAATGAGAAGAAAGTGACAGTAAAATGGGAGTGACAACTGGAAGATAGTAGTGAAAAATTCAAGCAGAACCTTAGAATTATTTTTAAATACGGAGGTCTGGCTACGCAGACAAATTTAATCTGGAAAATGAGTGGGTAGAGAACATAAAAAGGGTGTGAATAAGCACGATGGGGTATGAAATCCTGGGTGAAATATGGGGGAAGTTGACGAAACCCAGGCGTAATATATAAATAGGAAAAATAATAGTGTTTATTATAATAAACTGGGTCAATATGGTAAAATATTGATAAGAGAACATACATAAAAATATTAGGGCTCAATACCTGAAGGATAAATGGCAGTTTATCCGCCAGGTCACACAAGCCCTGTGTAAACAAAGTAGGTACACGGTCGCCGCATGTTGTGGTGTGTAGATATTAAAAACGGCTCAAAATCAGTCACATTATAGCAGATTGGGGGTTGTGTATCTACTTAATCCGTACCAAGGCGCTGACCCGCAAGCCGTAAGGCTCCGTGGAAGACCTCTGTGTGCTCGCACTCACAGGAGTCTGAGTTGCAGAACCGGATTCCGTAGTGCTGCATCCACTGGTCAAGGTAGCCAAAGGCTTCAAGCTGTTCGTCACTGGCATTCAAAACAAAAGCAGTGATGGGGTGCGCGGAGTCCGTAGTGTCAATAAAACTCGAAATCACACATTCTTCTTCCTGGGTAGACTGTACTTCTTCGTAGACCGATGGCCGGCAAAAACGCCTCCATGCGGCGTGGTGTTCTTCTATTTCCATATATCAATGCCTCCATATATTGTACAATATATAGTTTACATATTTTAAAAATGTGCTGTATACATATAAATTTGAGCGTCATGATTATGTACAAATAGCACGCAGTACAGAAAAATGACCTTTTATAGAGAGTGTCCACAATAAATTAGAAGAAGTTTACGAAAAAGTTAAAACCTTTTCAATGCAAAATATAGCATAAAGAAGGTACCTGATATGAACTCCGAACCCCTGACAGAGAGTCCAAACCTGAGCGGAAAAAATAGCCAGTCAGTAACCGGGGAACCCATAAGTTCACTTGAAAATGTCCCTGACTATTTTTTGAAATATGATGTTGAGAGCAGTTATTTTGAAGAACTGCATTCCATAAAAGAAGAAGTTGCCTCCCTTCGAAACGAGTTCTCCCGCTTCCTGCAGCGGGCAAACCAGCAGCATATCGAAGTGATGCTGACAGAGATGAGAAAGAACTTCATGAAGCCCATGGTTGACTACATCTGTGAGGACGCAAACGAGAGGATGCACGACAACATGACCCGGGACTGCGGGATGCGGGAGTTCTGCGAAACGGCTTTCAGGGACTTCATGCAGGAAACGGCAGGGCTGATTGGCAGGGGAAAGGTCGACTCAGAGACCGTAAAGCAGTACAGGAGCAGGCTGGAGGAACTCCGGAAAGAGGCAAAAACTCCCCAGTGCAGCAAGTGCTTTTCGGAAGCAACTTCCCTCTTTGAAAAGCAGGTCAAGCTCATGCGCTCCCTCCAGATCTACGAGGACAGGGGAGAAGAAGCCGAAAAAGGCAACATAAGCGAAATGCCGCCCGAAAAGCTGGTCTCCGAAATCTGCGAGCCAATAGCAAACAAGCAGCGCCTCCTTATGCTAAAAGCCCTTTCCGGGGAAAGCAAGACCTTCTCCGAGCTTTCAAAACTGACCGGCCTCAGGGGCGGAAACCTCCTCTTCCACCTCCAGAAACTTCTCGACACCGGGATGATCCTGCAAAGGAGTGAACGCGGGGACTACATCATCACGCGGAAAGGGTATTCCACGCTGCAGGGGCTTTCACGGATCTATTCTGAAGTTGGAGAGGCTTAAAGGAAGCGGAAAAATGCCGTAAACTCTTTTTTCTCATTTTTTTCTCATTTTTTTCCATTCCTTTTTCCCACTCCTTTTTTCATTCCTTCTTTCATTCCTTTTTCCCATTCCTTATGTCTTGAATTTTCCACCGGGCTGACGGGATGAACAAAAGGAATGATTATCAGAAAGAATAGTTTTTATTCAATAAATTTCATTTTTATAATAGGTATACTGTGGACAGGCACACAACCAGATAAGCCTGAAAAATCTTGCAAGGGGGATCATTATCAGCAGAAACGGGTTTCAAAACAGCTTTTCCGGAAAGAAAAAGACCGGCAGTGAAAAAACTGATTTTTTTGAGGTATTCGGGTCATTTGATGAGCTAGGAGCCGTTTTTGAAAATATCCCTTCAGTTATTTTTTTGAGGAAGGCAGAGGCAGGGTTCCCTGTGGAATTTGTCTCCGCCAATGTTTCTCATTTCGGGTATGAAGCAGCGGATTTCAAGGACGGAAACCTCCTGTACTCCGACCTCATCCACCCCGAAGACCTGGAAGCCTTTGGCTTTGGCATAATCAGCAATTCCGAAAGAGGAATCAGGGGCTATACCCAGAAATACCGTGTTCTAACAAAGGCCGGGAAAGTGCGCTGGGTGGAGGACCGGACTCTTGTAAGGTACGGGCAGAAAGGGAGGATAAGGGATTATATCGGCTTCATCAGGGACATCACCGAAGAAAAAGAGCTTGAAGAAAAGCTGGAATATTCGGAAAAGAAGTTCAAAGCCCTTATGGAATACAGCGACGATGCAATAATAATCCATGATAGGGATGGAAAGTTCCTCGAAGCAAACGAGACAAGCTGCAAGCGCCTCGGGTACAGCAAGGAAGAGCTCCTGCAGATGACGCCCTATGACCTTGATGCGAAGTACAAAAAAAGCCTCCCGAAACAGTTCAAGCGGATCTATCGGGACGGGAAGGCTACCTTCGAAACCGTACACGTGCGAAAAGATGGAGCCGTCATTCCCATCAAATTGAGTACGCATATCATGGAATATGACGGGAAGACCATGGTCCTGACAGTGGCAAAGGATATGAGGGAACAAAAAAGGACGAAAGAAGACCTGCTCTATGCCATGAAAGTCCGTAAGGTCCTGGAAACTGTTGTAAACAACAGCCCGGTTGTTGTATTCCTCTGCCTCCCCGAACACAAATGGCCTGTGGAATTCATCTCTGAGAACATCAGCAAGTTCGGATACAGTGTTGAAGATTTTACAGGCGGGAAGCTGCTTTTTGGTGACATCATACACCCATCTGATTTTGAAAAAGTCAAAGACAGCCTGATGAGGAACTGCTCGGAAGGGAAAACCGATTTCACTCTGGAATACCGTATCCTGACCAAAGATGGGCAAGTTCGCTGGGTGGATGAACGGACTTTCATCCAGACGGATGAAAAAGGAGACACTTCCTACCTTCAGTGCGTTATCATGGACATCACCGAACGCAAGCAGGAAAGTGATTTCCTGCGGATCCAGTGCGACCTGGGAATTGCACTCATCACAACGGATGATTTTAAGGAAACATTTAAGCAGCTGCTTGAGCTGGCACTTCAGGTCAGTCCCATCGATTCGGGATGCTTATATCTGATAAACAAAGAAACAGGTGATCTCTCCATGGAAACCCAGAGGGGGCTATCTCCAAGCTTTTTGAAGTTTGCTTCTCACTATGACGGGAATTCCGTAATGGCACGGCTGGCAAGAAACGGGCAGCCCGTATACAAGCACCACTCCGAAATCTGCTCCCTGACAAACGTAAAACTCCAGCCTCACGAGACGCTGAAAGCTACCGCTTTTCTCCCGATTTTATACAAAGGGGAATTAGTGGCAGCCCTCAAGCTCATTTCCCGCACAGAAGACGAAATACCCGAAACTGCCCGAAAAGTCCTGGAAACCATCGCCACCGAAATCGGGGTTGCCATCGGGCGGGTAATGGAAAAAACCGAATTGAAAAAGACCTGCAACGACCTGGAAGCCCTTTTCAACGCCTTAAATGATTTTCTCTTCATAGTCGACGTCGACGGCTGCATAGCCCAATGCAACCAGGCAGTCTCAAAAAAGCTCGGATACTCTCCGGAAGAGCTCAAAGGAAAGAGCATAATCTCCCTTCACCCCCAGAATAAGTTGCTTGAAGCCGCAGGCAATTTTTCCCAACTCCTTGCAGGTAAAAAATCCTCCTGCACCATTCCATTTGTCAGCAAAAAAGGAATAGAGGTTCCTGCCGAAACTCGTATTAGCAGGGGAAAGTGGAAAGGAAGGGAAGTTTTCATCTCTCTTTCCCGGCCTTCGGAAGAAGCTGAAAGGGAAGAATAATCAGGATATTGTGGGCTGGAAAAACGCAGAGTATATTATTAAAAATTCTTGTTTTGAAAATACTAATATTTATATTTTACTCAGGGGGAACTATTACTATTTTTTAATTAGGAACCTTTAAAGCCTGCTTTTTTCGAAAATGCCGAAGTGGGATAAGTATCTAAATATATTTTTCACTCCCCTACTGCAAAATTCTGGCTTCAGGCCTTTAAAAAGGTTGGGAAACTGTAAGACTTGCAGGGGGATTATATTGATCCGGCATTTAATATATTAATAGGTGAGAGGGTTGGCATTGAGGACATAGAAGGTTCCTGTTCTCATCATAAAATCTTCACACCGTAAAATACACACCACAAAACCCCAAAAAGAGATTTAATGGCGCCTTGAATTCAAAAATCTACACCACCAAAACCCAAAAACATCATAAAACATGGATGTAAAGGCGCCTGGAAATTAAAAAATAAGCTTTAAAAAACGTGAAAACCCCATAATCCCGGTTCCGGACTTTCCCATTTCCGGATTCCGGGAACTTCTTATAATGACTGAGTAAAAGCAGAGTGGTTTTATGAGTTCCAGGGAAGAAATTTTCAACGAATTAGCGGACGCTGTAGTCGCTGGAAAGCAAGACCTTGCAGTAGAGCTTGCAAATCAAGCAATCGAAGAAGGCATTGATGCCTACGAAACAATCATGAAGGGCTGTGCTCACGGGATGAGTATTGTGAGTGACAAGTATGATAAAAGGGAGATGTTTGTCCCCCATATCATGATGTCGGCCCGGGCGATGAACTCGGCTGTGGAAGTCCTGCAACCCCATGTGAACGTGGAAAGCGTGGAAGACCCCGGGCACGTGGTCATGGGGGTGGCTTTCGGGGACATCCATGACATAGGGATCAACCTGGTAAACAGCCTGCTTGCAGCTGCAGGTTTTAACGTGTACCACCTGGGAAGGGACGTTGCCCCCGAACAGTTTATCGAGGCTGCAAAAGATCACAACGCTGACGTAATCGGGGTATCGGCCCTCATGACCACAAGCATGCTTGGCATGAAAGATGTTGTAAAACTGGCCAGTGAAGAGGTCCCCGGCGTAAAGGTCATGGTAGGGGGAGGGCCCGTATCCCAGAAATTCTGCGACGATATCGGAGCGGATTCCTATGCCGAAAACGCTCCTGAAGCCATTAAAGCCGTCAAAAGGCTCGTAGCCGAAAGGAGGGCATAAAATGGATGAAATGAGCCATGGAGAACGGATAAAAAAAGCAATCGACCTGAAAGAACCTGACAGGATCCCGGCTTTTAGTCCCTGCAGCTGGGGCGTAAACATGGCCGGGGACAACATCAACTGCATGGGTAAGCCTGAAAAGGACGTTTACTTCCCGAAATTCGTCCACAACCCGGACATCTATGCTGACGCCTGGGTTAAAGCTGTGGACCGTTTCGGGCTTGATTTTGTCCATGTCCTTGTGGGTTCCAACGTCGTTGCCCTGCCACTGGGCTGTAAGGAAGCCGAACCTCCCTGGGGAATCCCGCAGGTCGTCGGAGAAGCCATCGAAAAAGTAGAGGATTGGAAGGACCTGAAATTCCCGAACATGGACACCGACGGGAAAATCCCTGTCCAGCTTTCCGCAATCAGGCTGCTTGATAAAGAACTGCATGAAAGGCGCGGGGACGACATCTTTATCACGGGAACGGTTATGGCCCCCCTGAGCCTTGCCGGGTTCCTGATTGGTGTGGAACCCCTGATGTTTGCAATGATCGAAAAGCCCGATGAAACAAAAGAACTTGTTGAATTCTGTGCAGATGTTGGCATAGAATGCGCAAAAGCCCAGATCGACGCCGGAGCAGACCACATTTTCACCCCTGACCCGACAGCCTCCGGGGACCTTATCCCTGCAGACTTCTACGAACAGCTGGAACTCCCCGCAGCAAAAAGGCAGTCGGAAGCAATCCGCAAATACAAGGATAAATACGCCCACCACTACCACATCTGTGGAAACACCGCTGATCGCCTGGAAATCCTGGCCGGCGTTGGCATGAGCGTGCTTAGCCTGGACAACCAGGTAAGCCTCAAAGATGCAAAGGAAAGAATAGGAGACAAAGTCTGCCTCTGCGGAAACGTAAACCCGGCTGACACCCTTTTCATGGGAACCCCCGAAAAAGTCGAAGCCGAAAGCAAACAGTGCATCGCAGACGCAGCTCCCGGAGGCGGTTTCATTCTCTGGTCAGGCTGCGATTTCCCGCTGGACTGCCCGCTTGAAAACGTCGAACGTTTCTACGAAATGCCCAAAAAACACGGAAAATACCCGCTCCAGGGCTGAAGCTAGAGGGCTGAAAACGCAAGGAAGAAGCTGTGGGGATGAGGCTGCAGAGATGAATAGGAAACTTAAAGAATGCCATGATCTGTTATGAAGTTCTTCATGACCCTATTTTTTTATTTTTTATTCCCTGATTTCCCTTGTTTCTCTTCATTTTCCCCAATTTTCCGGCATCTTTTGAATCATATCCCCTAATTGCCTTACCCTCCAACTTTTTTCGCAGAAATGCATTTAACCTCCAATTCCGTATTTTTCATAAGGGGGAGTGCTAGCACCGTCAGCAAAGACGAAGTTATCGAAGTTCTCAAAACCGTCTACGGACTCGAGATTCCAATCAACATAGTCGATCTCGGGCTTGTCTACGGCGTGGACGTGGAAGGAGACAGGGTGCATATCAGGATGACACTCGCAAAAGTGGGCTGTTCCAGGTGCACGTTCATCCCGGAGGAAGTCCGGAAAAAGGTCGAGGCAATCGAAGGGGTGCAGCAGGCGAAGGTCGAACTTGTCTGGGACCCACCCTGGACGCCTGAAAGGATCTCGGACAGGGTACCTGAAGATGTAAAAAAGCAGATCATGTAAAAAAACAGATCATGAAACAGATATAATCTAAGCAATAAGTATTCAATAAATACTGCACCCAGTCAACATTTTTTTAGCAGAAATGTATTTAACTTTCAACTGTATATTTTTATAAAAGGGGGAGTGTCTATCGTCAGCAAAGACGAAGTTATCGAAGTGCTCAAAACCGTTTACGACCCTGAGATCCCGATCAATATCGTTGACCTCGGGCTTGTCTATGGGGTTGAGGTAAAAGGCGATCATGTCCATATTGAAATGACCCTGACCATGCCAGGCTGCCCTATGGGGGAAGTTATAGCCGAGAACGTAAAACGAAAAGTCGAGGCAATAGAAGGCATAAAGGAAGTCGAAGTCGAAATGGTCTGGGACCCGCCCTGGACGCCTGCCAGGATATCGGAAGATGCGATGGGAAAGATCATGAAATGATCATGAGATAATCCGAAATGATCACGAAATTATCTGCATGAAACAGAAAAGGAATGAAATGTTATTAACAGTCACGAATGGGGTCTTAAATTAGGGTATGAAATAGAATTGTGTATGAAATAGATTCGGTTATGAAATAGAATAGGGTATGAAATTAAGGGGGTAAAGATATGGGAGACCAGGGTCTTACAGACCTGCCGATGAAAATCAAACTGCCTGAACAGGGAGCTGCAGGCAGGAGCTCGTTTGAAGAAATTCTTGCAAAGCGGAGATCTATTCGCTCATACTCGGAAAAGGCACTTTCCGAATCGGACGTGGCCCGCTTCCTCTGGGCTGCCCAGGGGATCAGTTCGAAAGAGGGGTTCAGGACAGCCCCGTCAGCCGGGGCCCTTTACCCGCTGGAAGTGCACCTTGTTGCCGGAAACGTGGCGGGGATCGAGCCGGGAGTGTACCGGTACATCTCGGAAGAGCATTCTCTTATCGAGGACGTTTCGGGAGACCTAAGAGCAAAGCTGGCCGCAGCTGCCCTTTCCCAGCCCACGATCAGGAACGCTCCTGCAAGCCTGGTGATTTCCGCAGTGTACCCGCGCATCACCAGCAAATACATGAAAAGAGGAATCCGCTACGCGGTCATGGAAGCCGGGCACGTAGCCGAAAATATCTACCTGCTGGCAACGGAACTCGGGATCGGGACCTGTGCCATCGGGGCATTTGAGGACGAGGAAGTAAGAAAAGCGCTCAAGCTTCCGGCAAACGAAGATCCGCTTTATATAATGCCGCTGGGCTACATCTGAGAAGTAAAACAAAGCGGAAAACAGGGTACTGAGAAGCCGCAAAACCGGATAAAAGCAAAAAAGAGTCAGGCAGGAAGCACTTACTCTTCAGGTGTCGGGGGACCTGACAGATCAAAGTATATCCCTGACCTGACTGCCGGTTCATCTTCTTTCCAGGCCAGCAGGAGATATTCGGCTTCTGTGCTGAGTTTATCGGGCCTTCCTTCTTCTCCCAGAGCCACTTCAAACTTCCATTTCCCGTTTCTTATGACAGTGGTGGTATTTTTGGGCCACCAGCTTTCAGGCTCACCATCGGCGAAAAGCTGGCTCCTGAGCACCGTAGCTTCAGGCAGGGTGCTTGTGCCCTCAAGCAGGATTCCGTTACTGACACTTACTTGCTGGACATCGATTTCCTGTGAGAAGAGGGAAGGATATTCGTCTTCAAGAAGTTTGGTATATGTTTTCTCCACGATTTTCCCGTCCTCGATTATGAGTTCGACGGAAAAGCCGGTTACGGATTTGGGCAGCTTATCAGTCCTGACATCATAAAGGTAGGTCAGGGTATAGCGGCCTTCCAGCGCAGGGTCGGCTTCAAAGCCTGTTTGCCTGAGAAAACGGCCTTCGAATTCGGCATAACTGTAATCATTTCTGAAACTTTCCTCGACGATTGCTTCGGGCTCGGTTTCACTGTAGGCCTGTGTACCGGAACCTTCAGAGACTTCAGATACATCAGAATCCTCTGAGACATCAGTTTCGGAAGGGCTAGCCTCACTGATGTTTTCCTCAACTACTGCCCCTGATCCAGCGTCGGTGTGCTCCCCCTCCTCAGGAGATTCCGTACAGCCGGAAAGGCAGAGAGCAAGCAAAATAAGAAGCACTAATAAAACTCTTTTCATTAGAACCACGTCCATTTAACAGATTATAGAGGGCACGATCCATGAAAAACTTTTAGATATTTTTAAATCGAACTGAGTTTTTATAGTTAAGGCTCTGTTTTGTTTTCAGATCTTCTTTCTAAAAATCAACCGCCCTCGAAAATCAATTTTTGTCCTTCACCAGCCTGCCTTCGGAATACCTGTAAACCAGGGAAGTTGCCGTTGCAAGCGCTACTGACGGAATATCCTCGTCGGAAATATCCTCGATATGTTTTATAAGTGCCCGCAAACTGTTCTGGTGGGCGCAGATTATGACGTTCTTCCCTTCTTTTACGGCAGGCAGGATTTCCTTTTCGAAAAAGGGAACGGCGCGAGTGGAGATGTCTTTGAGGCTTTCTCCTCCCGGAGGCCCGGTTTCAAAACTCCTGCACCAGATGAAAATCTGTCCGTCCCCGTATTTTTCCTTCATTTTCTTCTTTTTCTTTCCCTGCAAAAGCCCGTAATAGCGTTCGTTCAGGGCTTCGTTTGAATAAATAGGGATCACTTCGTCCCCGAGGTTTTCAGGCCAGGAGTACCACTCCCGGTGTGAAGCGGCTTTACCTTCTGCTCCTGCTTCTGCTCCCGGTTCATGCACCATGAACCCGGGCTTTTTCTGCTTCGAGAGGATCAGGAGAAGGGTCTCCCGGGCCCGGACCAGCCTTGAGGTAAACGCAAGGTCAAAGTCGATACCCTCGAGGTCCGAAGCGCAGCGCAAAGCATCTTCTATTCCCTTTTCAGTAAGCGGGGTATCCAGCCAGCCTGCAAACCTTTTTTCAAGGTTCAACCTGGCTTCCCCATGACGGACAAGCACCAGATAAGTCATTTAAGCCACCGTTTCAAAAAATCATCTCAAAATCATCTCAAAATCATCTCAAAATCATCTCAAAATCATCTCAAAATCATCTTATAAATCATCTTATAAATCATCTTATAAATCATCTTAAAATAGTATTTAAAATTTGCATTCAGGCTCATTTTTTCGATTCGGGCCTGAACTCAAGTTTCGTGTCAAAAAGCAGGTGCCAGAGGTCTCCTTTCTTTGCCATCCGTTCAGCATCGATTACAGCCCCCGGGCCTTTTATCTCAAATACGACGGCTTTTTTTCCGAATTTTGAACTTCCCAGCCTGCTCTCCAGCCGGCTGTAGTCCAGGGCATCGGCAATCCGCAGGAGGGCAGCTACTTTCAGGGTGATGTCCTGTATTTCTTCAGGCATTTCTGCAAAAGAGGTTTTCCGGAGCTTTTCCAGCTTTTTTTCTCCGGCTTTTTTCCTGTGCAAAAACGCGGCCCAGGCAACCACCGGTCGGAGCTGTTCCGGGAGTTCTGCTGGAGGGTACCTAAACAGGATGTCCCTTCCTGCCTTATGGTGCTGATCCAGGTCTGTCGAAATCCCCGTATCATGGACAAGGGCCGCGATTTCCATGAGCTGCCGGTACTTCAGGTCCAGCCCGTGGATAGGGGCAAGCAGGTCGAAAAGTTCCAGCGCATTCCGGGCCACGTTATCGGCATGGCTGCGTTCGATCCCGTACTTAGAGTAGAGGGACTCCAGGGACAGGGGTTCGGGAACGAAATTTTTTCTTACAGGATTGTTATTTCTCAACCTGGGATTCTTATGTTTCCACTCAGGATCGTCTATCGGGCACATATGGAATTCCTTTTATATAAATTCCCAATCTTTCCATTATCAGCAAGCTTATAATTACATACTTTAATGCCCGTTTTTATATAATCGAAAGTAACTAATTTACTGATTTTAAAAACAATGGTCTTTTGGCAATTAACTTGTGTCCCACAAATATAAAAAGTTTATTTTGAAAAAAGAAAAATTATTCCCTTAAAAGAAAAATAAAGGATGGAAATCATTTACTTTAACCTTTTGAGCCTGAAAAAATTCATAAACTCTCCGGAAAAATAAACTCTCCAGAAACAAAGAAAAAAACCCAGCCTTAAGCCCCAACTCCAAAACCAGACATAAAAACCCTGCCCTAATACCTGCCCCAAAACCCGGAATAAGAGCCTCTGTATTCCTTAACCGTTATATATCATGCCCCGACTTTTAATAAACAATGATCAAGCTCAGCTTCAAGCAGGGTACTCTCCTCATCGAGGGAAACGTCCGGGTGCCCAACGCAACCTGGGACGAGCGCAGCAAAAGCTTCAGGGCTCCCGCCATGCAGTACCGGGACATTTTAAATTACCTGGAAAACTCCGGGATCGGGTTTGAAGACGACGTCCTGGATCTCCTTCCCTGCCCGGACCTCCGGGTAGCCTACGAGGCTTCGGGGAAAAAGCTGGAACTCCGGGACTATCAGGCCGAAGCCCTCGTCTCCTGGGGGGAGAACGAAAAACGGGGTGTGCTTGTGCTTCCCACGGGGAGTGGAAAGACCCTTGTCGGAATCCGGGCAATCGCCGGCTGCAACACCCCTGCCCTGGTACTCGTCCCTACCCTTGACCTGCTTGAGCAGTGGAAAAAACAGCTTGAAGAAGCCTTTTCAATGGAAATAGGAAAACTAGGGGGAGGGGATAAGAAACTCCTCCCGATAACCGTGTCCACCTACGATTCCGCCTACATCCACGCCGAGTCCCTGGGAAACAGGTTCGGGCTCCTGGTCTTCGATGAAGTGCACCACCTTCCGGCTACAGGCTACCGGAGCATTGCCGAATTTTCCGCAGCCCCGTACAGGCTCGGACTTACCGCCACCTACGAGCGGGAAGACGGGCTGCATACCGAACTGAACCGGCTGGTCGGGGGGAAAGCCTACGAAAAGAAAGTATCGGAACTTGCAGGCGGACACCTTGCCCCTTACCGGATCGAAAAAGTAAACGTAGCACTCACGGACGAAGAGCGGGAAGCCTACGAAGAACACTATTCCGTATTCCTGAACTACCTCAAGAAAACCGGCATCATAATGAAAAGCCCGCAAGACTTCCAGAAACTGGTCATGAAAAGCGGGCGAGACCCCGGAGCCCGAAAAGCCCTTCTGGCAAGAAACGCAGCCAGGGACCTTGCCTTCAACAGCGCCTCGAAACTCGAAAAGCTAGCAGAAATCCTGGGAGAGCACAGGGAAGACCGGGTCTTCATTTTCACCGAACACAACCGCCTTGTCCACCGGATTTCCCAAAAATTCCTGATCCCCGCAATCACCTACCGGACCCCCGTAAAAGAACGTAACTCCATCCTCGATAAGTTCAAAAACGGGGCCTACCGGGCAGTTGTAACCTCCAGGGTGCTTGACGAGGGAATCGACGTCCCGGAAGCAAGCGTCGGGATCATCATGAGCGGGACCGGTAGCAAGCGGGCCTATGTCCAGCGCCTGGGCCGCATCCTCAGGAAAAAGGAAGGAAAAGAAGCCGTGCTCTACGAAATCATAGCCTCTGAAACCTCAGAGACCGGGACCGCCCGCAGGAGAAAAGGTGCCCTGGACAACGCAGGCAGCCGAGCAGGGAACCAGCCCAAGGGCCAATCAAAAAGGCAGGCAAAGCCAAGGGTAGGTGAATAACCTGCTAACATCCGACCTCCTGGTAACCCGCATCTCCTACGGGAAAATCAAGCCCACATACGCTTCCTTTGATAGCGAAAACTTTGAACTTGCAAAACTCCTGATCGAGACCTTCGAGCAGCATGTGGGAAAACCCTACGGGGACCTCCTATCCGAACTGGAAGGCCTCGAAGAGATGAACTACCGCTTCATCCGGGGCCTTGCCCAGCTCCTCGGGAGGAGGACCGTTATCGAAACCGATGCAGCCGTAGACCCCACTTTCGCCAGGGAAGCCGTTTTCGAAGCCTGCGGAGGAATGGCTCTTTCAACCTTGGAAAGGGAAGCCGCCCTGGAAAAGGCAGCCGAAAAATTCAAGGTATCCGTCCCCGAACTTGAAGAAGCCCTCTGGGCTGACCTTGAAGAAAACCAGGTCCTGAAAAGCTTTGAGCCCATCTCCCCTGCCGAGCTCCTGCGAAAATACAATATCTCCCTGACCCAGACCCTGCTTTTCAAAGCCGTGGACATGGACATCCGGATCACGGGGGATTATCAGAAAATCCTCTGGAGAATCCTCAAGACCGGGCTCATGTACACCCTTGAAGATGAAGGGGAAACAGAAGAGCAAAAAGAAGGCGTTCACCTGCACCTGGACGGGCCTGCCTCCCTTTTCAAAATGTCGGAACGCTACGGTAACTCTTTTGCCAGGCTTTTCCCGGTCCTTCTTCGATCCGGAAACTGGGAGCTGAAAGCCGGAATCCTGCACAAAGGATACCAGGGAAAACGCCTCCTGGAATTTGCCCTTGACAGTTCAGAAAAAGCGTTCAAACCGCCGCTACCCAAAGGGCCCGAATATCCCGAAACCAAAACCGGACCTGAATCCGAATACGAATCCTCAGCCTCAGAGACCCGGATTGGAGAAGCAAGAGCAGGGTACGAAACCCGTACCGTGATTGGCATGCCCAAAAAAGGTATGGAAACCCCGGAAAAAGAAAGCATCATCTATGACAGCGCCGTGGAAAAGATATTCGGCGGCCTGAAACTCGGAAGTTGGGAGATCAGGCGGGAGCCAACCGTCCTGAAAGCCGGCAAATATGCCTTTGTCCCGGATTTTGCCCTGGAACGGGACGGGACGGTCGTGTACCTGGAAATCGTGGGCTTCTGGACTTCGGAGTACCTGAAAAAGAAGATAGGGAAATTGAAAGAAGTCCGGGAACCGGTCATCCTGCTGATCAACCGGAAACTGAAGTGTTCGGAAAAGGACTTCCCTGCCCAGGATGTTATTTTCTATGAGAAAAAAATCCCTGTCAACGAAGTCATGCAGATCCTCAGACGGTACGAGGCTGAGAAACGTGCGGAGGATCGGGCAAAGGTGCAGGATTCAGAGATTCCGCTGACCGGGGAGATAATCAGCCTTGAAGCTATTTCAAAAGAAAAGGGGATCGGGACCGATGCCCTGAAGGACGTTCTTTCGAAAAGGCTTGAAGGATCGGAGGAATCGAAGGGGTCAGAAGAACCGAAAGAATCGGAAATATCAGAAGAATCTGAAAAATCGGAAGAATATGTGCTGCTCGAAAACTACGTGCTGCACCGGAACCTCCTTGAAAAAGTTGACAGGGAACTTGAAAAACTTGAAAATTCGGGCACATACGCCGATGCTGTAAAGGTCTTTGAGGGATTCGGGCTTGACAGGAGCCTCTACTACCCTGTGCTTGAAGAGCTTGGGTATAAGGTTAGCTGGGTTGGGCTCAGTGAGGACGATGCAAAGGTCAGGAAGGAAAAAACCTGAAGATAGAGCAAAAAGAAAGTTATGGCTGGTTCGAAATCATTAATTCTGCCCCATGCAACCGGAATTAGGAATATCCCGTCGTTTTTGTCCACGGTCACCGAAGGTGACCGGCCCTTCCAGAATTAAAAAGAAGACAAAATGCAAAAAGTAAAAGCAACCGAAAAACCGGTAAGTACACAAAATGAACAGAAACAAGATACAGCCCGAAAAATACACTTTTTTGATTTTTCTTTTTCATTTCTTTTTGGTGAGGGCCGCCAGGCAAGCTGGCGGAGGCACTTTCTCGCGATCTGAATTGAAAAACGGTTTCCGGTGTTAAGAGAAATATTTCCCTGAAAAGCTAACATTTCTCTAACTTATAAAAGCACGCAATATGCAAATTTTTAAAGGTTCTGGAGAAGCATCAACTACCTAACTAGGGAGCAAAAAAAATTACGGATGCCTTGGAAATAGTCTACATGAGATGTAGTCTACATGCCATGTATAATACATTCCATGTATCATACAGTAACCTGTCTACATTCTCCAGCACATGAAACTTTATTGCAGAGGCATTATTGTAAAGGAATTATTGCAGAGATATTATTATAGAGAAACTGTTGCAAGGAACTTCATTCCACATATTCCACGTTCATCTTTGCCGGCCGGAAGAACCTCATGAACTCGTGAACCTCAGGCGGAAAATCCGTATTCACGTTGAGCCCGAGCTGCTTTGCCTCTTCGGCAGAGAGGGGCGTAATGTGGATCATTTCCCCGCTGACCAGTTTTTCAACTACTTCATCAACCCAGATCTCTCTGCCCTGTTCGGATCCGGCTTTGCCAGACATGCCTGGATTGTCAGCGGTTCCCTGATTATCAGCGGTTCCTGGATTATCAGCAGTTCCCTGATTATCAGCAGTTCCTGGACTATTGGCCGTTCCCGGATCATCGGCTATTCCCGGATTACCAGTTTTTCCGGCTTTGTCAGCTTTCCCCGCATTGTTGGCCTTCTTCGGTTTATCAGCCAGGAGCTCCTTTGCCACCTTCCGGGTGAGTTCCAGGGATTTTCTTGAGATGTCGCTCATGACCAGGGTGCTGTCATCCGCCTTTTCTTTTTTTGTTTCTGCGGCGTAAATCCAGGAAGGGGCGGGGTAGAGCCCGCGCACGAAGTCTCCGATTTGGGGGTCGATGGGGCCGATTACGGCGTCTTTGTCCATCACAATTTCGTCGGCTGCAAGGGCTATCATTGTGCCCCCGGACATGGAGTAGTGGGGGATGATAACCCTGGTCTTTTTCGGGTGCTTTTTCAGGGCTCGGGCGATCTGGATGCTGGCATGGAGCTGGCCCCCTGGGGTGTGCAGGATCAGGTCGAGGGGATATTTTCGGTAGTTCCGGATCCAGCGCAGGACCTGTTCGGCGTCCTCCTCGTCTATGAACTGGTAGGCGGGAAGCCCGAACATGGAGATTGCCTCTCGCCTGTGGATCATGGTGAGTACCTTGCTGCTCCAGCGCTTCTCCATCCGCTTCAGCCTTGCCTGGCGCTGCATGCGGATAACCTTGAGCTGCCACTGCGGGTAGATGACGGCGTAGAGAAAGAAAAACAGAAACAAGAGGGTGAGTATATCCCATAGGCTGATGGTAGTGCTGTCAACTGTTGCCAGAAAATTCCTCCCTGATAAATTGCCCCGAAAATTTCCTGTAAATTTTCCTGTAAATTCGCCTGAAAACTGTCACCGGGTATCGGCAAAGCTGTCCGAAAAAGGATACAGCTCGGACCCCCGGGCTTAATCAGATAATGAATCCCCACACTAACATTGTCCTGTTAGCTATTAATTTTTAGCCCCACATACAACATAAAAAATATACAAAAAAAGAAATGGGCAAAAGAAATGGGCAAAAGAAATGGGTAAAAGAAATGAGTAAATATATCTGACGAATAGGGCGAAAGGACGTTAAAGGATTTGATGAATAATACGAAATAACGTTAATGTGTGAGAAATTTAAGCCCCATTACCCCGGAAAAAATCAGCATTATGCACAGAAGCTTTCCGATGTCGCAGGACTCGTTGAAAAGCAGGATGCCAAGGACAGTGGTGCCCAGGATTCCGATTCCGGTCCAGACGGCGTATCCGGTCCCTATTGGGAGGGTCTTCAGGGCCTGCGCCAGAAAATAGAAGCTCAAGAGCATGCAGGCTACCGTGAACACGCTGGGATAAAACCTGGTGAAGCCTTCCGTGTACTTCAAGCCGATTGCCCAGGCAGCCTCAAAAATGCCTGCTATGAAAAGAACAAGCCATTCCATAAACAGCCATCCACATACTAAAAGCACTTAAACATGTCGGCACCACACATCATTCCCAGCACAACATCCATCACAAAACATTCACAAAAAAACATCCACAAAAAGACATTCACAAAAAAGCATTCATGACAAAACATTCAAGCCATGCAGATCAATATTTCCATATGGCAGCTCCGAAGTACCTGAAGCGCTATCTCAGGGTACAGAGAAACGAAATGCCTGCCCTTTTCAAGATAAGCGAGCGAATCCCGGTGGAGTTCGAAGCTGATATGCCGCTTGAAGAACTCTGGCAAGTCCATGCCCGGGAAATGGAAAAATACCGGATGCTCAGGAAAGAGCTCGAAACCGGAGCCCTGAGAGCCCTTGCCTACCCCGATACCTCGGACAAATTGAAGCTCCTGACCGACGGCTTTCTGGAACTCGAAAAAGCCTCCCCTTCCCTCCTTGACCTGAAGATCGCAATCGTTGACCGGATTCTGGAAAGCTGCCACTGCTGCGAGCGCCGCTGCGGGGTTTCCCGGAAGGCAGGAGAAAAAGGCTTTTGCAGGCTCACCGACAGCTCAAGGATTGCCTCGGAGTTCCTGCACATGGGAGAAGAGCCCGAGCTTGTCCCCTCCCACACGATCTTTTTTACAGGCTGTGTCTTTGCCTGCGTCTACTGCCAGAACTGGGACATCTCCACCCGCCCGGACTCCGGCACCGAAGTCGACCCCCGGAAACTTGCAAAATTGATAGACCTTCGGAGGCAGCACGGAGCCAAAAACGTAAACTTCGTAACCCCGACCCCCCACCCGCACACCGTCCTTAAAACCGTCCGGGAACTTTCCGAAAACACCCCCATCGTCTGGAACTCGAACATGTACCACTCCCCCGAGATCGCCCGCCTCCTGGAAGGCGTGGTGGACGTCTACCTCGGGGACTTCAAGTACGGCAACGACGCCTGCGCCCTCAAGTACTCGAAAGTCAAAAACTACCTGGAAGTAGTCCAGCCCAACTTCGAATTCGCCTACGAGACCGCCGAAATCCTGCTGCGCCATCTGGTCTTACCGGGCCACCTTGACTGCTGCACAAGACCGATTGCCGAATGGGTCGCAGAGCACATCCCCAGGGTCAGGTTCAACCTGATGTTCCAGTACAGGCCCGTCTACCGGGCGATGGAATATCCGGAAATCGCAAGGGGGCTGACGTTTGAGGAAGAGGCAGAGGCAATTGAGATTGTGAAGGAAGCGAGGATAGAGGATTTGCTGATATGATTGGTGTCAAAAAGGGAGCAGTCTAATTTTAAGTTAAGCGCCAGAATTCTTTTTAATTCTATTTTCTAATTTTCTGGGGACCGTTTAGCCTTCGCTTTATCGGACCCCGGGCTCTCACCGGGTGCCGAAGGCAGCCGGCCTTTCCAAAATGTAAATGAAAAAGAAGAGGAAGAAGAGAAACCTACATATACATATTTTTTATATAAATACTGTTCTCGGCAAACGGGTCTTCGAAAATGTCACAAATATGGGGAGCATTACGCGGGCATATCCAGATCACACTGTTTTTGAGAGAAGAGATAGCGTTCTCTGCTTCGGAGAACGGCACGCTCCAGCCGTTTTTATTGAGTTCCCCGAGGGGAAAAGCGGTGCCTTCAATGAAGGGATATATTTCCTAATATTGTTAACAGCGATAACATACAAAAATATTATTTGTGTTGGCGACTCAAGAATCAAATTGTTGTATCCTGAAATGATTTTGCAGATTCAAAACCATTTGAAAGTTCAGTACACAATACAACAGAAGGCAACGCAAAAATTTCTACGTTGAGCAAATTTCAATTCCATTTTTGTACTACGGAATGATTATATAAAATTAAGCAAATTCGAAGTTGAAGTAAAATAGTGGGTCGCATGTATACGATATATAATTTCAATAAAAGAAATTAAAAAAGCGAAATAATTTAGGGATAAAACAGCAATAATAATATGATCAAAAATAATATGATCAAAATAAATTTGGTTAAATATTGTTGATGCCGAATGTAGGTTGAAATATAGTCATTGCAAATTTATTTAGAATATTTGCTCGTTTTAATAGTACTTATATCATCTTTATTTATCGAGTATGTTCCATCTTTTGTTAATACATTTATATAGGATCCATACTTCAAAATAATTCCTTTAATATTCTTTCCATTTTTTAAATATAATACATTCTTCCGATAACGAGCACAACAGAATCCTGCACAAAAAGCAATATCTGTAAATGTTAGGAAAGCAAGAGTCAAAGATAGTAAAATTATTTCTGATTTTACACCATAGTAATAATCCCCATATATAATCCCATATATAATAAAGATTATTATGATAGGGGCTGAACGCGTAAATATTAAGTTTTTAAATATGTCTTCTATCCATTTACGTAAGTTTCCTTCTTCACAATCATCGTTTCCTTCTTCACAGTCATCGAATGTATATCGTGGCTCGAGTCTTTTTCTGAACTCTTTGGCACTATAGTGAAATAGGAAATACAAAATAATCTCTATAAATAATCCTAATATAACCAAAAACATACACATTTTAACATTAGGTGAATAGGAAATATATTCCTCATTAATAAGCTTAACAAAAAGTAATATCAAATACTTAACAAAAAATAATATCAAATATGGTTCTAGCATGTAACTTATTATAAATAATACGCCAAAAAAGTAATGTGATACTGTGCCATGTTCTGTAGTTTGTGTATCCCCAAAACGCACTCCAAAATAATAAATTGTAGCACTTATGAGAATAACCGCAGTTGGAAGAAGTACAATTAAATTACCAGGATCACTAATTATATCAATCAACATTTTATCACAGAATGTATATAATAATGAGAAGGGCTCATTATTATAGTCTATACATCCTTATCTTATAAAGATTATTTTCAAGTTATGGCTTAATTAATAGATGATGTTTTTTCAACAGTACTGATAAAAAATGATTATTTATATAAAATTTATAATTGTCTATTTAATAGAGCCTCAGTAACATCTAAAGGCTGATCCTCAATATTATTGTAATCTGACTTTTTTATTTATTCCACCGTTCTCCCGAAGACTCAACCTGAATTTCAAGCTTCTGCAGCCTGGCTTCCAGGTCCTCGTCGAGAATGAACCGATCGATGGAATACTTCTCCCTGAAAATGTCGATGTCCTGCAGGGTTTTGTCCACTACCCCGGAGTCTGCCCGGTCGTCCAGGAAGTTGAAGTCCCGGTTCATCTGCCGGGAAAAGTCACGGTTTTCGATGCGGGTCTCTGGGTCCACGGTCCTGGTGATGGGGACGGGAAGCAGGTCACTTCGGCAGTGAAAGTGAAGCGGGGGGCGGTACTTCCTGGCTTCGGAGGATTTCGACCTGAAGACGGTGCCGTGCAGGGCCCGGCACAGGGGCTCTGTGGAATAGAGAAAACGGGGTTCTCACCGTTCAGCCTTGGGCTGAACGGCTTTTCCCAAAAATAATAATTATTTTTAATATATTTACTTTTAATACTTAATTTCAAAAGGTTTATCTATTTTATTTTAAGATAAAACTAAGGTATAATTTATTTCTATAAACAAAAATTGGTTAGTGGACCAAATAAAATGGCTAATTTGGAAAAAACACGCTCAGTCGAGCGCTAAAATTTGTCATAATATCATTGAATCCATACAAACGACTTGTCATTAAGTGAAAGAATCCTGAAACATTGAGCAATATCGAGTTAAAGAAGAGTGATTATGAGCGAAAATGAGCGAAAGACCGTAGAGCACAGCCATACCCCACAGCATCCTCTTTGGCTGTCTGTTGTCCTGAGTCTCTTCCCGGGCGTGGCGCTAGGCGCGTTCATCGTCGGGATGACACCAGTATTGAAGGGATGGGGACTGGATCCAATCTTCGCCCTCTTCGGCGGTATCGGACTCGTGATCGTACCCCTCGAACTCGGGTGCCTGGCTATCGCCTCTCGCAGGATAATCGGCTCGTGGTCTCCACTTGCCGTTACAGATTACAGATCCAAGCTTCCTCTCGGACAGCTGCTGCCAATGGCTATTGGTCTGGCCATATGGTTCATGTTCACACTAATCGCGTGGATATCGTTGCTGGAAGGCTGGGTCATCGATTGGTTGCCCTCGTGGGTGCCCGATTCGATACTGCATTTTGCGCAGACGAATGCGGAGGGCGTTCTGCCTTCTGCGGGCGTTTTAGCAGCGTTCATAGTCATAGCATTTGTGTTCAATGGCCTGGTCGCTCCAATAACCGAGGAACTGTACTTCCGCGGCTATCTTCTCCCGCGGATTGACCGCTACGGCATATGGGCACCGATTCTCAACACCCTCCTGTTCAGCATCTACCACGTGTGGACGCCGTGGCGGTGGCCTCAGATAGTCGTCGGGTTCCTGCCTTTGACTCTAGTCGCGTGGCGAAAACGGAGCATCTACGTATCCATGATTGCTCATATGATTGTCAACATCGTCTTCCTAGTCATACTCACAGCCTCGTTCGCCGCTGGCTGATACTCGGGATACGGGAAAAGGTTCGTGCAACAATTTTGTCAATCGGGCGGTGGGATCTTCTTTCAGGCTCGGAGTCTGCCCGGTCGTCCAGGAAGTTAAAGTCCTGGTCCATTTGCCGGCTGAAATCCCTGTTTTCGATGCGGGTCTTTGGATCCACAGTCCTGGTGATGGGGACGGGCAGCAGGTCACTGCGGCAGTGGAAGTGCAGTGGAGGCCTGTGCTGCCTGGCCTCTGATGAGTTCGTCCTGAAAATAGTTCTGTGTTTTAGCCTGGGAATGGCTGCTGAAAATTTTTCACAGTCAAAAGGCTCCAAGATCCTGGTTCCTTCCACATACAAAGCTTCAGGATTACCCTACCTCTCCCCCCACTCACTCAAAACTCCCCAAAGTTGACTGGACTTTTCCCTTCATCGGATTTTTCCCCTGCCTGAATTCTTTGATCCTGTCCGGGTTATTAGCCAGGTATGCCAGTATGTCCCCATGGCACTGCTCAGGCCAGCACCAGCATACGAGAACTTTGCCAGACAATTCCCCGGGGATTGCCCTCAGGAGGTCCGGCCTCTTTCTCAGGTAGTCCCGGTGCTTTTGCAGTACTTCTTCCCTGCTCCCGTCCTTGCCTATTGCAAAGGGGCTGCCCCATTTCGTTGTACGGTCGATTGTTATGGCGTTTTCTTCCCCATAGATCGACTTGCAGCGCTCAAGTTCTTTTGTCTGGTTTTTCCTTTTGCTTCGGACGATGGTTTCTTTGAATTCTTTGGATTCTTTAATTTCTTTGAATTCGTTTACTTCAGCCATATTATCTACAGGTGAGGTTTGTTTTTCTGGGAAATATAAGCTTTGGGGCTTCATGCATTGTTCCTGCATCATTCAATAGGTATTTTTGATGAGGGCCGCCAGGCAAGCTGGCGGAGGCACCCTTTAACATCTAATTGAAATACGGTTTTCGGGGTCGAGGAATATCACCCAATAACTGACAACCGCCCTAATTTTCCATCAGAATACGAAAATTTATATGTAATTCGCACAATATTGGAATTAATGCATTTTTCCAGAACAGAACTTCAAACCATCGCAGAACTCGCAAAAGGCAACACCTCAATAAGCATCGTAGCCGAAGCACTCAACAAAAGTGAAAAGCACATCTACCGAATTGTGCAAAAGCTTGACGAAAAAGACCTTGCAGCCCTCTCAGCGGGAGAAATCGTCCCGAAAAAAAGCACGTTGATGGTCAGGCTTACCCGGATTCTCGATTCCTACCCGAATTTGATACCTGTTCTTGCAGATTCCGGAATCCCGATACTCGTCTCCCTGCTCGAAGCAAAAACTGTGGATGAAATCACCGAAGAGGTGGATGTGAAAAAGAGCACGGTATATGCTTTCCTGAAAAAAGCCCTGAAGATAAGCCTGGTAAAAAAAGACGGGGAGCGGTATGCACTCAATGAAAGGCTCTGGGGAGATGTTGCAGACCTGCTGAGGGAAATAAGGGATATCGAAAGGCTGCTTGACCCGCGGGTTCCCTATAATTCGGTAATATATTACAGGGACAGGGATGAGGTCATCTATTCGAATAAATACAGAGGGGATTCCGGGGAAAAAACGGGTTTCTCTGTTTTTGAAAAGGAAGGGATCAAACTCCTTTTGCCAACCACCTATTACTATTATTCGGATAAGGAACCGGAAAGGGAGCTCACAAAAGAAGAGATCTTCAGGCATGCGCTTTATGTCGCGGAAAAAGAGACTTCTGTCAGGCATCTCATATTCCTTGCACTGTACTACTGTAAGTATGAGGAAGAATTGAAGGATGTGGAACACGAGATAGTTGAGAACTTGAAGCTTGTTTTGCAGGGGGAGAGGATCAGAGGGTATCCTGCTTTTGAGGAAATAAAGGAAAAGGCTGAGATGTATGGGATTGAGATCAAGTGAATAATAAAAGACACTGTGTTTGAATCCTATTTTAACATTTAATATTAATTTCCTGGAAAAAGCCGTCCGTCTCGCTGCGCTCCGCGGCCGGTAAGAACGTCGGTACCTGAAAATCAAATTGAAAACCGGTTACACTGTACTGAGTACACGAAAATAGTTAGGTACCCGACTTCTGGAGTTTCGAATCACAAATAAACTCAAATAACTGTGAATAACACCATCTTTGCCTGAATAATAATATTTATAATCTTATCAAGTGTATCCACCTTATTGATGGCAGATAAATCGGCTGCAGATGAAAACAGCATACTTCTTGAACGCATTTTCCAGATCCACGAATCCCCCTGCAAGGTCGTTCTGGCAATAACCGGCGGTGGAGCCGAAGTTATTGGGGAATTGCTCCGGCACGGCAGTGGCTCGGCAACAGTGCTGGATGCAGCTGTCCCATACGGCATGAAGGCGATGGACCGCTTCCTCGGCAGGAAACCTGAGAAGTACTGCTCGGAGAAAACCGCAAGGTCGATGGCGATGGTTGCCTACCAGCGGGCTCTTGAACTGTCCAAAGGCTCCGACGGCTCCGCAGATCTGGACGTAATCGGGATTGGAGCGACCTGCAAGCTCAAGGCTGCAAACGAGCGGGAAGGCAGGAAACACGAGGTCCATGTTGCCATACAGGCATATCGTGAAACCGGGGTCAGAACCCTTGAACTGACAGCGGACCGGACAAGGGAAGAGGAAGAAAAGATTGCTGCAGCCCTGATTTTCAATGTGCTCGCCCACCACTGCGGCGTTCCTGAAATCGATTTACCGAATGGAATCGGGACAAAGGATGGAATCGGGACCGGTATTGAGACAGCAGAAGGGGAAAGGGAAAGAGAAAAAATTTTTGAAAAATATGCTTCAGTTTCCGGGGCGGTAGGAGATCTCCTGAGACAGCAGAGCTGCAGTCCGGAAAGTCCTTGTGAAACAGCCGGGGTGGCAAGGATCAATTTTGATGAGGCAATTGATACGGAAAAATCCCCCGAATATACAAAATCCGAAGAAATAAAACTCGTATTCTCCGGCTCTTTTGACCCCTGCCACAAGAACCACGTTTTCATGGCGAAACGGGCGTCGAAGAAATATAATTCGCCTGTCCATTTCGAGATTTCTTTGACGAACGTTGACAAACCGCCTATAGATTTTATTTCCTTGGACCAGAGGCTTGATTCGTTGAGGAAATACAAAAGAGAAGCCTTTATGGGAGGGGTTTACCTGACCAACGCGCCGCTTTTCCTGCAAAAAGCCGACCTTTTCCCGAACAGCACCTTCATCATCGGGGCCGATACATTCAACAGGCTGTTTGACGCAAAATACTATGGCGGTATAGAAGATACAGCTGCCATTTTGAGGAGTTTTCAGGAAAAGAACGTGCGGTTCATGGTGTTTCACAGGAAATCCATTAAAATGTCCGTCAATCCTGAAGTTCTTGAGTTTTGTGAGATTATCCCGGTGGACGAATATGAAGATGATGGGACTTCGTCAAGGGAAATTCGAAGGATGCGGGAAAATAAATAAAGTGATGAGGGTTGCGGGGCTCTATATATAAATTAAGAGTTATAATTAAAGCATCCTGTTTTGAATTATAATAAAAGGTGCTGTGTTTGACTTATGAACTAAAGGACTGCCGTACTTGAATTCAATATCATATGCAATTTTCCGGGGATCCTGGAAAAGCCGTTCGCTTCGCTACTCTCTGCGGGCGGTGAGTGCCCAGGTACCTGAAAATCAAATTGAAAAATTTTTATTGGTAAGTTCTCTGATACATTCTCTAACACGTTCTCTAACACTTTTTCTAACATATTTTCTAACACATTTTCCGATTTACTTTTAAGTTTATACTGTGTGAACTTTTCTGCTTTTTTTCCGGGACACTTTGCAGTACTGTGAGAGGATCGCTCTTGAAAATCCCCCTTCATATTCAAAGACCCGGAGGACCTCTTTAAATATAAGGTTCTTTTTTGCGCGTATAATAGTAAATTTTATATAGTATGTTAGCCGGTAGTAAGTTACCGGTTGCCGACTAGGATGCAGCCAAAAAATGGAGAAGTGAACCACCAGATGACCAGCGAAGAATTGCTGCAAGAACTTTCAGATGCGGTTATCTCCTGCAAAAAGGACGCAGTCCTTGCCGCCGTGGAGAAAGCGAAGTCTGAGATTCCTGCATCGGAAATCATTGAAAAGGGGCTTGCTGCCGGCATGAATGAGGTCGGCGTCCTCTTTGAGAGAGGAAAGCTCTTCTTACCCCATGTTATGATGGCAGCCGATGCCATGACTGCCGGAGTTGGCCTCCTGGAAGCCGACATGCCTGCCGGGGACAAGGGAAAGAAGCTCGGAGTTATTGTCAACGGGACCGTGGAAGGGGATGTCCACGACATCGGGAAGTCCATCGTTTCTACCATGCTCCAGTCTGCAGGTTTTGAGGTGCACGACATAGGAAGGGACGTCCCGATCCGGAACTTTGTGGAAAAGGCAAAGGAAACCGGGGCGGACATGGTCGGGCTTTCCGCGCTTATGACAACCACTCTTCCGGGCCAGAAGGAAGTCATCGAGCTCCTGAAAGAGGGAGGGCTCCGTGAGAAGGTGAAAGTCATGATAGGAGGGGCTCCCGCAACTCAGGCCTGGGCTGAAAAAATCGGAGCGGACTGCTACGCGGAAAACGCCAGTGAAGCCGTTACAAGGGCAAAAGAGCTGCTTTTGTAAGCCAGGTTCCGGAGGACTAAAAATGGCAACTGAATATTTACTGAGAATGGGAGACGGAAAGCGGATTTCCCTGACAAAAAAGCAAATTTTTGAAGAAATCGAAGAAGGTTCGGCAAACGCGGCTGACCTTGGTGAAATCCCTTTCCTCTCAGGGGATGAGCTTGAAACCCTTGCCGAAATCCTGATGATGCCCGGAAAAGCCGTAAGCGTGGAACAGGGTATGGAAGTTCCCGTGACCCACGACATCGGCACCCTCAGGCTTGACGGGGACCAGGGCAACAGCGGGGTCGGGATTCCCTCAAGCCGTCTTGTAGGCTCAATGATGCACGAAAGGGCTTTCGGGGCTGATACCATGGAACTGGGGCACATCGACTACAGTTTCAAGCCAGTCAAGCCTGTTGTCGCAAACGAGTGCCAGGCTATGGAAGTCTGCCAGCAGAACATGATTATCCCACTCTTCTACGGAGCCATGCCCAATATGGGGCTCTACTATACTCCGGACGGGCCTTTCGAAAACCCCGGCGACCTTATGAAGCTTTTCAAGATCGATAAGGCCAGGGAGTCCATGGAACACGCAGCCGAGCACCTTACCAGGGACACGGGCTGGGTCATGCAGAGGCTCATGGCAAGCGGCGCCGATGGGGTCAACTTCGACACCACCGGAGCTGCCGGCGACGGGGACATGTACGGGACCCTGAACGCTGTGGAAGCCCTCAGGGCCCGGTTTCCCGACATGTACATCGAAATGGGGATGGCAGGAGAGATGGTGCTTGGGATGCATGGGGAACTTGAATACGACGGGACCACCCTTGCCGGGCTCTGGCCCCACCAGCAGGCTCCTCTTGCCGCAAGAGCCGGAGCAAATGTCTTTGGCCCGGTCTGCAACACCAACACCAGCAGGACCTCAGCCTGGAACCTGGCAAGGGCTGTTACTTTCATCAAGGCAACCGTTTCAGCTTCTCCCATTCCCTGCCACGTGAACATGGGCATGGGCGTTGGGGGAATCCCGATGCTCGAAACTCCACCTGTGGATGCCGTTACCAGGGCCAGCAAGGCAATGGTCGAGATTGCCGGCGTAGACGGCATATAGATAGGGGTCGGCGACCCGCTGGGTATGCCGATTTCCCACATAATGGCTTCCGGGATGACCGGGATAAGGGCTGCAGGGGACCTGGTTGCAAGGATGCAGTTTTCGAAGAACATGCGGGTTGGGGAAGCAAAAGACTACGTGGCAAAGAAGCTTGACGTCGGGGTTGCGGACCTCACCGACGAGTATGTCATGAGAGAGCTCAGGGAAGAACTCGATATCGGAGTAATCACTTCCGTGACAGGCGCAGCCAAGGGAATTGCCGCAAAAATGAACATCGAAAAACTGCTCGGCATCAACATTAATTCCTGTGAGATGTTCCGAAAACAGATCGTGTAAACGGAACGAAAAACGGACAGGAAAACTAACAGGGAAATTTTCGTTTTATTTTACTTATGGATGTGAATCCGCGAATTAAAAAAATAAAAAACATACAAAAAATATAAAAAAGGAATTATTATGGACGAAGATACCAATCCCCCCTACTCACAGGTAGACTGGCAGCACGGATCGGAATGCAGCCGGGCAAGCTGCGACCCGAAAGAGCTTGAACGGAGTATTGACTGGAAACAGGGACTTGCAATTGCACTCGGCGTGCCGCTTCTGATCCTGCCTTCCATTGGCTATTTTACAAGTTATGTCTGGGCTTTTTCAATAGTTGTCTGGGTGCTGACCATTTTCCTGGGCTTTTTCCAGAACTTTGCATTCGGGGAGCTTGCAACCGTCTTTCCGAAAGCTTCGGGGCTTCCCGGTTATACCCAGACGGTTTTTGGCTCAGCCTCCAACAAAAGCAATAACGGGAAATTCAAGTTAGGAAAGTTCATAGGCGGTTTCAGCGCCTGGAGTTACTGGTTCGGCTGGAGCCCGGTGCTCGCGATCTATGCGATCCTGATCGGAAGTTACCTGCACGGCCTGGTTCCCGCCTTCGGGGCTATCCCTGAGACCCTGCTCTCCTTACTGGTAGGAGCCGTGATCTTCGGGGGCCTTGCCATTCTTAACTCTAAAGGGCTCAAGAACGGCGCAACGGCCGGATACATCCTGGCCGTGGTCTCCCTGGTCCCCCTCCTGGTAATTACCATTGCTCCCTTCCTTACCGGCGATTTCCAGATGGCAAACATTACCGGTTCCTGGTTCCCAACCGACTGGGTCTGGGATATGAAGCACATCCTTATCCTCTTCGGGATTTTCGCAATGGCTGAATGGAGCGCCTGTGCCTGGGAAACCGCAGCCATCTACGGGCCCGAGTACAAGAACCCGAACACCGACACCCCAAAAGCGCTTCTGGTCTGCGGGGCAATCTGCCTTGTGCTTTATGTCCTTGTCCAGACCTCGGTTATCGGGACCCTGGGAGTCGAAGGCGTACTTTCCGAACCGGTCTCCCCGATGCTTCCAATTGCCAACATGACCCTGGGCAGCCTCGGAGCTTCGATTACAATCGTAATGTTGATAGGGGCCATGCTCCTGATCATCCAGACCGCTTTCCTCTCCTCAGCCAGGTCAATCTATTCGATGTCCGTAGAAGGAAACCTCCCGAAGTTCCTCAGCAAGCTTAACTCCCACGGGCACCCAATGAACGCAATGCTTGCAGATGCCCTTTTCAACATGTTCCTTATCCTGCTCGGGACCCCGACCGCAATCCTTGCAGCCTCAGCTATCGGGTACATCTGCGCAAACGGGATCAGTCTCTACACCTACGTCAAAGTGAGAAACGACCCCGAACTTTCAAAGCTAGAAAGGCCCTTCAAAGCCCCCCGCGGCTGGAAAAACGTGGCTCTTGTAACCGCCTTCCTGAATATCCCCTTCTTCCTGATCGGGATAATCTACCTCAACAGCCTCGAACTCGGCTGGACCACGACCTTTGTCGGCTTTTCAGTGCTCTGCCTCTTTATCCCTCTCTGGATCTATTCCCAGAAAGAGAAGAGAGAAGATCTGGTAGAAGGTGAAATTAAAGAAAAAGAAACCGTACCTGTCGATATCACTGCCTGATTTTTACCGCAGAGAATTTCAGAGCAGAGAATTTAAGAAGAAGAGGTCCGAAAATGTCCCCGGAAAGTTCCACCAGTCAGGGGACAGGCCCGGACCAAGATTCTTTCCCGGAGCATATGGTGTTCCGGGTCTCTTTCTTTTTTCATGTAATCTTCTTATATCCTTGTTTCGGGTATGACACATATTCTAAATAATGTTTGAAATGTATACATATCGATATATATATTAACCGCGTAATTAAATTCATGTGTATGGGGGTTAATAGGGGAACTCTGTTTATATTCACGTTAGTGCTACTTATCCTGAGCACTCCTCTCTGTGAAGGAAATGAAGGTTCTGAAAATAATTCAGATATACAGATAAAAATTGATGACTGGATCTTTCTTCTCCCTGCTTTTTTGGGCTACTTCCTGTTCCTGTGCTGGTTGAGCCGATTCTTCGATAAAATGAAAACATGCTTTCTGATCACTTTCATTCTTTCTCTAATAGTCCTCTCTCCAATTTTCCTGAATTTGTTATTAACTAATATGAATGCGGAAAAAGTACCTGAAAACAATGAAATTTCTAATTTTAATGAATCACAAGTGGCCGAAAACAGTGAAATTTCTAATTTTAATGAATCACAAGTGACCAAAAACAATGAAATTTCCAATTTTAATGAATCACAAGTGGCCGAAAACAGTGAAATTTCTAATTTTAATGAATCACAAGTGACCAAAAACAATGAAATTTCTAATTTTAATAAAATAACTAATTTTTTATTACAATTTCTTCTGATATTACTGCTACTTTTAATTGAACTGGCAATTATTTTAATTGCACTGACAATTATTTTATATGTTTTCACCTTTTTGTGCAGGAAATTATTTAAGGTTGATATCTTAAGCGCCCAGGGCATAAACGAAATTCATATGTTCATAAGAAATTTGATAATTATTATCTCGGTGTTTTCCTGGCCTTTTATCGCTATTTACTACTCTATGATTAACCAGCAAGCTCCGTCAGATCCAAATAACATATATGTGACACCTTTTGGCAATGACGAACTCAAGTTTCCCATATATGTGATCATTGGTGCAACAATTGGGGTGCTTTCCTATCTTCTCCTGAGCGTTACGGAAATATTTGGGGAACTGCTCCCCGAATACAAGAAGAAAAGTATAGCCTGGGCATACATCCGGAGAATACTAGTCGCACCTTATATAGCTATTGCAGCCTTCTATCTCCTGACCTACCTGAGGCTGGTAGAGAGCAACAATAATGCAAATGCCACTTTCATATTTCTTTTCGCATTCTTCACAGGAGCATTTACCAAGATAATCGAAGACTGGATCTATGACTCAGCGAAGAAAATACTCCCTGAAGAGGAGAAGAAAAAAATATTAGAAAGAAAGGAATACGATGTCGAAAAATCCGATTTTGTAAAAATCCTTGAAATGAACCCCGACCTTGCACATAACCTTTATAGTCTCAATGTGAGGACAATAGATGAACTTGCAAACTGTGATCCAAAAAAACTCACTGAAAGGTTAAAACGGAGAACAGAAATTACAGGGGAAACCTGGATCAGAAAAGAGGAGATTGCAGAAGAGGAATTCGATGCTCATTTAGAAAAAGTTACTCAGCTATACATTTGCAGGGCAAGGAAATGCCTGAGCCTTGAAATTTCAGATTTCGTAAGCAAATTGGGAATAAAACGTAACCAGGCGTATGCCCTGAAATATTATGCCAACCTTAAAACCGTCAAAGACCTTGCATCCATGGACCCCCAAATTATTCATCAAAAACTTTGTTCCTGTTCGGAGAAAGAAATTCAGGAAACCATGGAAGCGGAAAAATGCAGTCATGAAGAAGCCCATGAGAAAATATGTGAATATACGATAAAGAAACTTAAAAAAATCAGGAAAAAAGCAGAAAATTTCATTGAGAACGCAAGAGAAAAACGCAAAAGAAAATCCCACCAATGACTATAAAAACGGAAAATGAATGAAAAAAGATCCATTATTCAAGTTTGATCGCTCAAATATAAACCCCACCGAAGGATTTCTACGAGGCTAAAAAAATAAAATTAGTACAATTATTTCCAAAAGCTTATTTTATCACACAATGATTTATAAGATAAAAAGCATGCTGTAGGGATTTTTATTAGCATATGCAGCCTTTTATGAAAGAAATGCTCAATTTTCATAAAATTCTTGGGGGAAGAATTACGGGAAAAGAACAGTATGGGAAACACGATGTCTGCTATGTATGCATCTCCGATATGCACCTAGGGGAAGAAGACAGCCTGCTGACCAACATAGAAGGGGGAAACCTTGAAAGCAGCAAACCGAGCGAAGTTATGGTCAAGCTGGTGGATTGCCTGAAAGAAATCATAGACGAAAACGAAGGCTCAAAAAAACCAACCCTTATCCTGAACGGAGACATTCTGGAACTGGCTCTAACAAAGACCAATATCGCTGCAATGACTTTCGACCGCTTCCTAGAACTTATAATAAAAGAGGGAGAAGAATTATTCGACAGAATAATCTACCTCCCCGGAAACCACGACCACCATATCTGGGAACTTGCACGGGAAAACCAGTATCTGAAATATATCAACAGGCATCCGAGCTAGGAGCTGCCGTTCCCCTGGCATAAAACCCCGCTGCGCCTTCAGGACCCACCACATCTTGAAGGTGAAAATAAGCCAGTTATCGCCGGGGAAAACCAGAAAAGTAAAAAATACCGGGAAAAAGGAAAAGAAAGAAAAAGAAAAGGAGAAGGAAAACAAAAAGAAAAAAATAAAAAAGATAAAAGGATTTATTCCGATTTCTTAAACTGCCTGATAAACCGCCACTCTCTTGACGAGTACGAAGGAGTAAAGCTGAATAAAAAAATCCAGGTAGAAATTGCCTATCCCAACCTGGCTTTATTTTCCGGAGATGGGAAAAAATGTGTGCTCTTCCACCACGGTCATTTTGTTGAAGCTTCGTACAGGTTTATGAGTTTCCTGAAAGCTTCTGCCCTTGGATTAGACAACGATATGCCCCCTGATGTCCAGGTACTTGAATCCGAAAACTTTGCCTGGATTGACTTTTTCTGGTCTGCTCTTGGGCGCTCGGGAGATGCCGGCGAAGTCACGGAAACCCTCTACGAACATGCAAAAAACAAAGAACACATGAAAAAGCTGACAGACGAGTTCGCCCGAAACCTGGCTAAAAAACACAATTTAAGAATCCCGATAGTAAGCGCTTTTGGAGACTGGCCAGAAGAATATTTCCTCAAAAAGTTCCTCGAGAAATATTTCTGCGGGGAAAAGGGCTCGATGTGGGAAAAGTACCTTGAGGGGGAGGAAATAGGTGGAAAAACCAGAGATGGACTCATACTCTACCTGCAAACCGCCTGGAACCAGATAATCGAAGAAGAAATGGGGGCTGCACCCTCCGAACTGACCTTTGTAATGGGCCATACCCACAAGCCTTTTGAAAGGGACCTGTCCAGTGAAGAAGTAGGCATAAAGGGACTTGATTCCGACGTGTCTGTCTACAACACAGGCGGATGGATGGTTGACGAGGTCCATTGCAACCCGAAAAAAGGAGGGTCCGTATTTCTCCTTGACAAAAACCTGAATCATGCATCGATTTGCATGTACCACGAAAGCGAAGAAGGGAAAGCTTCAGCAAAAAGGAAAGTAGAAGTCATAAGCCAAAAGCGTAAAGAAAATAAATTTTACGAAAAAATAAAATCAATGGTTGAAGAAAACGAAGACACATTGTGTTGTCTCTCGAACCTTATTGACTATGAGCTGGGGATAAGAAAAGAAGACATGAAATGCAGGCTTCAGGGCCTCTGAACCAGAACCCGGGGCTGGGAAGGAAAATACATTCAGTTTCATTCAA